>DATGJX010000095.1:0-25742 GCA_035294905.1 Vulcanimicrobiaceae bacterium | reverse complement strand
AGATCGTCTGTCGATCGCGCCGTTCGTCGCGGCAGATCGCGCACGGGTCGTCCTCCGTGATCGAAAAACACATAGAGCAGAGACGAACGCGATCTTTCACCGCGAGAATCGCCTCGGCGAGCGCCTGCGCTTCGTGACGCGGGCGATTGAGCAAGTAGAAGACGAGCCGCGCCGCGGTTTTCGGTCCGACGGTCGGCAGCTTGCTGAATTCGTTGATCAGGGCTTGAACCGGCCCGGCGATCGAACTCGAATTGGGCACGAGTTGCTTACATGAGACCGGGAATGCGCATACCGCCCGTGAGCCTGCCCATGCGGCTCTGGGCCGTTTCTTCGACTTTTTTGAGCGCGTCATTGAGCGCGACGGTCAGGAGATCTTCGAGCGTTTCGATATCGTCGGGATCGACGGCGTCTTTGGAAATCTTCACGCTTTTCACGTGATGATCGCACGTCATCTCAACTTTCACGCTTTCGCCCGCGGCGGTTCCGGTGACGACCGTGTTCGCCAGCTCGTCTTGCGCCTTGGTCATCTCTTGCTGCATCTTGCGCATCTGCGCCATCAATTGCGCCTGGTTCATTATTTGATCCGTTCGTTGAGGTAAGTAAAGAGTTCGTCAGGGTCTTCGGCGATGGAAGCGGAAGCCGGCTGCGCGGCTTGGACGCTTGCCGCGGTGCGCGCCGCACTGCCTTTGCTGCGCGCCGGCGCTGCGCCGCCGGTTTGGAAGTTCACCTGCATCGTCACGCCGAGCGCTTCGGCAACGGCGCTCTGCACGAGCTTCGCATTGTCTTTGAGCACGTCCGCGGAATACGCAGTCGGAACTTTCACGATCAGCGCGTTGCCGTCGACCGAATCGGGCATCGCGCGCCGCAATTCGCCGCGCAGCGATTGCTTCTCGCTCTCGACCTTCATCACGATCGACTCCCAAGCCGCTTTCACTTTTTGGATGGTCACCGGCCCGGATGCGGGCGCGCTTTGCGCGCGCCCCTCGACAGGCTCGGGGTCCTTCGATACCTCAGGATGACGAGATGGGGGCGGCACTGGGGCTGGCGGTGCGGCTGAGATTACGGGAGCGGTTTTGCCTTCTTCGAGCGCGCTCATGCGTGCATTGAGGCTATCAAGCGAGAGGTCTTCCGCTGCGAGCGTGTAGCGCAGCAATGCGGTTTCCAGCTCCAGGCGCGGATTGCCCGAAGAGCGCGCGATCGTCAGCGCGTCCGCCAAGAGCCGCAACGCGCGGACGATTTGCGCTTGCGCGAGCAGCTTGCCGCGATCGGCGGCTCGGTGCGCGTCCTCCGGCGCGAGGTCGCGCGAGAGCAGCTGCGGATCGATACGCCCAACCAGCAAATTGCGAAATTCACCGATGAGGCTGCGCAGCAACACCTGCATGTCGGTGCCCGCGTCGCTCGCTTCGTCGATTGTCTGCAGCACGCCTGAAGCATCCTTCGCGATCAGCTGGTCGAGCAGCGCGCTTGCGTATTTGCGTCCCGTTGCGCCGAAAGCCAGGTCGATCGTTTGCGTGGTAATCTCTCCGTCCGCAAACGCCGCGGCCTGTTCGAGCATGGTGAGCGCATCGCGCAAACCGCCGTCTGCGCGGTACGCAATCGCGGAAAGCGCCGCCTCGCCGATTGCGATGCCCTCGGCGTTAGCGATCTCGCGCATGCGCTCGATCATCACCGGGATCGCGATGCGGCGGAACGCGTAGCGCTGACAGCGCGAAAGAATCGTGACCGGCAGTTTTTCGGGTTCGGTCGTCGCCAAAATAAAGACCGCATGCGGCGGCGGCTCTTCCAGCGTCTTCAAAAACGCATTGGCGCCTTCTTTGGTGAGCATGTGCGCCTCATCGATGATGTACACTTTCATGCGCATCGTCGAAGGCGCGAATTTCACCGCGTCGCGCAGCGCGCGAATCTCGTCGATGCCGCGATTGCTTGCGGCGTCGATCTCGAGCACGTCGAGCGCCGTGCCGGAAAGAATTGCCTGACAGTTCTCGCACGTGTTGTCGGGCGTGGAGGTCGGACCGTTCACACAGTCGATGCAGCGGGCCAGGATTTTGGCCGCCGACGTCTTCCCGGAACCGCGCGGCCCCGAGAAAAGATACGCGTGCGCAAGTTTGTCGCTTTCGAGCGCGCTGGTGAGCGTGCGAACGACGGCGTCTTGCCCGACCAAATCGGCAAAACTCTTGGGGCGCCAGGTACGATAGAGGGACACCCCCGTTAGTACTTTTTGGTGTTTTGCGGCGCCTGCCGGGGGGTATACTGGACTGGGCAGCTTCTTTGGTTCAACTTACTAAAGAGGCGGGCATGCGTGTCCGGAGGACACCACAGGAGAATGAGGTAGCGTCGTGGATCTGCGGGCTGCGCTTCGTGAGAAGTTCGGTTTCGAGTCATTTCAGCCGGGACAAGAGGAAGTCGTTTCGCGTATCGTCACGGGACAGGATTCGCTCGCGATTTTAGCCACGGGCGCCGGCAAAAGTTTGACCTATCAGCTGTCCGCCTTGCTCCTCGAGGGAACCACGGTCGTCGTGAGTCCGCTCATCGCCCTGATGAAGGATCAGATCGACATGCTGCGCGAGCTGGGCATCACGGACGTGGTCGCGCTCAACTCCACGCTCTCGGAAGATCAAGAAGCGTCGGCGCTCGCGCGCATTCGCGGGCGGCACATCAAGATCGTCTTCGTCACGCCGGAAAAACTCGAAGACGATTCGTTCATGTACCTGCTGCAATCGATCAGAGTGCCGCTCTTCGTCGTCGATGAAGCGCACTGCATCAGCCAGTGGGGTCACGATTTCCGGCCCGCATATCTTGCGCTCGGACACGTGATCGAACGCCTGGGACACCCCACCGTGCTCGCGCTTACGGCAACGGCGACGCCTGCCGTACGCGAAGATATCCTGCACCAACTGGGCATTCCGCACGTCAAGCCGATCGTCAAAGGGTTCGACCGGCCGAGTCTGATCTATTCGGTGCGCCGCGCCGAGAAAGAATCCGACAAGCTCAAGATTCTCAAGCAGCTCTTCGCAAACGATCTCGAAGGCACCGGCATCATCTACACCGCGACGATCAAGAACGCACTCGAAGTGCAGCGCTACCTTCAGGAGTCGCTCGACATTCCGGCCGCGGTGTATCACTCGAAGCTGCAAAAACAGGATCGCACCTCGGTGCACGAGCTGTTCATGGACGAGCACATTCGCGCCGTCGTCGCAACCAACGCCTTCGGCCTGGGCATCGACAAGCCGAACATCCGCTTCGTCGTGCACTACGATCTGCCGGGATCGGTGGAAGCCTATACGCAAGAGGCCGGGCGTTCCGGCCGCGACGGCCTGCCTTCCAAATGCGTGCTCATCTACCGCATGAGCGACACGCGCGTGCAGAACTACTTCCTCACCGGTAAGTACCCCGACATCGAAGAGGTGCAGAAAGTCTTCGGTACGCTCGAAATTTTCGGCGCGCAAGAGGGCGGCGTCTCGATGACGGATCTGCGCAAGATTCTGCAACTGCCGCTCACCAAACTCAAAGTGATTCTCGCGCTTCTCAAAAAGGGCGGCTTCATCGAAACGATCAGCCGCTCGAAGTACGCGCTCACCGAAGCCGCGCGCAAAAATCGCGATCTCGTGCTCAACCTCGCGAGCTACGAGACGAAGAAATCGTACGATCAGAGCAAGCTCGCGATGATGCTGCAATACGCCGAGACGACCTCGTGCCGTCGTAAGTTCATCCTGAACTACTTCGGCGAGGACTACGAGAGCGCGAACTGCGGCGCGTGCGACAACTGCTTGCGTGCACAGACGGCAACCATCTTGCGTGGAGAGGCGCCCGAGCCCGGCGTGCTTTCCGGGTACCGTATCGCGGATATCGTCTTTCATCCGAAGTTCGGACAGGGCACGGTCGAGCGGGCCGAAAAAGACCTCGTCACCGTGCTATTTCCGAGTGTCGGCTATAAGACGCTGCTCGCCACTGCCGTGAGCCGCAACGAAGCCAAAATAGCGTAGCTTGACGCGGCGCACGACCTTTGTAGCCGCGCTGCTCACGGCCGGATGCGTGTTGGCATCCGCCGGTTACGCGCGCACCCAAGTCAATCCGACGGCACCGCCTGCAACCAATCCGCCGGTCACGCCGACGCCATCCGGTGCGCCGACTCCCACACCGCTCACGACAGGCGTGCCGGCGCCGCTCGGGTCGTTCTCACCTTCACCCTCGCCCAGTCCGACGGCAACGCCCACGCCGCCGCCGATCCTCGTGCAGCCGCCCGCCGCACAAGTTGCCGTCGGCGCAACGCAAACGCTGCACGTCTCGTCGGTGCTCGGGCAGATGAAGGTCACGGTGTTGAATCCCGCCATCGTCGATGCAGCAGTCGATCAAACGGCTGAAACGGTCACGCTCACCGGCAAAGCACCGGGCGCGACGGCGCTGGGTATTACCGATCAGCGCGGCGTGAACGCCGTTGTGCCGGTGCGCGTCGCCTACACCGCCGGCAGCATTGCAGATTCGGCGTCCATTCGCGTGACGGGCGATCCGGCAAATCCGATGTTCGTCAAGCGGCAAGCCGTTGCCGCCGCCGTTGCTGCAGCGCAAGCGCGGGCAGGCGCGCAAATCGTCGCATCGACCGACGAAGTGCAGTTCTCCGAAGCGCTCGCGCAAGACAGCGTGGCGACCGTCGACGTGCCGATGCTCATACAAGGCGAGCAATACTTCAGCGTCGAGGGCACGACGCACGTGCGCGTCGAGAACATGGCCGCGCCGAAGATCACGCCAGATTCGCTGACGGTGAGCGACTATCCGGAACGCTTGGAAGAGAACGGTGTGCTTTTTGCGACCGATCTCAAACGCGATGCGCCGACGCGCTTTCTGTATTTCCACTACAATCCGCCCGGCCAGCCCGATCGCCGCATCGTGCTCCGCGCGCAAAACGAATCGAATGAGCCGGCTATCGTGCAGTTCATCAGCGGTGAAGGCGGCCCCGATCCGAACGAAATGCTCGCCGGACACGTGGCCACGTACGCGTTTTTGCGGCGTTTGGTGCAAAATGAAGGCAGCGTGATCGTCATTCCGGGCAACGGGACGCTCAATCTCGTCGAGCAGCCGCTTCCGGCGAAGAACGTCGTGTGCAATCTGCTACAGCTGCGGGTGTTCAACGGCAGCACGGTGCACCTCACGCTGTTCGCACAGGACGCTTCGAGTTCGCCGGACGAATCGCTCGCGAGCACCGAACTTCTTTCGGGCGGCCACCCGCATGCGCGCGGCGTGTACAAGATTCCGGAATTTCACTACAGCACGCTGTGGAACGTCACCGATCCGTATCTCGAACTGCAAATCGGCCACATCCCGCTGCCGAATCTACTGCAAGGACAAGCGCTGTCCGGCGATTACGGCGTGCTGCAGTCGTACGTCATCAAAATACAAAATCCGACGAGGCAGCCGCAGCCGATTGCCATCTACGAAAATCCGCACGGCGGACGCGCGACCGGCACGTATCTCATCGACGGCACACTGATCCAATCGCATCAAGTGCCGCCGTTCTCACGCTACAAAGTGCGTCAGTACGTCGTCCCCGCGCTCGGCTTCGTGCGCGTCACCATTGAAACGATTCCCGATAGCGGTTCGAGCTATCCCCTGCGCTTGGTCTTCGCTCCGGACGACGGCAGCGTCGCACCCGGAGCGCCCGGCTCGCCGATTTACTGATATACTCTAAGGTGAGCGTTGCCGGACACGGCGGAGAGCATGGGCAACCGGTGCGAACTTGTAGACGGCGGCTGCGCTCATTCGCCTCGCTTTGCGCTGCGTTCATTTGCCGGTGATGCGCGTCAAGGTTGCGGTACCGATGATGTGCGCGCCGTCCCAGCGGAATTGGACGTACGCCGATATGCGGCAATTGCTCACAAGCCGCGGTCGAAAGACGCAGATGCACTCGCCGCCCTGGCGGCGCACGCTGTTGTAGACGACACCGTCGACTTCGTTCCGCTCGTATAGTTTTCGCGCGTACGTTTGCGAAGCGGCATACGAGTCCGAAGCGTAGAGATTGCTGCGCTTCGAACGCGAGCGCAGATCGTCGTACGAGCCGCGGATGCGGGCGGTATAGACGCGCTTGTCGACGTCGATGCTCGGCTCGTTCGTCGCCTGGAGAAAGCGCTGCGTCCAGTAGCGCGATTCGGCGATCGCGGTCTCCTCGTCGTGCGCAGCATAGTACACGCCGTACGTGCCGTCCGTAAAGCGGCTCGGCCCCGAGTACGCGAACGACGCCATGATCGGCGTGGATCCCGGCCCCGTTACGGCATCCTCCGCGCGGACCTTGCGGTAATCGCCGGCCTCTTGCCGCAAACGCGGATTCGTGAGCGCTTCCAATTCCAAAATCGCTTGGAAGTTTTTCGCGTCGGTGATGCGGTCGTAGACGCTGACCGTCGGGTATTTGGAGCTGATGAGGCGATATGCGCTGCGCCAGTCGACGCTGCTCACCATCCGCGCATCGCATCCAGATAGTGACGGACGGCGATCAAATCCTCGAAACGGCCGCTCAGCACGTAATCGAGCGCACTGCGTCCCTTGAACAGCGCTGCGTCGTTCGAGCGGCGCATCCACGAATCGGCTGCTTCGGCGCGCGGCAGCAGCACGTTAATCGATTTGAAAATGCCGACGAGGTGCGAAATGCGTTCGAGCGTATCGGCCGACAACCGCGCAGTTTTCGGATTTTTCAGATACTTGAAAAACGTCGATTCGGCGATGCCGCCCAGCAGCGTGCGCTGTTCGGCCGTGGTCAAGTCCCAGTGACCGGCAATGCGCGCAAAGGCTTCCAGAGCGGGCCCGCTGAGCCGCTCGCTGAGTGAGATCTCCGGCGTTTTGGTACCGGCGGAAACTCGGGCCATGTTCTCCTCGTGTATGATTCCACGATACGGCATGGCCCCGGTGTCTGTCAATATGGAGCGTTTTACGGGGATACTCTATATTGAGACCATCCGATTAGCGCTTTTGGTGCACGGCAAATTGGTTGCCGTCCGGGTCCCAAGCGAAGCACGCGGAGCAGCCGCTGGGAAACGTGTGAATCTCGGTGACCTTCACGCCGCGCGCGAGCAATCGTTCCCGCATTGCGGCAATGTCGTCGACTTCGAACGCCGCACCCGATGAAGATCCCGGCGCAATCCCAAGCCCTTCACCGTTCCCGACGCCGAACGTTGCCGTCCCGACGTTGAATTCGATCCAGTGATCGCCGAAACTCTCGCTGCCCGGCTCAAGCCCAATCACTTCCCTATAGAACCTTGCCGCCGTGGGCGCGTCTTTCACGGAATACGCGATAAACGCCAAGTCTTTTACCATAGCTGCCTCCTAGTCGTCCAGTGAAACCGTTAACCGCGGCGCCTCCGGCAGCGTGCCGTCGCCGCTGTAGCCGGGACGTTTGACAATCGAGGTGCCGATGGCCATGAACTCGATGACGTGCGGCTGCCAGATCCAGCTTTGCTCGGTGATGCGCATGCCGATGATGCCTTCTGCGCCGTGCGCTTCCGCTTCGGCCTGCATGCGGCTCATCGCCAGTTCGCGCGCGTCGTAGATCGCTTCGGTATAATTGGTCAGTTCCACGTTTACCCCGACCGTGCGCAGTTGCTGCAGAAAACCCTGATGCGCAACGTGGTACACGCAATTGCCGAGCACCAGTTCCGCCGGAATGTATCCGGATTGGAACAGTTTGTAGAAATCCTGTGCGGAGAGATCGCTCGTGAACGGGCGCCCGTGTGCCGTATGGTAGCGTTCACCTTCGCGCGCTTTGATGGCGGTGCCGATTGCAGTGAATTCGAGCGCCGCTTCAGCCCACGAATACGCGTTGACGTTGAGCCGCACGCCGACGATGCCGTCCGCACCGAGCACCGATGCCTCTTCCTCCATGCGCGACATCGCCAGCTCGCGCGCGTGGTACATCGCTTGACTCAAATAGTCCAGTTCTTGATTTTGATACCAGTTGCCGTACTGAATTCCGACGTGGTAGATCGAACTGCCGAGCACCATGCCCAGCGGTTTGATGCCGAGCTGTTCGAGCAGAACGAATTCGCTTACGGAAAGATCGCTGGTGAAAAGCGGCTTGCCGCCCTCGCCGGACATGCGCCGCAAACGCGCGATTGCGTCCTGCGGTACGCCGCCCTGGGTCATCGCCGGGGGAACGCCGGGAGCGCCGGGCGCCGCACCTGGGGGCACCTGCGGCTGGCGCGGACCGGACCCAAAGCCAAAGAATCCCATGATTGCCTCTTTCTTTCGGAACCTCTATCGGATGAGCTGCGCAAGCATTTCCTGCGCCTGAACGCTGCTGCGCGCGAACGCATGCAAATCTTCGTAGAGCGCGCGCGCCCACTGCTCGAACGGGACGTGCTCGGTGCGAATGGTGACGCCGCGCACGATCTTTGCGCAGGTCGTTTCGACGTCCCCGCCGGCGCCGAGCGCAAGCAGATAACGCAAACGATCGTTACCGAGCGGCACGGTGATGGCGACGCGGCGCGCCGCGCCGGTGCCGAAAATCCCGCGATCGACTTCCGTGAGCAGCGGGAACGCTTGATACAGGCGATTTGCGACCGCGTTCACCAAATCGCGGTTTCGCTTCGCGCCGGTCGTAATCGATTCGACGAAACGATGCGCGGTGACGGGCGCGCTATGCGCCTCCATCGGCGGCGCTTCCGGCAAGGAATCGAGTGCACCCAGGCGATCGATGAGAAATCGTCCGTTTGCGGAGAGCGTCGTGCGCGCGTGGTCCGCCGCGCGCTGCAAACGCTGCGCGGCGGATCGTTCGATGATCGCGAGCTGTTCGAGGAGTTGGTCGTCCGGCGTGCGTCCGCTTGCGTCGCCGGGCGTCCGGCGCAGCGCCGGCGGAATCCGTTCGTACGCATCGAGCGTCTCGGGAAGATATCGCTCGCGCGCCGCGCGCAGCGCATACGCATCCTCACTCGACGATTGATCCAGGCCGAGCGCTTGGGCTTCGTCGAGCAGCGCAAGGATGCGATCGACGCAAGCCTGCGCCTCTGCGGGAAGCGCCATACCTATTGCGGCAGCTGCGGTGCGCCTGAGCGCGACAGATAGGCTTTGGCCTTTTGCACCTCACCCTCCAAAGCGCTCGCCGTCTGCGCCAAGTTGTCCGCAGCCTTGAGTTTGTAGTCTTCGACCGCATCCATCGCGGCGTACACGTTCTCGAAGGCATGATGCAGCTGCTCGAGCTGTACGGTCGGTTCCGCAGCTTGCTTATAGATCGCGACGCCTTGATCGCGCAGCATCTGCGAGGTGGATTCGATCATGTTCGAGGTCGTCGAACCGAGCGCGGAGATCTGCGCGAGAACCAAACGCTGGCTGGTCAATGCCTGCGCAACGGCAACTGCGGTGCGCAGCGCGCTCACCGTGGTCGTCGTCGCGCGATCGACGCCTTTGACCAATTCGGCGTTGTTTCGTTTGATGAGGTCGAGCGCTTGATATCCTTGCACGTTCACGGCCATCTGCGTGAGCAAATCGACGCCCTTCTGCCGCACCGGAAAGAGCGCGGATTCCTTGACGGTCTTCGCGCGCTCCGGGTCGCTGGTTTCCAGCTGCGCGATTTTGTCCGTCAGCTCGGCGTCGATCTTTTTACAGAGATAGATCATCGCCTGCGTCTTGCCCATCAGCGTCCAGAGCTGCGTTTTCTGCTCCTCGATGGCCGCGTTGTCGCGCAGCAGTTCGTCCTTGCCCCGGTATAAGCTTTCGATGATTGCATTGAGGTGCGTCTGGGCCGACTGATACTGATCGAAATACTGGCGCAGGCGATTGCCGAACGGAATGATACCGAGCAGCCGGCGTGGTGAAAGCAAATCGCGCTTGGCGGGATCGAGCGATTCGATCGTCGCGCGCAGATCGCTCAAACCCTTCGAAACTTCGGGCGAGCCCGCGTTGGGATCGCGCAGCGCGCGCATCGGGCGATCGAGCAGGCGGTTTGCAACGCTCGCCGCTTGCGAAATCTCGCTGTTGCCGAGTTGCTCGAGTGCGCTGATACGCGTCTTGAAATCCTCACCGTGGATGTCGAGCGACGCCAGATCGCCGACATAGCCTTGGACCTGCGCATCGAGCTTCGACTGCTCTTGCGGGCTCAGTGGAACTTGCGCATTTTCCGTCGGCGCCGGGACCGGTGCATCAGCCATACTGCCTCCTATCATCCATCTGCTAAGGCGGTTTCATACACCTGCCGCATCGCTCGCGCGCTCGCCTGCCACGCGAAGCGCGCGTTTGCGGATGCGCGCTGCGCTTGCGCCTGCGCTTGCGCGCGCGCGGGATCGCGCAGAATCCCCGCGATCTCCGCAGCCCACTGCACGTCGTCGTCAGTGCCGGCGAGCGGCGCGGAGCTCCCCGCAACTTCCGGCAACGAGGATGCGTCCGAAACGACCAGCGGCACCCCCGCACAGAGCGCCTGAGCGGCTGCGTACCCAAACCCTTCGTAGCGCGACGGAACGGCGACCAGGGCACAGCGCGCGTACAAATCGATGAGCTCCCCGCGCGTAACGTACCCGCGAAATTCGATGCGCTCGCGCACGGACAACTCGGTCGCCAAACGCTCGCATTCCTCGCGATACGGCGTCGGCGGTCCTACGGAAATGACTTTCGTCTCCTTGGGCAATTGCGTCAGCGCGCGAATCAGCACTTCCAAATTTTTGCGGCGCTCCACCGTGCCGGGAACCAAGACCAGCGCTTCTCCGCTCGGCCGGCGTTCGATACCGCAGTAGTCCGCAGCCACTCCGGGATACACCACGTGCACGCGTTCGGAGGGCACGTCGAGCACCTCCAACAGCTCCGCGCGGGAGAAGGCCGAATCGACGACGATTGCGGCGGCGTGCGAATAGCGCTGAAGCGCAAAGGTTCCGAAGTAGTAGCGCGCATACGGACGCGTGTGTTGCTGCACTCGCAGCCAGGCGACGTCGTGCACGGTGACGACGGCCGGCATCGTCAGTCGCAGCGGCATCGTCCCGCACGCGCAATGCAGCAAATCCGCGTTGCTTGCGCGCGCGCGTTGCGGCAGCACGACTTGATCCCAGACGACTCGCCGGTCGAAGCGCCACGGATCCAGCTTGGGTTCGCACAGCTCTATCACCTCGACGCCGCAATCTCGGAGCGAAGGCGCCAATCCGAGCACGTACTCACCGATGCCCGTCGCATTGCCGACGGCCAGCTGCATGTCCAGCGCGACGATCACGGGATCACTCCCGCAGTAGTGATTGCAGTGTCGCCAGCGAGCCCGCATGCGGATTGCACTCGCGGGCGCGCGCGGCGTACTGCACCGCCTGCGCGCGGTTGCCTTCGCGCAATGCAACCATTCCGGCGCCCGCGTATGCGTCGGCACTTGCCGGATTCACGCTGATGACGCGCTGAAAATCTCGCCGCGCGGCACGATCGTCGCGCAGCTCGTACGCGCTGAACCCGGCGGCGAGCAAATACTTTTCCGAAAGGGGCGAGAGCTGCACGGCTTGCCGGTAATCGCGCATCGCGAGCATGCGCTTCGACTGTTGCCATGCCAGCGTACCCATGCGCCAATACGCTTCCGCGACGAAGTCCGGATGCGTGCCGCTCACGCGCAGACGCTCCATCAGCGCGGTTTCGAGCGCGTATGCGCGCGCAGGATCGCGAGCTGCCAAATCACCCACGGCGGCATCGATTGCTTCGATGTCGGCGGCGCGAACGAAATACTGTTGCGCGAGCGAATCTTGGCCGCGGGCTTGTGCGAGGCGCGCCAAGAAGTCGTCGCGCCGAGCAGACGGCGGAAGCATGAGCGCATAGTGCTGCGCTTGCGCGAGATCTCCGCTCTCGAGCGCTGCGCGCGCGAGCATTGCATCGACGTAGGGCGCAGGTGCAATCCGCGCAACCGCGCGATACAGGGCGGCACCAAGGGCAGAATGCAAGTGCGCAGGCAGCGACATCGGCTCACCCGCGCGGGCGAATATGGCATCGGATCCGAGTTGTACCGCGCCCAGAGCAAGCGCGACGAACGCGGCTATTGCGGCCAGGACGACCTGCACGCGGCGCCGCCCGGCGGCGTCGGTCAGAATTTCACCGTGAACTGCAGGTCGGCTCGCGTTTCCGTCAGGCTGAAATTCGAGAGATTGTCTTCGTAGCGGTACTGCCGCGCGGAAAGGGTGAGCATACTCGACGAATTCGGCAGCGCGTACGTCACGTTGCCCAGATACGTGTCCTTCGTCGCATCCAATCCCGGAGCGAGCAGCAGGCTGCTGTAGTCGCCTTGATAATGCGAGCGATCGTACTGAAGACCGATGGTCACGGCCGGCGTAACCGGCACGTTCAGCTTCGCGTTGAGTCCGTGGCGCACGACTTGCGCGAGGCCCGGATAGTACAGCAGCGAGCTGTCGGCGGGCGAAGCGGTCGTGGCCGGATCCAGCTGCGTATCCGGATCGAGCGGCGCGTACTGATACATCGCCACGTCACCGTTGCTCACACGACCGACGCTGCCTGAAAGCTGAAGATTCAGATACCTGTTGCCCGCGCGCACGTCGAAAGCGGTCCCCGCCGCGACATTTTGCATGCTCTGGTTGTGCAGATACGGACACGCGGCAGCTTCGTCGGTCGTGCCGCACAGCTCCATCGCTCGCACGGCGTCCGGATGGAACGTCTGGGCTTGGTCGCCGCTCACCAGACCGGAAAAATGTATGCCGCCCACGCGAACGGGGACGTTGACGCTTTCCTTCACGTGCTGCACGGGCGGCGCGTACGGGGCGTAATTATCGGAACCAACCGCGAGTGCCGGAGCGCTGATGGCACCAGGTTGCGCTAGTTGCGCATGCTGCACGCTCGTCACCGACGCAACGGGAGGCCGTTCCAACGGCACACTGGGGAGCTGCATCGGGGGCGCAAAGCCGCGCAAATTCACCGCGGCAATCACGCGGCTCGTGCCGGAAGTGGTCTGTACCGGGGCGGCAATCGCCGTGACGGCGGGATTGGGCGCATCGTAGAGGACCACGTCGATTGGCGAGAGGGCGGGCGGTGGAACGAAAAAGCGCGCCAGCAGCGATTCGCTCAGAGGGTTGAACATGCGCGCGGGGTCGAGGCGAACGTCGGGCTGGACCGAGGCTGCGGCCGGCACGCGAAAAGCGAGCGCTCCCACAAGCGCCACGACCGCGGCAACACGAACCCACGTGCGCATGTTACATCCACTTCCCGCTTATACTGCGTACCTACTACTATCGGTCGAAAACCGGACGGTTTCAATACCCCGGATGCTCCTTATGCCCTGCGACCGATATACCGCCTCGCGATGAGTATTGCGGCGTAGTCGTCTATGGGCCCGGGAGGGAGCAACAGGCCAAGAGGCAGCAAACGCCGCCACCCACGCGGCGGATGCTCGTGAAAGTACAACGCGCGGGCGCGATAGGTTGTGTCGGTCTCGTCCACGATATGCAGCGGCGCCCCAAGGGGTGAGAGCATCGAGGCCAGCCGGTCCATATTGGTGCCCCCGCCCAAAGCGATAGCCGCGATCGGATGGTCGTCCAGCAGCGGCTGCAGCCGCTTGAGGAGACTCTCGACCGGTTCGATCCCGCGGGCGATCGCCGGCGACTCCGCATCTTCGACCAGCGCGAAGCCGACCTTGCGCGTCCCGGGGTCGATCCCCAAGACGGTGCCGCTCATTGTGCGGGCGCCTTCTGCAGCGTGATCACCACCGGAGCGCTGAACGTGTCCGGACGAATATCCGTTGCTGCGAACGCCGTCATCAAGTACGTGCCGCCGGCACTTGCGAGCATGCGGCGCATCTGCGCAATGTCCGGCAACGTCTTCTGCGGTAACACGTTATCCGCGAAAAAGGGCGGCATTCCGGCGCGTATGAGGTCGCGCGGTACGTACGCGTCGAGCAGCTCCGCGATGGCAAGATCCGCGCTGACGTTCTTACCGCTGGGAATCACGAGCGAGGCAATCGCCTCGCCTGCGGGCGCGATCAACCGATCGGGATACATCTGAATGCCGAAGTGAATCTGATCGCCGGCGTACAGGTTCTGATCGGCAACGGCAAAGAGGAGCACGGGCGCTTGCGTGACCGACGCTTGCATCTGCGGGCTGTTGGCGAGCTGATTCAAGATCGACTGCAGGTTCGCCGGCGGCGCGAAACGGCGCAGATCGTACGGCGGGCGCGTATACTGCCGGTTTACGTATGCGACCGTTTGGTTGTAGAACTCTTGCACGATGTCGTTGCGCAACCCCTCAGGCGCATTGACCGCGACGCGCCCGATGATTGGACTCATCGGCTGCCCGACGTTGAGCACGACGCGTGCGCTGGTCACTTTCTGTTCGAGTTCGGTCGCGCGCGCTTGTGCTGCGGCAATCTCGCGGTTGATTGCGTTCAAGCGAAAGAACGCCGTCTTCACTTGATTCGAAGCGAAGATCGCGACCAATGTGATGATCAGCGCGATGAGCATGCCGGTCCCAACGGCGATGATCGTCGACGTATACCGCGGGCGGATGTTGAAGAGCGTGAGACGCCGCCGCCCGACTTGATGCCCGACGCGATCGCCCAGATACGCAATGACGCCGGCGAGCACCACGATGAAGATTACGATGCCGGTGCCGCGCAGAATGTCGTTCACGAGCTACACCAGCGCCGCGCGGTAGAGCCGCCGCGCGCCGAAGAGCGTGAAAATGATGTTCGGCATCCACGCGGCCAAAAACGCCAGCGGCAGAAATGCCTCGCCGATGTATTGGAAGATCGTGGAGACGATGTAGTAGATGAACACGATTAATACCGCCAGGCCGAACCCCAAACTAGCGCTGCCCCCGCCGCGCATCGCTCGAATGCCGTACGGAACCGCGAGCAGCGTGAAGACGAAACACGCGAACGGCGTCGCCAGCTTCTCTTGGTAGACCATCGTATATTTTTGCAGCTCGCTCGCCGAGAGTTGTCCCGTATGAATGAGCTGGGCGATCTGCGCGCGGTTCATGTCCTCCGGGTTGTCGTTCGCGGCACGCTTGACCATCTCGGTTGGATTCTCGCCCAGTTCGACCTGCAGTGAGGGCGTCGAGGACGTGGTCGTCACGCCCTCCCCGCCCGGGGAGAATTGGTACACGCGCGCGTTGTCGAGCGTCCATTGATCCGCGTTGAACATCGCGCGATCCGCAAAGACGATGCGCATCGGGTTTCCCGCGCGGTCGTACTGCACGAGCGTCACGCCGAGAAGCGCCCGGCAATTCTGCTCGCATGCGCGCGCGAAGGTCATCTGCGATCCGCCGCCGGGCAGCGACGCCGAGATGTTCAAGCTGCTCGCCAGCGCCGCGCCGCGGTTGATGATGGTGTTCTGAATGACGCGAAACTGCTCGCTCGCATACGGCACGACGCGTTCTTGGAGCAGCAGCGTGACGAACGACATGACGAAGCCCGCGACCAGCAGCGGAGCGACGATCCGCAAAAACGTAATGCCGCCTGCCTTCATCGCGTTGATCTCGCTCTCCCCGGAGAGCCGCTGAATCGCCAGCAGGGTCCCGAGCAGCAGTGCCATCGGGATTGCCATTACCATGGTCGGCGGCAGCTGCCAGAGGAACGCTTCGATGGCCGCCCACAGCGGCGCATGGGTCTCCGAAACGATGCGCCCGATTTCGACGATCTGCGCGGCAGCGATGATCAGCGTGAATGCGGAGAGCCCGAACAGAAACGGACCGGCCAGCTCGTTGAGCATGTACCGGTCCAAAATTCTGAGCCGGATTGCGTTCACAATCGAAAGCCTTCGCCCAGATAAAACTGTCGAGCGATCGGGCTTTCGAGCACGTCGTGCGCCGTACCGGAAACTTCGATCTTTCCGTTGTTCAAGATGTACGCGCGATCCACGATCGCGAGCGTCTCGCGCACTTGGTGATCGGTGATCAGCACGCCGAGGCCTCGATCGCGCAATTGGCGGATCATTGCTTGAATGTCCGCAACCGCGATGGGATCGATTCCCGTGAAGGGTTCGTCGAGGAGCAGGAATGCGGGCTCGATGGCAATCGCGCGCGCAATCTCGACGCGCCGCCGCTCGCCGCCCGACAGACTGTCGCCGCGTGCGTTGATGAATTTGAGTAAGCCGAACTCTTCGAGCAGCGGGGGCAGCCGTTTCTCTTGCTCTTCGCGCGAAACGCCGTGCATTTCCCAAATGAGGCGCACGTTGTCGCCCACGGAGAGTTTGCGGAAGATCGAATTCTCTTGCGCGAGATACCCGATGCCCTCGCGTGCACGCTGGTACATCGGCTCCTGACTCAAATCGATGTCGCCATCGCCGCGGTTGAGAAGCACGGTGCCGCCGTCGGGTTTCACCAATCCGACGACCATGTAAAACGTCGTCGTTTTGCCGGCGCCGTTCGGACCGAGCAAGCCGACAATCTCGCCCGTGCGCACTTCGGCGCTCACGCCGTTGACGACGGCGCGCTCACCGTAGCGCTTGACCAGATCGCGCAGTTTGATTTCGTGCGGCTGTTCCATTACCTCATCGTCATCTGCGTCAGCTTGACGTCGGACGTGAACGAATTACCCGAAAGCACTTGGCGCTGGCCGCCTTGGGTGCCGGTAACGCGCACGTTGCCCGTTCCGTGCAACATGCCCGAAGCGTCGTCATAGACGAGCCGATCGCATACCAGCGTGATTCCCGTGCTCGTCCTGGCATGCACTCCGCCGGAAAGAATCACCTGCTTGCGGCGGTCGTCGATCTCCGTTTGGGGTGCGCGCGCCTCCAGCTTCGTACCGTCCTTGTCGTAGAAGGTTACCTGCGTTTGCTGACAGACGCCTTGGGTCGCGTTTTCCAGCGAATGGCTGCGACACGATTGCGCCTGGCCTGCGTACGTGGTACGTCCGCGCTGTTCGCCGGTGAAACGAATGGGCTGCCCCGCGGTGCCTTTGCCGATTACCGTCAGCGGCGGCATGGCTGCCGCGGTCGGCGTCGGGGTCGCGTTGCTCGGCTGATGCGCCGGCTGCGGATTGCAGCCCGCGAGCACCAGCAGCGCGACCGACACACGCAAAGCCTTCATGCGGACTCCTCTCCCAACCCGTGTTCGGCGAGCACCAGCGCGAGGGCCATCGACGGCAGCCACAAGCCGAAGATCACGACGCTCACCGTATCGATGACGCCTTGCACCCACGTTCCGACGAGTCCCGCCGCAACGGCGATTGCGAGCGTGGCATGCGCGGGAGGCGCCGTGCGCAACTCACTATGCAACGTTTGCGCGAATCGCCACCACACCCAGAGCACCGCAATCACGCCGACGATGCCGAGTTCGGCGAAGATCGTGAGCAAGAAACTATGTGCGTGAAATGCCGTGATGTCGCCGTCGGGCAGGCGCACGAGCGGATAGATACGCGCGAAGTCGAACGGCCCCACGCCCGTGAGCGGAAAACGCCGGACGATTTCTATGCCCGCCTGCCAAATCGAGAGGCGTGTGTAGTTTTCCGCGGGATTGTGATGTGCGTTGAAGACGATGAGCACCGCCGCAAGGCCGCCGAGCAGAATCACCGGCGCGTAGCGGCGGCGAACGCGGCCGCTGACGAACGCGAGAAAGGCGATTGCCGCGGCGAATCCCATCCATCCGGCGCGCGAGAACGTGAGTGCGAGCGCCGCAAGGCCGAGCGCGAGCGCAATCCATGCCAGCGTGCGAAGCGCAGGCGTTTTGCTTACGCGCGCGACCGCAAATGCGATGGGCAGAAACACGATCAAGTAGCCTGCGAGTTCTCCCGGTAAGATAAACGTGCCGATCGCGCGCCCGTGACCGATCGTGTATTGATCCACCGGCGTACGTGCAATCACCATGACGATCGCGGCGAGCGAAGCCAGCGCGCCAGAGGTCAAGAAACTCCAAAAGATCGCGCGGCTTACGCCCGGCGCGTCGTAATACCGCAGCAGCGCGAGATGCCAGACAATGCCCAGACCGAAGATACCGATGAAGAGCATTCCGCCTGCGGGATTGAATCCGAGCACGGCGGAGAGCAGCGCGGCGCCCAGCCAGCCGAAAAGGGGCAGCATCGTCGGCGGCCGCTGTACCGGCCGCCGAACGAGCAGCGCGCCCGCGTACACGGCTATCACCGCTACAATCGCGAGCAGTGCGACGGCGAAACTCGCCGGCACGAGCGAAACGCCGGGGATCGTCACGGCGGTCAACATGATGAACGGCGGAAAGAGCGGCACCACGAAAAAAACGAATGCGAACGCAGCGGGCATCCAGCGCGGCGTGAGCGTCATCCGGTCACCGCTGCGGCGATACGCGCGGCAACCTGCGCCGCGCCGCCGGCGCTTCCCATGCGCTGCCGTCCGATGGCGCTCATGCGATCGCGCCGCGGCGCATCCTCAAGCAGCGCCAGCACCTGCGCAGCGCCTTGCTGCGGATCGGCGGTTGCCAGAAGCATCGCATCGCCGAGCAATCCCATCTGCCGTCTGCGATACCACGGCGTACGAGTTTCGCCCGCGCGCGCGAACGAAACGACCGGCACGCCCATCGCCGCGGCGGCTTCATTCGCGGTGCCCGCCTGACCCAGCACCAAACGCGCGCGCTGCAGCATCGCACCCGGCGAGCCCGTCCACGCGCGCAGCATTTCGCGATCGCCGTCGTAGAGTGCGAACGGCGCGCGCGCGTCGTCGCGGGGCTCTGCACGCCATCCATCGCGTTCGAGACGCGCGCACATTCGCTGCGCGTCGATTCCCGGTGCAATAGAGATCGCGCCGCCCGCGCCCGGGAGTTTTTGCACGACGGCGCGCACGATCTGCGCGAGCATCGACGCATCGTCATATGCGGACTCGCGGCTGCCCGGGAAAACGGCGAAGAGCGGATCGAACGGCACGTCGATCGTTTCGGCGCCCGCCGCATAGAGATCGACGATGACGTTCGCCGGCGTTGCTGAAAGGCCGCGTTGTTTTAGATCGGCCGCCGTATCCGCGTCGCGAACGAAAACCGCGTCGGCACCGCGCATGACGCGCCGTTCCAGCGTTCCGTATGGCGCAACGTGCACGCTTTTTGCCGTTCCGACGAAGATCGTTTCGCGCGCGCGCGCTTGCCGGGCCATGACGAGCGCGAAGATATCGCCGACCGCCACCGCCGCATCGTACGAACCGCGCGCGCCGCGCAGAAAGCGAAGCTGCGCAAGCGTGTGCGAGACGAGTCCGGCGCGCAGGTCGCGCGCGATGTTGCGAACGTTCCCCATTGCAATGACGCCGCCGCTGGGCAGCGCGCGCCGCGGACCCACCTCGCGCATCGTCGTCGGATAGCGCACGTCGCCGACCAGCGCCAGATGATCGCACAGGGCGGGACCGCGCGACTGCACCTCGGCGGCGATGCGCGCCGCAATCGCAATCTCGCCGTGCCCGTTGGAAACGAACAAGATCCGTTTCACAACAGCGGCACCAGGTCGAAGGAGTTGATCCGCCAGCGCGATTGGTCCCGGTCGAGCACCGTGCGCGAAACGTATTTTCCGTAGGGACCTGCGTGCACGATCGGCACCGTGCCGACGTATTCAGGCTCGTGGAGCGTATCGTGACTGTGCCCGCCGAGCAGCAGATCGATGCGAGGCAGCGCGGCAGCGAGTTTTCGGTCGAGGGAGAGCCCCAGATGCGAGAGAACGACGAGAACTTCGTCATCCCCGACGTGCGGCAAAAACTTCGCGATGGCTTCGATCGGATCGAGAAATCGCCAGCCGAAGATGCGTTCCCACGAGCTGCCGGCCGGGTATTGCATGATCAACAGCCCGAACAGATGGATGTAGACGCCCTGCCCTGAGCCTGTCGAAGGGTGGTGCAGCGTGAGCGAACGCGCGAACGGCAATTCACGGCCTTTGAGATCGAGCAGATTCGTACACACGAGACGATGGCGCATCGCGCGTGCCCGCGCGCGCAGGCACGGATAGAGATAGTGAAATTCGCGATTGCCGATCGCCTGCGCGTCATAGTGGGCATCATCGATCTCTTCGATGATGGGCTCGCGAAAATGGTACACGGTTTGGCTGCCCCGCAGCGAATCGCCGCAGTCGAACAGCAATCCCGGCTCGCGCTCGCGCAGCGTATTCAGCCGCGGAGCGATGCCGCGGTGATCGTGCAAGTCCGAGGTATGATAGATGCGCAGCATCACGCCGCTCCCTTCGCGAGATCGACGGCGAAGGCCGCGCAGCGCTCCAGCGCGTCGGCCGGCCCGAGCGCTTCACGCAGCCGTTCGAATTCGCGGTATTGCGCCGCCGGATCGCGCAGCACCGCGTCCATTGCGTCCGCGAGGCGTTGCGGCGTCGCCTCGTCCTGCAGCAACTCCGGCACGACGGCACGATCGAGCACGAGGTTCGGAAGCGTGATGAAGCGGCCGGAATACACGCGGCGCGCGTGATTCGCCAGCGCAGGCGCGATGACGTAAAGCGCAACGGCCGGCACGCCGGAGAGCGCGCATTCCAGAACCGCCGTTCCCGATGCAACCCACGCTGCGTCCGCGTCCGCAATCGCCGCGCGCGTTCCGCGCGCGATCGAAAGTCGCGCGGCGACGTTGGTTTGCTGCAGCGTGCCGTGCAATTGCGTGACCGCGCGATCGTCCGCGGCGCCGATCGTCCCGCGCAGCTGCGGACGCCGCTCGCACAGCCGCGCAAACGCTTCGAGCAGACGCGGCACGTGATAGCGCAGTTCGCCGCCGCGGCTTCCGGGAAGCAGCGCCACCATGCCGCCGTCACTCGGAGGCGCCGCACGGAGCGGACGCAGCGGATACGTTCCGGCGAGCGGATGACCGAAATACGCAATCGGCAGATCGAGCGAGGCATAAAAGTCGCGCTGATGCGCGAACGCGGTGAGCGGCGTCGCCACGGACGCTACCTCGCGCGCGGTCTTCTCGCGATCGAGCCACGTTCCCGGGGGAAATACGTCGAGCACCGGTCCGCGGTAGCCGATTGCGCGCAGCCGTTTTGCCAACCGCACGTTGAATGCGCCGAAGTCGACGAGGATTACGAGGTCGGGTTTTTCGCGCGCGATGTGCGCGGCGGTGCGCAGCATTGTGAGCAGCAGCTTCGGGATGCGCGGAATCGCCGCGAGCGGACCCATGCTGGCCCAACCGGTGTGATCGCGCCAGAGCCGCACGCCCTGTTCGCGCATCCGTGCTGCGCCGATGCCCTCGAACTGTGCGCGTGGATCGACGTTCGCAATCGCTTGCGCGAGCAGCGTTGCCGCGAGTTCTCCGGAGGCTTCACCGCTCGATAAGAAATAACGCATGCAGCGGGGCGCCGCGCCTCACTTCAACAATATTCCGCGCTGGGATTCGCCCTCGAGAAACTCCAGAATGTGGTGGCCCGATTCCGTCGTCACTTCGGCCTTCATCGTGTCTATGGCCTCGGAGAGCTTCATTTTTGAACCGTAGAGCAGCTTGTAAAATTTCTTGATCTCCGCGCGCTCTTCATCACTGAAATTCGCGCGTCGCAACCCCACGCTGTTCAAGCCGTAGGGCTCGGCGGGATTGCCTTCCACCAAAAAGAACGGCGGTACGTCGCGCGTCACCTTGCTGTCGCCGCCGACGAACGCGAAGCGCCCCACGCGCACGAATTGATGCAAGCCCGCCATGCCTGCAATCGACGCATAGTCGTCGATGATGCAGTGCCCGGCCAGCTGCGCGAGATTGCTCATCGTCACGCCGTTACCCAAAACGCAGTTGTGCGCGACGTGCGTGTACGCGAGAAGCAGACAATCGTCGCCGACCGCCGTAACTTGGTCCTCGCCCGTCGCACGCTGAATGCTCACGTACTCGCGAACGACAGTGCGGCTGCCGATGCGCGTGTACGCGCGCTCGCCGGTGTATTTCTTATCCTGCGACGACGCGCCGATGGTCGCGAACGGAAAAATCTGACAGTCTTCGCCGATGCTCGTCCAGCCGTTCACGACCACGTGCCCTTGCAGCACGGTGCCGCGCCCGATGGTGACGTTCTCACCGACGATGCAATAGGGACCGACTTCCACGCCTCGATCGACTTTCGCATTCGGATGAACGATAGCAGTCGGATGGATCACGCACCGTACTCACTATCGCGTGAGACGTCCCGCCTTTGCACCCGGAGGCTTATGGCGGGGGCCGAAGGCCGGGGGCCCCGTGCGCTTTGCGCACGAGGGGCGCGCAGCGCGCAGCGCGGATGCGCCTGTTTAACGACGGTCTTACGCATGTAAGACCGTGGCGTCGAACCCAAAGAGCCGGGGATCGGAAGCGATCGAAAACATCAGCTCCGCGGAAACCACGAATTGTCCGTCCACGCTGCCTTCAGCGTGAACCCAGCCGATATTGCGTTTGTGTTTGGTCAGGCGTACGTCCATCATGAATCGGTCGCCCGGAACGACGGGACGCCGGAATTTGGCGCCGTCGATGCCCGCCAAGTACGGCGTTTTACGCGAGAATTCGCCCGGTTCGAGCACGACACAGCCGCCGAGCTGTGCGAGCGCTTCGATCATATACACTCCCGGCAGCAGCGGATTCCCCGGAAAGTGTCCGGTGAAGACCGGCTCGGTGATCGTGACGTTCTTGTATCCCACCGCGCGCACGCCGGGCTCCAGCTCGGTGATGCGATCGACCAGCAGCAGCGGATGGCGATGCGGCAGAATCTCCATGATTTGCCGGATGTCCAGTTCCGCCACGCTATTGCACCTTCGCCGACGGAAGCTTGCCGCGCATCTGTTCGCGCAGCTGCGTGGTCGCAACGCAATGCAGTTTGTGACCGCTTTTGACGGCAATGACTTCGCACTGGGGCCATGCGCCGAGCAGCGCGAGATCACCGATTAAGTCGAGCACTTTGTGACGCACCGGTTCGTTGGGCCAGCGCATCTCTTGCATAGGCCCGTCGGGCGCGAACACCAGCGCATTCTCGAGCGTTCCGCCTTTTGCCAGACCACGATCGAGCAGCGCCTGCACTTCGTGCAAGTAGCCGAACGTGCGTGCTGCGGCGATTTCGCCCGTAAAAAATTCCGTGCTCATCTCGCCATCGAAGTACTGCGTTCCGATCGGCGGCGCGAAATCCGCCACGAACTTGATGCGAAACTGCGTTGCCGGTAAGACGATGAGAGCGCGATCGCCGTCGCGCACGAAAGTCGGCGTCGTGGGAACGTAGCGCTCGCGTATCTCGCTCTGCGCAGCAATGCCGGCGCGTGCAATCATGTCGACCCACGTTTTCGCACTGCCGTCCGCGACGGGAATCTCCGGGCCGTCGACGAGGATGCGCGCGTTCGCCACGCCCATACCGAAGAGTGCGGCCAGCAAATGCTCGATCGTCGAGATGGACACCTCGCCCTTGCCCACGACCGTGGCGCGCGCCGTTTCGACGACGTACTCCGCAAGCGCGGGAATCTCTACGCCGCCGCTGACGAACTGCAGGCCGCTGCCCGGGGCCGCGGGCAGCACGTCGATGCGGCATGGGACGCCCGTGTGCAAACCGACGCCTTCATACGTGAACGGCTCGCGCAGCGTCGTCTGATATTGCAGGCTCACGGCTGCTTATGGTTCCCGCAGCTTCTTCTCGAGGGCGTCGACACGGGCAAGCAGCTTAGGCAGGCCGCGAACCATGACCTCTCTGCGCAGATCTTCCTGATGCGGGCGCGCCGGCGTGCCGCTCACGAAGGCGTCGTCGGCAACGTCGCCCCATACCTTGGCACCCGCGGCGATCTTTACGCGCGATCCGATCGTGATGTGTCCCTTGAAGCCCGCTTGGCCGCCGACGAGCACGTAGTCGCCGACGATCGTGCTGCCCGCAAGGCCGGCTTGAGCGGCCATACCGGTATGCTCGCCGATGCGGCAGTTGTGACCGATCTGGCAGAGGTTATCGATTTTGGTGCCGTTGCCGATCTGCGTGCTTGCGGTCTGCGCGCGATCGATGCACGTGTTCGCACCGATCTCGACGTCGTCGCCCAGCACGACGTTGCCGACCTGCGGAATGCGCTCGAAGCGGCCGTCGACGAAAACGTAGCCGAAGCCGTCACTGCCGATCACCGCACCGGGATGCACGATGACGCGGTCTCCAATCGCGCAGGCGTCCATAACGCCGGCGCGCGGATAGAGAAGCGCGTCGCAACCGATAGTGACGTCCTCTCCGACGTACGCGCCCGCATCGATGACGCTGCGATCGCCGATGCGGCTGCGCGCACCGATAACCGCGTTCGCCCCGATGTACGCATCGACGCCGACCTGCGCGCTGGGATCGACCGATGCACTTGGATGAACGAATGGTCCGCGTTTGCGGGGACGATCGAATACCCGAAGCAACTGCATGAGCGCGACCCGCGCGCTTTGCACCGCAATGACCGGCTTACGCGGATCGCCCAATTCGGCCAGCAGCGCCTCGTCGGCAAGAACCGCGCCGGCATGAGACTGCAGCGCCGCCTGTAAATAGGCGGGCGTCGTCGCAAAAGTGAGCGCGTCCGCACCCGCCTCATCGATCGCGGCGATGCGCGCGATCGGAATCGAACTCTCGCCGATCGTTCGGCCGCCGACGCGCTGCGCGAGCTGGGCGAGCGTTCCGAGCACGCGTTACGGGCTCGGACTCGGCGACGCCGACTCCGTGATGCCCATCTGCTTCTCGACGTCCCCCGTAATGTCGGTTCCGCCGTACCCGACGACCTCACGCGTGATGACGAGTTTCATATTCTTCTGCTGCGCGACTTTGGCGGCCGCGTCCTTGACCTGCGCCACCAGCTGATTGAGCAGCCCTCCGTACTTTGCCTCGAGCCTCGAGGCTTGCGCCTGCTTTTGCCCGGGAGAAAGCTTCTCCGTTTCAATCGCGCGCTCGTCGGCCGCGAGTTGATTCTGCACGTTTTCATATTGCGGCCAATTCGCCGTCAGGCGTTGCACGTTCACCAAGCCCACCGGGCTGGATTGCGCGCATGCGCCGAGTATGAGGGCCGCGATCGCGGCGATGATAATGCTGCTCTTCTTCACTGATGTAAGCTCTCGATGTCCTTTTCCACGTCGTCGGTCAAATCGATGCCGCCGGGAGCGGCAACGACGCTGATGAAAACTACTTGCAATCCACGTTTGGCCGCAACGCTTGCGGCGTCATGCTTCACTTGGTCCACCATTTTGTTGTACAAGTCGTCCCGCTGCCGCTGCAGGTCGGTGAGTTGTTTGTTCGCGGCGCCGGTCGCCACGCCGTCCGCGCCTTGCAGCGCGGCATATTGCGCGTCGAGATCGGCCTTGGTCGTCTGATACTCCTGAATCGTCCTTTGCGCGTCGGCCTGGAACTGCGACTTGTACTGCTTGTCGATCTGCGCCAGCTTATCGCGTGTGGCCGCCGGCAAATTTGACGGTACTGCCGCGGGCTGCAGGCCTTGGAGCTGCGAGGAGACCTGCTGGCTCACCTCGTTGCGGCGCGATTGCAGTTTTGCTTGCGTCTGCGCGCGAATCTTCGAGACTTGCGTAGCGATCTGCGAGTTGGTCTGATCGCGCAGCTGTTTCTGGTATGCGGCCAACTGCTGCGCATCGCTCTTGCGCTGCGCGTTCACCGTCGCTGCCTCGTTCGCATCGAGTGCGCCGAGCTGATCGCGCAGCTGCTTGCGCGCCGAATCCGAGAGCGCCAGATTGTTCAGCTGCATCTGCAGCTGCAATCGCTTGGAAGCGTCTTGCTGCGAAAGCTCGAGCGCAAGCTGCGACTCTTTTTCCTGCAGTTGCGTGACGCGCTGGCGGTAGGCGACGTTCGCGCGCGCAGTCAACTGCTGGCTCACCTGACGCACCGCCGTGTTGTCTTCATTGATTACGCTCTGCTGGTACGCCCGAAAGTCCGCGTTTGCTTGACTCGTCACTTGCTGCGCTTGCTGCGCGGTGACGTTCTGCAT
>DATGJX010000094.1:0-12712 GCA_035294905.1 Vulcanimicrobiaceae bacterium | reverse complement strand
CGCACCGCCGGCGACTTCTACACGGAAGGCGAACTCATCTGGCTGGATGCCGACACGATTATCCGCGAGCAAAGCCACAGTGCGAAGTCGCTGGACACATTCCTGCACGCGTACACCGAGCCCGCGGTAACCGGGCCGATTACGAAAACGTACACGCGCGACGACATCGAGAAATTGCTGAACTCGGTCGTTCCGTACGACTGGCACGGGTTCTTCCAACGGTACGTCTACGAAATCTCGGCGCATCCGCCGAGCGACGACCTGGCGCGCGCCGGGTGGAAGTTCGTGTACAACGATAAACCGAACAAGTTTATCGAGGCTCGCGATGCGGCGTTCCACGGCCTGACATACTGGTATTCGCTTGGAATGAACGTGACGGGCAAGGGGCAGATCACCGACGTGCGCGAGGGATCGCCGGCTTGGCAGGCGGGGCTCTCACCGGGCGTCACGATTCTCGCAGTCGACGGTCAAGAATGGGATCCCGATGCGCTCGAATACGCGGTGAAAACCGCGCAACATTCAAGCGCGGGGATCGTGTTCATCGCCAACAACAACGGCGGCGTCGGATCGTACACGCTGGACTATCACGGCGGCATTCGGTATCCGCACTTGGTGCGCATTTCGGGAACGCCCGACATGCTTGCAAAAATTATGGCGGCGCATTAGCGCCGCCATAATCCCTTTTCAGTTTGGGTTAACGGTGATTGCGGGCCGTGAAATCATAGGTTTCGTGCGTTCGCTCGTCGATGGCTCCGCCGACGATCGAACCGTTTTGCAGCGTTCCATTTACATGCAGGCGGCCGTTCGTGCCGATATCAAACCAAACGTTGTCGCCGTCGCGTCCGCCGGTGACGGGGATAAACGCCATCTGGTCCGCGGGGTTATAGTAGCCTTGAATGATCCCGCTCGGATTGAACGTGAGTTTCAGCGTCCCCGTCCAGGGCCCGTCGAAGGCATGCAAAACCGGCACCATGCTCGTTTCGTAGGTCGCATGCACAGGTGCTTGAGCTTGGGTAACGGCGGCTTGCGAAACTGAGGGCGCTACCACCACGAGCGCCGCCGCGATCGCGAATGCCGCACTTTTGATAGTTTTCTTCATCATGGTCACTCATTGGAATAACGTATACTAGGCAACCATGGGTTCCGCGATACCCGAACCGACGCCGGGGTGCAATATGAGAGTCGCATTAATTCTGCTCTTGCTCGTGGCCGCACCACTCGCGATGGTTCAATGCGGCGGAAGCTCGATGCCCGGTCCGAGTTCGCCTTCGTCTCCCAGTCCCTCCGGTACGCCTGACGCGACCAAGATTCGGCACGTCATCATCGTCATTCAGGAAAACCGCACGCCGGACAACTTGTTCGGAGCCGCCGGCATTCCGGGTGCGGACATTCAAACGTACGGGTACACGTCGACCGGCGCCAAAGTTCAACTTCAACCTATTTCGCTCACGGCACCCTACGACATCGATCACTCACACGATCGGGCTTGGGTCCGCGCGTACGATAACGGTGCGATGAACGGCTTCGATCTCGAAACCACCAGTCCGAAACCATCGGCTACGCCGTCGATTCCGCCCAATCCGCAGTACGGATACGTCCCGCAGTCCGAAGACGAACCGTACTATCAAATGGCGCGAGATTACACGTTTGCCGATCGCATGTTTCAGACGAACGAAGGGCCTAGTCTACCGGCGCATCAGTATCTGCTCAGCGGAACGGACGCGGTTTCTGCCGGCAGCGATATGTACGATGCGGAGAACCCGGATTACGCAACGAACATGCTGGACTGCGACGGCAGCCCGAACAGTACGGTCGAGCTGATCAATCTCGCCAGCGGTGTGGAAGGCGGCACGCAGTCGCTGGTGTGTTTCGATCATCCGACCCTCTTCGATTCGCTCGATGCGAAAAGCGTTTCGTACACGTACTACGCCTATACGCAAGGTGGACTGTGGAATGCGCCGGATGCAATCAGGCACATCCGGTTCGGCACGGATTGGTCGCACGTCGTCATTCCGAACACCACGATCTTCAACGACATCTCCGCCGGCCGGTTATCGTCGGTTTCGTGGGTGATCCCCACCACGCCGGCATCGGATCACGCCGGCTCCACCGACGGGAGCGGACCCTCTTGGGTTGCGTCGGTGGTCAACGCCGTCGGCAACAGTCAATATTGGAATTCAACCGTGATTTTCGTGTTGTGGGACGATTGGGGCGGCTGGTACGACCACGTAGCTCCGCAGCGATACAACGGATACGAGCTCGGTTTTCGCGTGCCGTTGATCGTGATTTCTCCGTACGCAAAGCGCGGATACGTTTCGCACGTTCAGCACGAATTCGGCAGCATTTTACGCTACACGGAGGAACTGTTCGATCTGCAATCGCTCGGAAACACCGATGCGCGAGCGGACGATCTCTCAGATTGTTTCGATTATTCGCAAGCGCCCACGAAGTTTCAACCGTTCGTTGCAAAGCATAATGCTAATTACTTTTTGCATCTTCCGTCATCGAATATACCATTGGACTATTGATGAGACTTTGGAATCATTATCGCCCGGCGTTACGGTAATTGGGGCCTTCGTCCCACACCGCCAAGCGTTCAAAGATGCAAGAATATATGCGTGAAGACCAAACCCGTCGATTGCACGAGGGGAGCATTCGTTTTGCTCCTGTTACTGGCAGCTCCGCTGGCGCTTGTGCACTGCGGCAGTACCGGCACGCCGGCCACGACCGATTCGAGTGCGGCATCGCAACTCCAGCTGACCGACGTGCTCAAGCGCGCCGGCGCAGCGAAGATTCAACACGTCGTCATCATCGTTCAGGAAAACCGCACGCCGGACAACTTGTTCGGCCAAAACGGCATTCCGGGCGCGGACATTCAAAACTTTGGTTACACTTCGACCGGAGCAGAAGTTCCGCTCGCACCCATCCCGCTCAGCAATTTTTACGACCTCGACCATGGCCACGGCGCCTTCTCGACCGCTTATAACAACGGTGCGATGAACGGCTTCAACAAGGAACACTCCAGCCCCAAACCCGGGTCTACGGCGACTCCGCCGCCCGATCCGCAGTATGGATACGTGCCCGAGTCGGATGACGAGCCGTACTACGCGATGGCGGAGCAATACACGTTTGCCGACCGCATGTTCCAGTCGAACGAAGGCCCCAGTTTTCCGGCGCACCAGTATTTGCTTTCCGGCACGGCTGAGATTTCAGCCGGCAGCGATATGTACGCCGATGAAAACCCTGAATACGCCAACGGCAACGACTTGAATTGTGACGGCGATCCCGGCAGCTCCGTCGGATTGATCAACATCAGCACCGGCGATCGCAGTCAAAGACTCTCACCCGTGTGCATGGATCACCCGACGCTCTTCGACGAACTCGATGCCGCAGGCGTTTCGTACAGATATTACGCATACACGGCCGGCGGTTTGTGGAATGCTCCGGACGCAATCCAGCACCTCCGCTTCGGCCCCGACTGGGCCAACGTGGTCACGCCCGACACGACGATATACAGCGACATCTCGAACGGCACGCTTCCCGCGGTTTCGTGGGTCATGCCGACCGCGCTTTCGTCCGACCACTCGAGCGTCACGAACGGCAGCGGTCCGTCGTGGGTTGCATCCGTCGTCAATGCCATCGGCGAGAGCCAATATTGGAAGTCGACGGCTATCTTCGTCACGTGGGACGACTGGGGCGGTTGGTACGATCATGTGGCGCCGCAGATATTAGACCAGGACGAACTCGGTTTTCGAGTTCCATTGATTGTGATTTCGCCGTGGGCCAAGCGCGGATACGTTTCACACATCCACTACGAATTCGGCAGTATTCTTCGCTATACCGAACAGCGCTTCGGTTTGCAATCGATTGGCACCACCGACGTGCGCGCCAAGAACCTGAGCGACTGCTTCGACTACACGCAAACGCCGCCGCCGTTTACACCAATTTCGGCTAAGTATCCCCCGTCGTATTTCATACATCAGCCGCGGTCGAACGTACCCGTAGATTCGGATTACTGATCCGCGGCGCAACACGCGTTGCGCCACCGGCAATAAGGGGCGTTTGCACCACACCGTACTAGAGCGCCTCGTGCGAAAATACAGGTGTGCGAGGTCTCGGCCCGATGCGGCTGTGTTTTGTGCTGCTGCTTCTGTTAGCGGCTCCGTTGGCTTTTGTCCGGTGCGGCGGGGGCGGGGGCGGCGGGCAAGTAACGCCTGCGCTGCCTCAAAGCGGACCGTCGTCCCGGCCGAGCAGCCCGTCTCCGTCACCGCGCGCGTCGTCTTCGTCCACACCGACGCCCCATTCGTCGTCTTCGCCCACGCCGACGCCCCATTCGTCGTCTTCGCCCACGCCGACGCCGACGTCTTCATCGACGCCGACGCCGACACCGACGCCGACGCCTTCACCCACACCGAGTCCGCAGAAGATTCAACATGTCGTCATCATCATTCAGGAAAACCGCACGCCCGATAATCTCTTCGCCGCTGCCGGAATTCCAGGCGCGGACATACAAAACTTCGGCTACACGTCGAATGGTACGCAGGTTCCGCTTCAGCCGATCCCGCTAACGGCCCCGTACGATTTGGATCACGGACACGGCGCGTGGACGACCGACTTCGACAATGGCGCGATGAACGGCTTCGACCGTGAGAGCGCCAGCCCGAATCCTGACGCTACTTCGACGCCGCCGCCGTATCCTCAATACGGATATGTGCCGCAATCCGAAGACGAGCCGTACTACCAAATGGCAGAGCAATACTCGTTTGCAGATCGGATGTTCCAAACCAATGAGGGGCCCAGTTTCCCGGCGCATCAGTACTTGCTCAGCGGCACCGCGGTGATTGCGAACGGCAGCACTTTGTATGCTGCCGCGAACCCGAATTACGCCAACAACAACGACTTGAACTGCGACGGAGATCCGAGCAGCTCCGTAGGATTAATCGACATCAACACCGGCTCTACCACGATGACGCAGTCGCCGGTATGTTTCGATCACCCGACGCTCTTTGACGAGATGGACGCCAGGGGTGTTTCGTACACCTACTATGCCTACCAGTCCGGCGGATTATGGAATGCACCGGACGCTATCTCGCGCATTCGGTTCGGAAGTGATTGGAACCATGTCGTCACTCCCGACACGACGATATTCAGCGACATATCCGCCGGCCGCCTTCCATCCGTCTCATGGGTGATACCAACCGCCCTTGCGTCGGACCACGCAAGCGTCACCGACGGGAGCGGCCCATCGTGGGTCGCATCGGTCGTCAACGCGATAGGGAACAGTCCGTACTGGAATTCAACGGCGATCTTCATTGTTTGGGACGATTGGGGCGGATGGTACGATCACGTGGCACCGCAGCAGTTTAACGCGTATGAACTCGGGTTTCGCGTTCCACTGATCGTCGTTTCCCCATACGCCAAACACGCATACGTCTCACACGTTCAGCACGAGTTCGGAAGCATATTGCACTTTACCGAGGAGCAATTTGGTCTGCAACCGGTGGGCTACACGGATGTGCGGGCGGACGACCTTTCGGATTGCTTCGATTATGCGCAATCGCTTACGCGGTTCCGTCCTATCGCAGCGAGACATTCCGCGGCGTACTTCAAGCATTTGCCGCCTTCCAACATCCCCCTAGACTATTGAACGTGGCCGAGAACACCACCGACCTGCATCCGCTTCGCAGGTAGGAAGAGCGGTTCGGACGGCTGATGATGGAGCCGTTTTTGACGTGCCGGCTGGTGGTGGATACCGGGATGAATGCGCTCAAGACCGTCGGGCCGATCTGCGCGATCGCTTCGACATCCGTGCTTTCACGACGCGATCCTAACACCCGGTGCGCTACCCTTGCCGTTGATGGCCCGGGAAGTTCGTCGCCGAATCGCTGTCGTCTGACTAGTGCACGGCGACGTCGACCGGGTCTAGTACACCCTTCGTGATTGTCGGGGAAGTTTGCATGCCGTCCGGCTTGTAGGTTGTCACGGAGCCGCCGTGATGACGAATGCCAGTCCGTTTCCGAATTGATCGTGATCGCTGATGTGCGGCGTCGTCGGTTGGCCGTCTGGAGTAAAAGCCACAATCCCGGGGCCGGCTGCGAGGTAGATCTTTCCTTGGGATCGACAGCGATACCCCACGGCCAAAGCGCGGTAATGGTTGGCGTCGTCCTCGTTCCGTTCGGTAAGAATGTATAAACGCGCCCCGGGCCGTCGTTGTTTATGAAGTAAATCGTTACGTAGACCTTGCCGTTCGAATCGACGGCCAGGAATTCGGGCGAGTTGGCCGCGGTGACGTTGAATTTGCCGGCGGGAATGCCGTCAGGATTGTACGTCGTCACGTAGCCGCCCGAACCGTCGCTGCTGTTTAGTATGTAAATCTTCTCGCGAACGGAAATCGTCGGACGCGTTTGACTGCCGTTGGAATTGTAGGTTGTGGTCCCTTCCCGCTACAGGCTTGCTTGCTTTTCATCGAGGTGCGGAAGTGCAATACTAACGAGACGAGGTGAGCAGCGATGCATTTGCCTTCGAAGATTTTGCTATTCGCGCTGATCGGCTTATTCGTAGTCGCATGCGCCAAAACGGCCCAAACCTCAAGCCAATCAGCTGCATCGCCGGCGGCGTCGCCGACGTCAACGACATCGGCAATGGCGGCGGCGTCACCAGTAGCCACGGCTAGCGGACCCGTTGCGACGGCCGCAGCATCGCCGGCCGCTTCCGGAAGCGCCGCGGTCACGGTTGCGTATACGGACATCAACGGAATCGTGGCCGAAAAGGCTATCCAGAACGAAGCGGCTCTGGGTGTTTTTGAGTCGACCACCGGAGCGTTCAATCCAAACGCACAAATTTCGCGCGGCGAATTCGTCAAGTGGCTCGTTATACTCAATAACGATTACTATAAAGACAATTTGTCGAACCAACTTCGGCTGCCGGAAACGGCCGAAGCCACCTTTGACGACGTTCCGCAAACGAGCCCGTATTGGAAATACGTGCAGGCGCTTACCGACGCCGGGTTTACCGTCGGTGTGGATGCCAAACACTTTGCGCCCGACCGCGCCATCAATCGTCAAGAGATGATTGCGATAAAAAGCCAAGTCGACGCGGGCCATAAGTTTACGCCGAATCCGGAGGATACGACGAAAACGCTCACTGACCATGGTTTTGTCGACGGAAACCAGGTCAACAAAAACTACGTCACCGTCATGTTAGCCGACATCTATGACGGTGGCGGCGGTAATTTCGAGCGCGTCTGGGGCAAAACCGTCTATTTGCACCCTGCCCAGCCTGTTACGAGAGCTGAGGCCGCGCTAACACTTTCCGAAATTGCCGGAACCTCGGTCCCGCAAGCGCAACCCCACTAACGATTTGGAATAGTGCCCATGCAGCGCGACTAACTCCGCTTACGTCTGTATTTCTCCCTTGTCGGCGTGTGCCGTGTCAATGTGAGCATATTCCCGAATAGCTTCGTCTACCCGAGGGATAAAGTCGGCCAATGTCTGGAGCGCCGCCCGGAACATGAGGGCCTGCTCCATGCTCACGAACTTGAAAGTCACTTCGTTATCATTCATACTCCAACGCTCTCTCACAGGGCGCCGGGCCGCTGCTGTTTTGATTTTACCTGACCTCGGGACCGCCGCACTGAATCGGGGTCGTTCGATACCTCACGATGACAACGATGCCTCACGGTGCCGTTTTCCAGGCCGAACGAAGTGCATTCGGCTTCTGACGAGCGCCCTTCAGAGATTATTCATGCTTTGCCACAATAATCGGCGCGGAGGTAAGTTTAATGCGAACGTCATCGCTCCTCACCGCATCTTTGACCGTAATTCTTCTTGCAGCATGTTCGTCGAACAATGCTTTGACCGGAACGAGTCCTTCGCCGCCAAATCAGTTGGCTCAAGGCGCTGACCGGATCCGGGGCCGGATCTCGCCCGCTGAGAGCGAAAGCCAACTCCTTTATGCCTCGAACAAAGTGAACAGCGTCATCGACATCTACTCGGTGCCCGGTTACAACAAGGTTGGCCAGATCTCGAACGGCATCGAGGAGCCCGAAGGTATCGCTACCGACGCGCAGGGCAATCTGTACGTTGCAAACGTCGACGGAGACAATGTAACGATCTATAAGCCCAATCAGACAAGCCCGTCTCGTACCTTGATTGATTCCCACGAACCCGACGACGTCGCCGTTGCGGCAAACGGTTACGTCCTCGCAGCCGACATCGCAGGCGGCGTCGACGTCTATCCGCCTGGAGAGACGAGCCCGAGCGCGCGGTTAACTAACCGGGGAATCATCACCGTCCGCGGTGTCGCCGTGGATTCGAACAACAACGTTTACGCAGCGGGGACCAATGCAAGCTCACAGGGTGTGGTTATCGAGTATGCCGGCATGAGCGGTGGCGGCACCAATCTGGGCCTACAAGACTTGGAGTCACCGCTCGGCATCCTCATCGACAAGAACAACGACGTTGTCGTGTCCGACGTCAGCGCTGATAAAATTTTCACATACACGCCCGGCAAGACCTCGCCCTCCTCGGAAATCTCGGTCCCTGGCCCCCATCGTAGCGCGTTCAATGCAACCGAGAACCTCATCTATGTCCCGCAGGGCGCTGGGGGCGACGTCGAGGTTATCGACTATCCCGGCGGTGGCCGCGTGACGAGTTTCTCGATTGGAGCCTTCGCCTCGGGAACTGCATCAAGTGCTGCAGCGACGCCGTAGAAACAGAATAGCGCGCTTCAGGGCGCAATCGGATTGCGCGTGATGTGAAAAAGAGCCACGTTCCGTCGTGGCTCTTTTAGTGACCCGAACGGAAGAATAGCCCAAAAATTACGAACGATTCTCAGGCCCTTGGGACCACAGTGTGACACGTAACGCTCCGCTACGAGCCCGTTGAGACTTCGAGGCGCGTGCTGGGCAGCGAGCCCTGCGGGCTCGCCCCTCGACGTTGCTCGGGGTCGTTCGATACCTCACGATGACAACGATACCTCACGATGACAACGATATCTCACGATGACAACAATACCTCACGATGACAACGATGCCTCACGATGACAGAAAGAAAGGCGCGCCGATGGCGCGCCGTTTCAAACATACTGGGATGAGCGGGACTCGAGAAGGCTCTCAAAAGGTAATTCTCTTCTGTTGCCGGCGAGCATCAGCAGGCGCTGCACGTGACACTCCAACCGGCAGATGCGGTCTTCGAGTGAATTGGCCATGTGTGTTCCATTCCTATTTGGGCGTTTCGGCTGATATTAGCGATGCTCTTTCGCTCATGCTACCCCTTACGCTTGCGTTCTTGAAATGCCCGCTGCGTAGCGCGATTCTTACACAGAGGACTGCAGTACTTAGGCCGTTTGCCGCGCGAAACAGCACTGTAAGCGCGAGCTTCAGGAATGGGCTTCTCGCACTCTTCGCAGCGGTATTTCTTCAATCGTGTCCCCTTGACGTCAAAGCCCTTCAACCTTGACCGAGTCCATCGCTATTAGCCGCAACGAACAGAACGGGTCGACCGTCGTTCTTCGCGGCGGCGTGATCGCGGCCGACGATCTAGGGGCCCGCGCTGCTGCCACTATGGCGAATTCGCTCGCAGATCGCTTGGGCTGGGCGCCCGCCCCGCACTTCCGATTAAAAACTAAGCACGTGCGAAAGGAAGGCCGTTTATGTTGACCAATCCGACTCTCACTTTTGACTCCGATCGCGCACCTTCGGATGAGGCGGTGAAAACGCGAGGAGCGTTGCTGCATCTGGCCGGCGGGCGCGATGCAATTCCTAACGGTTTCGAGCCGCTGTACGCCGTGCCGAAGCTCAATTACGACGAATGCGTCGATGCGCTCCGAGCCCTCCAGCGCGTGCCATTCGCGCGCATGGGGCAGGCACCGTTCCCACCGTTAATCCCGCTGATCGTTGCCCTGTTTAAACGAATTGAGGAGCTCGATCCAGTTCGGGCCTCGAAGGATCTGAAGCATGCTGGCCGCTGCCGGCCGCGGATCGAAAAACGCGCTCGATGACCTTTTTGCGCACTAGCGGAGCCGTACGCGCCGGCGACGACGACGCTGAAGATGTCGCCCACACTTTATAGCTTATTATAGCGGTAGGCGTCCGTTTTGGCTCACGCCCACACCGCCCCCCGCTGGCCTTATCGGGACCTGCCGGCGGACGCCATTCGCTGAGAGTGGATGCTGGCTGGAAAGACGACCGCATACGCCCCGTAAAGTGACGCCGGTTCGCTCTCTCATTAGATGGAGTGGTGCTGGTGAAATTTGTCGCTGGCGTAGATGCGCATAAAGATACACACACGATTGTATTTCTCAACCGGACGGGCCGCGAAGTAAAAGTACTGACCATAAGCGCGGATCGGCGCGGGTACATGAAGGCACTGAACGTAGCGCGCGAACTTGGTGGCGAAGTCGTCTGGGGCTTGGAAAGCACTGGATGTTACGCGAACGCTTTCGCTCGGCAATTGCTCAAATCGGGCGCGTGTGTCTATGAAGTTCCGGGCTCATTCACGAAGCGCCATCGGCAGCAGTCAAGCAGAACCGGCAAATCAGATGCATTGGACGCGCAAGCGATCGCAGAGGCGGTGCTCCGTGAATCTCATAGATTGCCCAGGTATGAAATCGCAGTCGAGCGAGAGGCGCTGCGGATCCGATACGACCAGCGCGATCGTTTGGCGTCGCAACGAACAGAATGCATCAACCGAGTGCGTGCAGCAGCAGTACGGCTCGAATTAAACCTGCCGTCTTGCCTGCGAAGCGAAAAGGGCTTATACGAGGTCCAGCGCCTCATCAAAGCTGTCAAGGGCGACCTGGTCGCACAGAGCCTCGTCGACGAAGTCCGCTACGCTATCGAGGACATTCAGCAACTGAATGATCGCATCGCGGAAATTGAGGACCTACTCCGCCCTCTGATAAGCCGCCTCGCCCCTGAGCTGCTGGCGATGCGCGGCGTCTCCACTGTTACCGCCGCCGGCCTTATCGGTCACGCTGGCAACTTAAAGAATTGCCGGAATGCCGATGCGTTCGCGATGCGCGCGGGAACTGCTCCAGTATCCTGTTCGAGCGGCAAACATTCGGCTGTGCGAGTGAACCTTGGCGGAAACCGCAAGCTCAATTCGTTGTTACATAGCATCGCGATTCATCAGATTCGCGCCGATGAGCATCCAAGTCGGGTTTACTATGAACGCAAGCGCGGCGAAGGAAAGACGCAGCGCGCGGCTCTACGGGCGCTGAAGCGACGACTGTCGGTCGTCGTGTACTATCGGCTCCTGTGTGTAACGGCTCGGTACATTCCCAAAGGCGGGCACCGCGCTGCGGCTTAGGAAGCATCCGCGGGAACCTGCAGAACATGGAAGAACAGGAAAGCCGGTGAGAACCAACCCTTCGCTCCGGTCGCGCATCCTGCTGTCTGCATCCCGTGCCATGGCAAGGCTTTGAACCAGCTCCGAGCCGAAAATCCGCCCGGCGACCAGCGTTCCAACGACGCTCTCCGTCACCGCGCTTTCTCGAATATGCCCAATCTCTCTTTCAAATCGTTTTATCCCGGAACCACGACGGATCCCAGGTAAAGGCGGAGCCGGTCACGGTAGTCAAATACTTCGCGTTTCGTGGACCGTTGCTCGCGTGGGTGATCACAGACCCACCATCATCAGCATTGTGAATTGCGGGAGGATCAACAACGCTTCACAACGGCCTTAAAGCGATGCTTGCTGTTATCGCGCTGATCGGCTGATTGACGATGTCTTCGTGTCAAATCCGCAGATTGAACCATCAGTTCGATTCGCCATTTCGCTTCTGCCGCGCTTCTCGCATTGTAACACCGAAAGCGCAGAGGACGATCGCGAGCACAAACCTGCTCTCGAGTAACGGGGAGGGCGCAATCCTTTAGCAACGAAAAATGCCGAAAACCAAAGTCGCGGCGTTCCCGGCGCCGGAGTACGAGGAAAAGACCATGCTGGCCGATACTATCACCTGCGGTCAGTCTTCGATTCGCGATAAGCGGAATCCAGTGCATATTCGCGAGGATCTCGAATTGGTGCGACGCGGAATTCTCGATCGCCAGTCGTTTGCCAGTGGCTATCGGAAGTGGAATGACACCGTGGAAACCGTTTTTCGAAATTCTCGCGGAAAGGTAACGGCCATACGCAGATCCCATAATTCGCGGACAGTCATGGGAAGGGATCAGTGGCAGCGGCTTGCGATGTTTGGAAATATCAGTGCTAACGCAACCTTCGCATCTGCGATCGGGACTGCATCCACCACTACGGCGACATCCCTTGCGATTGGATCGTCTGGTTTTCCCACGTCGGGTGGGCCGAACGGCGGCTTACAAGGTCAGATCGTCGTCGCGATGTCGTCTGGGACGGCCGTCGCCTGGGGCGTGATTGTCTCGAACTCCGCCACGACTTTAAACGTGGATCAATGGTACAACCCAACATCTACAACGGGCGCGGCTGGCACGACGCCATCGACTACCACGCCATATATCGTGTTACCGAACGCGGGAATGGCACTCTGGATGGGCTTATCCTCGGACGACACGGCAATACCCTCGCCTAATACTGACGTGCTGATTACATCCGGGGCGTCGGCAGGGTTGTTTTCGAATGGTAGCAGCTCCGGAACGGCAACCGAGTACGTTGGGAACGGTCTCGGCCGACAATTTACGCAGCCAACCTTCCCAGCTGCTGGTCAGATACAGCTGCAGAACACATTCACCTATAGC
>DATGJX010000093.1:0-4286 GCA_035294905.1 Vulcanimicrobiaceae bacterium | reverse complement strand
ATCACCGCGCCGATGACCCCCCAGATAAAACTCCAAAGGCCGCTCGTGGGCGCGCGCCCGAGGGCACTTGCCAGCCAGCCGCCGATAACGGCTCCGACAATTCCGACAATGATATCGACGAGGATTCCGCCGCCGACCGCTCCGGGCACGAGTGCGCGGGCTATCAACCCGATGATTAGTCCAATGATGATGAGCCAAACAATCCACATACAGGTTTCACTCCCTTATTAAGCGATGGTCCGCCGTCCGGCGGTCGCACGAATGACTAGGATTAAGATGAAGGCCCCGATCGCGGCGCTCGCGATGCTCCATGCATTGAAGGCGTCGAAGGACGTCCTGTGCCCGAACAGCTTGTAAATGAAGGCTCCTAAACCTCCTCCAACGATGCCGGTGAGGGTATCGCTGCCGATGCCCGGCGAATCGGGCACGATGTACCGGGCGATGACGCCCACGCAAAACCCGACGACCGTTTCGACCAGCATGGCTGCTGGTTTCTTTCCCGCGTAGCACAGGCTCAAGCAGAAAGGTGGTTTCCATGACTCGTCTGCTCGCCGCGATTGCCCTGGCTGTATCGGTGTGCGCACCCGCCGCAGCGGCGCAATTTTCCGAGATCACGGTAACGGCGGAAGGCCGCTCCACGGCAATGCCCGACATGGCGACGGCTTCCTTTGCAATCTCGACCTACGCTTCAACCGCCGCCTCGGCGACGTCCGACAACAACGAACGTTACGGCAGGCTGCTCGATTCTTTGCGCGCGCTCGGTATTAAGGAAAGTGACATTCGAACGACGTCGTTCAACGTGAGCTATAATCCGCCGCCGCAGCCGCCTGCGATGCCCGACCAAGGTGTTCGTTACGGCTATACCGTCAGCCGCGGCATCGACGTGACCGTGCGGCGGCTATCCTTGGTGGGGAAGGTCATCGATACGGCGGTATCCGCCGGCGTTACGGACGTGAACGGCGTCGCGTTCGATAACAGCGACTCGCGTAGGCAATACGCGCAAGCTTTGCAGGACGGCGTGCAGCAGGCGCGCGCTCAAGCGCAAGCGATGGCGGCGGCTGCGGGCTTGCGCATCGTGCGGGTCAAGAGCATGCAGGTGGGTGGGCCAAACCGCATTACGCCCGTCGTCGAAGGGCCGGTGTTTCGCGCAGCCGCCGCACCGGTTCCCACGCAAATCCAGCCAAACAGCGTCGAGGTGACGGCGACCGTCACGGTGACGTACGAGTCCCAGTGAAACCGCGCCCGGTAGTACGGGGTAGCACCTAACGTGAGCACCACTTGCGAGGTCTGCGGGCTGTATCCCGCCACCGTTGCCGACCCCGGATCGTTGCAACCGCGCTACTGCGCAACGTGCGCGGCGCGCAGGCAGGCCACGAAGGCCGCGCTGCCTTACGTCGGAGCGGCACTCACCGCCGCTGCGCTTCTGGCCGGCAGCGCGATCTTGCTGGACCGGCTGAACGAGCGCGGCGAGAGCAATCCGTTTGGGGACTTCACGCGCCGTTTGCGCGGTGCAACGCCGACGCTGGCAGCGTATTCGCGCGACCTTACCGACCTTGCGCGCAGCGGCAAACTGGATCCGGTCATCGGTCGCGATACCGAAGTCGAGCGCGTCGTTTCGATTCTCGCGCGGCGCAGCAAGAATAATCCCGTCTTGGTCGGCGAACCCGGCGTCGGCAAGACCGCAATCGTCGAAGGATTGGCGCAGCGCATCGCCGCCGGCAACGTTCCCGAACCGCTGCGCAACAAACGCGTGCTCGCGCTCTCGCTCGGCCCGCTCGTCGCCGGAACGAAGTACCGAGGCGAATTCGAAGGCCGCGTCAAGAAAATTTTGGACGAAGTGCGGCGCGCAGCGCGCGACGTGATTCTTTTCATCGACGAACTGCATACGCTTGTCGGCGCAGGGGCTGCTGAAGGCGCGCTCGACTTGAGTTCGATGATCAAACCCGAACTCGCGCGCGGCGATCTGCAGTGCATCGGTGCGACGACGTTCGACGAATATCGCAAGTACATCGAATCGGATGCGGCGCTCGAGCGGCGGTTCCAGCCGGTGATGGTCGACGAGCCGACAATCGAGGAAACCGTCGCGATTCTGCGCGGCTTGCGCAACCGCTACGCCGAGCATCACAACGTCGACATCACCAGCGAAGCGGTGAACGCGGCCGCCGCGCTCTCCGCGCGCTACATCGCCGACCGCTTTCTGCCCGACAAAGCCATCGATCTCATGGATGAAGCGGCGGCGACAGTCGCCCTGAGAAATAAAGGTGACGCGGCGCGCCCGCCGGTAACGGCCGACGACGTCGCGACGGTCGTAACGAGATGGACGGGCATCCCGCAGTCGACGCTTTCCGAATCGCAGGCGAACAATCTGCTTTCGCTCGAGCAAACGCTTTCCAAACGCGTCATCGGCCAGCAGCAAGCCATCGCCGCGGTAAGCGAAGCGATTCGCCGGGCGCGCGCGGGACTACACGATCCGAACAAGCCGCTCGGAAGCTTTTTGTTCATGGGAAGCAGCGGTGTCGGCAAAACCGAACTCGCCAAAGCGCTCGCGCAGGCACTGTTCGGCACGGAAGAGGCGCTCGTGCGCATCGATCTTTCGGAATTCACCGAATCGCACACCGTTTCGCGGCTGCTCGGCGCGCCGCCGGGATATATGGGGCATGACGAACCGGGTCAGCTCACGGAACCCGTACGCCGCCGTCCGTACTGCGTCGTGCTCTTCGACGAACTCGAGAAAGCGCACCCCGACGTCGCCGCGGTGCTGCTGCAGATTCTCGACGACGGCCGCGTGACGGACGCCAAAGGGCGCACGATCGATTTTCGGCACGCCTTGATCATCATGACCACCAACCTCGCCGACGACGAACTCTCGATCGCGTTCCGTCCGGAATTCATGAACCGCATCGACGACGTCGTGCAATTCAACGATCTTCAGCTACAAGAAATCGAGCAAATCGTGGCGATTCACGTCGAGGCTTTGGCGGAGCGTCTGGGTGCGCGCGACGTGCAATTGCTGCTCGGCGAAGACGCGCGGCAGTTTTTGGCGCGCGAAGCGATGGACGCGGGAAGCGGCGCGCGTTACGTGCACCGTATCGTTGCGAAACACGTGAGCACGCCGCTTTCGACGGCGATTCTGCGCGGCGAACTGCGAAAAGGTTCGCAGGCGCGCGTCGAGCTTTCAGGTCACGCGCTCGTGGTGAAGGCGGCCTAAGCGCAGGTTTTTCAAGGTTTTTCATCTTTTTCCGCAGCGTGTTGACCAAGGGAGCAGCTCACCCATGACGGATAACACCAAATTGGGCGCCGGCGAATCCTCTCCGAGCCGGTCCATGCTACGGGCGTCGACCATGTCTCCCTCACGTACAAAGCTCATTAACGCTTCAAGTTATGACGCTTGGCAGTTTTGTCTCAACCTTTGTCCGTGAATGCACGTTACGCCGATGGAACCGTATGGACGGCCCCCGACGCGCAGCCCGTCTTCGCTAAGCAATATCCCAAGGGCCTCTGGTTCATACGTCGAGGACGCTTCGGAAGGCCGAATCGTAAGAGCGCACCTGGTGGCTCGCAAAGCAGAGATCGCCGGAGTCCCACCGTCGGAACCTAGGCCGGGTAGCCGCGTAACGCCGGCGCGCTGAATGCCACCATTCCAAACCTGGATCTAAGCCTTCAAGAAGATGCGCTAGGCTCAAGCGGCGAAGTTGCTGTCCGTACTGCGATGCTTAGGGGCGTGCGTGCATAACAATTCTAAGGACGTTCGTCGCGGCGCCATGATGCGATGGTTCGTCTTTCACGAGGGCCTGGCTGGAGGCGTCGGCATGGCACTGGTCGGGCTCGCCGTACGGCTCGTCGGCACGTCACCTCATGATGCCGTGCTCCTTACATGGCAACACGCGGTTATTCTTGCACTAGGGTTCACCGCTCAACAGTTATTTGCAAGGTTCTACAAGGCAAACACCATCCGCCAGGAAATACATCGCGATGTCATTTGTGGCCTTATCATCGGTGTCGCCATTGGAATCATCTTATGGGTAGTCTAGCCGCGAAGCAGGTGATTCGTACACACGATTATCCCAGTACATCAGCCCAGGGTGTTAGTTAAAAATGCAGGAGCAAGTCGAACGCAAGCCATTCGTCCTTGAAAGCACGATGCTCAGTCAAGTCCCAAATCTGCTGTAAATTCGATTCGGCCTAAAGTCGGCGGTTACGCCGCCTTCGTTCGCTCCTTCGTCGCTTTTCGTTCGGCTGACCACTCGTGGTAGTCGGTCATAGCGAAGTAGAGTTTCTCCTGCCAG
>DATGJX010000092.1:0-12604 GCA_035294905.1 Vulcanimicrobiaceae bacterium | reverse complement strand
CTGGCAGGAGAAACTCTACTTCGCTATGACCGACTACCACGAGTGGTCAGCCGAACGAAAAGCGACGAAGGAGCGAACGAAGGCGGCGTAACCGCCGACTTTAGGCCGAATCGAATTTACAGCAGATTTGGGACTTGACTGCCAACCACGGTGGCCGTAACGAGTATTTGAAGAAGATACTCGCGCAAAAACTTGCCGAGAGTGGTGAGCATGATGATACCTTTCCATCGAGACCTACAAATGTCCCGATGCCTGACGCAAAACTAAGGTGCGTCAGGTATATCATCTTGACATTTGTTAAGTCCGGGGGTAGGGTCGGGATGTGAGCGCCTTTGCTGATGAACTGAACGCTGCCATGGATGCTGCGGGGCTTACCGCTGTAGAACTGGCGCAGCGCAGCGGCCTGACCGAGGCCGCGATTTCCTACCTCCGGTCGGGCCAGCGCGAGCCCTCGTACCGTTCGCTGCAGCGGCTGACGCACGTGCTGCCCGACCTCACGAGCACCCTGGAAAAGGCGTCGCCGTTCGACTCGATAGAGGACGCGATCAAGGACATCCGCGCCGGCAAGATGGTCATCGTGCTGGACGACGAGGATCGCGAAAACGAAGGCGACCTGGTAATGGCGGCACAGATGGTGACGGCCGAAGCGATCAATTTCATGCGCAAGCACGCGGGCGGCCTGATTTGCGTTCCGATGATCGGCAAGCGCCTGGACGAGCTGCATCTGCCGCAAATGGTTTCCGAAAATAGCGCGGTGCATGAAACGGCATTCACGGTTTCGATTGAAGCGCGCGGCCGCACGACCACGGGAATTTCGGCGCACGATCGCGCCGCGACGATTCAAGCATTGCTCGATCCGGCGACTCGTCCGAGCGATCTGCTGCGCCCCGGACACACGTTTCCGCTGCGCGCGCGCGACGGCGGCGTGTTGGTGCGCGCGGGGCAGACGGAAGCATCCGTCGATCTCGCGCGTTTGGCCGGGCTGTACCCGGCCGGCGTCATCTGCGAGATCATGGCCGAAGACGGCACCATGGAGCGCCTCGACGGGCTCATCGAATTCGCCAAACGCCACAGTCTCAAGCTCATCACCGTCAAGGACCTTATCGCGTATCGCTGGCGCACGGAGAAACTGCTGCACCGCATCGCGGAATTCAAACTGCCGACCGAGGTCGGAACCTGGACCGGCTACGCATTCGAAAACGGCATCGACGGAAATACGCACGTTGCGCTGGTGATGGGCGAAATCGGCGACGGACGCGATCTGCTGGTGCGCGTGCATTCGGAATGCCTTACCGGCGATGCGCTGCATTCGTTGCGTTGCGATTGTGCGGCGCAGCGCGACGGTGCGATGCAGATTATCGCGAAAGAAGGCCGCGGCGTTTTCCTGTATCTGCGTCAGGAAGGGCGCGGCATCGGCCTCGCCAACAAGCTTCGCGCGTACGCCCTTCAAGACAAAGGTGCCGACACCGTCGAGGCAAACATTGCGCTCGGCTTGCCGGTCGACAAGCGCGACTACGGCATCGGTTCGCAGATTCTGGCCGACCTCGGCGTCAAAGAACTGCGCATCATCACGAACAACCCGCGCAAGATTTTCGGTTTGGAAGGCTACGGCATGAAGATTGTCGGTCGCGTGCCGTTGCAAATCGAACCGACGCAATACAATAAGCGGTACATGGCGACAAAGCGCAGCAAGCTCGGCCACATGTTTACCGACGCCCACGCGGTGAACGGCCCCCTTCCGCACGGCGACCACGCGTGAGCGTCGAATTCAGGCAGACGATTCCGACGCTGCGCATGTTCGACGTTGCGAAGGCCAAGGAGTTTTACGTCGACTACCTGGGCTTCACAATCGATTTCGAGCACCGGTTCGAACCGGACACGCCGCTCTTTATGCAGGTTTCGCGCGATAAGCTCGTGCTGCACTTGTCCGAGCATTACGGCGACGGCACGCCGGGCAGCGTCGTCTTTGTCTGGATGCAAGGACTCGACGAACTCCATCGTGAGCTGCAGGAGAAGAAGTATCGCTATTTGCGTCCGGGTATCGAACATCAAGATTGGGGCCGCACGATGAGCGTCATCGATCCGTTCGGAAACCGCATACGCTTCACAGAGGCGCACGCGTAATGGCAAAACGAGACGGTAACGTTGCGAAGGGCGCGCCGCCACCCGATTGCTCGGGCAAACGCTTTGCGATCGTCGCGGCGCGCTTTTACGAGCAGCTTTCGGAGTGGCTCGAAGATGGTGCGCGTCGCGCCCTTGCAGAATGCGGCGTACGCGCCGAAGACGTCACCGTTTATCACGTGCCCGGCTGCTTCGAGCTGCCGCTCGCTGCAAAGCGAATCATTGCAGCGGACGACCGAATCGATGCGGTCGTTGCGCTTGGCGTCGTGATACGCGGAGAGACGCCGCACTTCGATTATGTGGCCGGCGAATGCGCGCGGGGGATCATGAACGTGCAGCTGGCAACGGGCGTTCCCATCGGCTTTGGCGTGCTGACTACCGAATCGCTCGAGCAAGCCGAAGAGCGCGCCCATCCGGAGCGGGGTGACAAGGGGTACGATGCCGCAATTGCGGCAGCCACCCTGCTTCACGTGCCTCGAGAACCCGCCCGCGAGGCCCTCGGATTTCGCAGGTAGCCCAGCAGCGCAACCAAGCGAGGATTCTCTACGGCAGAGGTCGGATAAAACGGGCCTGCTACTTTTGTGGAGGCCCGGACCTTGGAAGACAAGACGATATCCTGTAAAGAGTGCGGCCGTCCTTTTACGTTCACCGTACGCGACCAGCAATTTTACGCCGAAAAAGGCTTTCAAAACGAACCGCAGCGCTGCCGTGATTGTCGCAACGCCCGTAAAGGGCAGGCAGGCAGTTCCTCAGGGGGCGGCTCGTCGCGCCCGAGCTACGAAGCGGTTTGCGCCGAGTGCGGAACCACCACGACGGTCCCGTTCCGGCCGAAGGGAGATCGGCCCGTGTATTGCCGCGCCTGTTACACGGCTCATCAGCCGGCGGTCGTTTAACGCCTCCACAGCGCACAAAACAACGATGCGCAGCAAGCCGCGCGTTTTTCGCGCGGCTTTTTGCTTGCCCGTGCCGAATAGCGCGCGGCCATGAGTGAAGCACCGGAAGCCGTTCGCTGGGGCGGCGACGCCGTCGAATACGTCGATCAGCGTTTGCTGCCGCACGAACCGCGCGTATGCCGGGCCTCCAGCGTCGAGCAGCTCGAAGAAGCGATCCGCACGCTTGCCGTGCGCGGCGCGCCGTGCATCGGCGTCTTCGGCGCATACGGCGTTGCGCTGCTGCGTCAACGTCACGCGGATGATGCGGAATTTGCGGCAGCGGCGGCGCGCGTGCGAAATGCGCGACCCACGGCCGTCAACCTGGCCTGGGCCGTCGATCGCGTGCTGGCCGCTTCCGACATGCTCGCGGAGGCGCACGCGATTCACGACGAGCAACGCGCGATGGACGAGCGCATCGCGCAAGCCGGCGCGCAGCTCATTCCGGCGAACGCGAACATTCTCACGCACTGCAACACCGGGCCGATTGCGACGGCGGGTGGTGGAACGGCGCTCGGCGTCATCATCGCCGCGCAACGCGCCGGTAAACGCCCGCATGTGTTCGTCGATGAAACGCGTCCACTGCTGCAAGGGGCGCGCTTGACGTATTACGAGTTGGCGCAAGCAGGCGTCGATGCGACGCTGCTGGTCGATGCCGCTGCGGCGATCACGATGCAGCGAAAGCAGATCGATCTCGTCATCGTGGGAGCCGACCGGATCGCGCGAAACGGCGACACGGCAAACAAGGTCGGCACGTACGGACTCGCGATTGCCGCCGCGCATCACCGCATTCCGTTTTACGTCGCGGCGCCGCGCTCGACGTTCGATCTCTCACTGCGCGGCGGCGAGGACATTCCGATCGAGGAACGGCCGGCGGAAGAAGTTGCGTCGTTCGGCGGCGTGCGTGTCGCACAGGAAGGCGCGCACGCATACAACCCGGCGTTCGACGTGACGCCCGGCCATCTGATCACGGCATTCATCACGGAGTACGGCGTGCTGCGGCCGCCCTATGCGGAATCGCTCGCCGAATTAGAACTGCGGCCGAACCTTACGCTGCCGGTATGAAATACCGGTACGGCGAGATGACGTGGCCGGAGATCCGCGATGCGGCTGCCGGCCAGCGCCTTGCCGTCGTGCCGATTGCGACGATCGAAGATCACGGCCCGCACCTCCCGGTCGATACGGACTTGCTGCTGTGCACGTCCGTGTGCGAACTCGCAGTGGAGCGCGCGCAGGATCGCGCGGTGCTGGTTCCGGCTATCAATCACGGATATAGCCCGCACCACATGGATTTCCCGGGTCCGATAACGATTGGCGCGGAAACGCTGATTCGTTACGGCGTGGACGTGTGCAAAAGCTTGGCCCACCACGGCTTCACGCGCATCCTCATCGTGAACGGCCATGGGAGTAACACCCCGTTCACCGATATCATTGCGAGGCTTACGGTCGTTGAAACAGGCGCCCTTGCCGCCGCCGTCAACTACTGGGCAGCGCCGGGAGTTCGCGAGGTTGCCGAGTCGCTTCGGGAATCCGAGCGGATCGGCGGAATGAACCATGCATGCGAGTTTGAGACCTCGATTTACCTTGCATTGCGTCCGGATCTGGTCGACATGTCGAAAGCCGTACACGAACTCTCGCATCGCCCGAGCAAAAACTATTGGACCGATTTGATTGGCGGCGACGGCCCGCTCGCGATGATGGAGCCCTGGAGTTCGCTGAGCGAGACGGGCGTGATGGGCGATCCGACAAAGGCCAGCGCAGAGAAGGGGCGCGTCTTGCTGGATGCCGCTGCCAACGGCATCGTGGAGTTGATCGATGAGATGCGTAGGCGAGCGCCGGCTGTACGCAAGGATCGCCACTAGCCTCGCGATCGCGCTGCTGTTGGCGTCCTGCACGCGGAGCGCGCAGGAGCTGCGGCATGGCGTAAATCCCTGGACGATTCACGGCGTTCTGCGTATGGCCAGCCGGCAGACGCCGGACAATCTCAATCCGCTGCTCGGCACGCAGACCGTCGACACCGACCTCTCGATGTTTTGGGCCGCGTATTTGTTCGATTGGAGCGATCGGAACCAATTCGTGCCGGAACTTGCGGTCCGGGTGCCAACACAAGAGAACGGCGACATCTCACCGGACGGACTACGGATAACGTATCACTTGCGCCGCGGCGTCAAGTGGCAAGATGGCGCACCGTTTACCGCGGACGACGTCATGTACACGTGGCGGCAGATGCTCAACCCGCGCAACTTGGTCGTCAGCCGTTTCGGCTACGACGTCGTTTCACGCATCGACAAACGCGACGATTACACCATCGACGTGCATCTGAAGAGACGCTTTGCGCCGTTCGTGGCGACGTTTTTCACGATGGCCAACCACACGAACTGCATTCTCCCGAAGCATTTGCTCGCGCAGTACGCCGATATCAACCGGATTTCGTACAACACGATGCCCATCGGAACGGGGCCCTTCAAAATCGCGCGATACGAGAAGGGATCGTCGATTACGTTCGTTGCCAACGACTCGTACTGGCGCGGGCCGCCGCACTTGCGCCGCATCGAGTACCACATCGTCGAGAGCGACAGCACGCTGCTCACGTTGGTTCAGTCGCACGACATCGATTTCTACTACCGCGCCGCGGAAAATCAAGCGCCGAGCCTTCAGGACATTCCCGGCACGCGTGTGATAACGACGCCGCTAACGCGTTTTGCCGATTTGGGCTTCAACGCGGCAAACCCGGCGCTGGCCGATCTGCGCGTGCGCCGCGCACTCGTCTACGGCCTCGATCGCGCCGCTCTGATCAAGAAAGTGACGCACGGCGTCGCCATTCCGGGCGACAGCGATCAGCCGCCGTTCTTTTGGGCGTACAACCCGCATGTGATGCGTTATCCGTTCGATCCGCAGCGCGCCGCGCAATTGCTCGATGCGGCGGGATGGCGCATGGGGCCCGCGGGAATTCGCATGATGAACGGCCGTCCGCTGCGGCTGGAACTGGTGAGTTTTACCGGGTCGGCAACCGCAACGGGGGCTGAAGTCTTCGTCCAGGCGGCGTGGCGCAGCATCGGTGTCGACGTCGAAATCAAGAACTTTTCCTCATCGCAGTTGTATGCGACGCTCGGCGCGGGCGGCATCGAACAGTCGGGAAAATTCGACGTGGCATTCGAGAACTGGGCAAACGGCAGCGACCCGGACGAGTCGATCTTGGTGCGCTGCGACATGGCGCCGCCTGCGGGCTGGAACATCTATCATTTCTGCAGCCCGCAGCTTGACGCGGCCGAGACGCGTGCGATGAATTCGTACGACCGCACGACACGAAAGGCGATGTACGGGCGAGTGCAAGCGATCGTCGCATCGCAAATTCCGTTCGTCGTGCTCTGGTATCAGCAGCAACTCGACGTCGTCAACACCGATTTCCGCGGCTACAAGCCGGCACACGCCGTAACGCCGTTCTGGAACACGTGGGAGTGGTCCATCTAGCGTCACTGTCTTCGTTTAAATCGTACGTGCTCGCGGGCATTACGATGAAGAGCCTTCCAGCGCGCTAATTCTTGCGCGGCGGCCTGAGCGTCGACTTTGCGCTCGAGATATGCCTGCTCGCGCCGAAGTTTGCAGTAGTTCTCAAAACGCGCAACATCGAATGTATCGCCAAGAGCGGCGCGAACGGCGCAGCCGGGCTCGGAGTCGTGCGCGCAATCCGAGAACCGGCACTGACGCGCAAGCGTCTCGATATCACCGAATGCGTCGTCTATGGCATCCGCGTCTGCCCAGAGATACAGTTCGCGCATTCCCGGCGTGTCGATGAGCGATCCGCCGGACGCGAGCGGAAACAGCTGCCGTGACGTGGTCGTATGCCGTCCGCGGCTGTCATCCGCGCGCACCGCAGCAGTGTGTTGTCTGCCTTCTCCAAGCAGTGCGTTCGCGATCGTGGATTTTCCGGCGCCGGAGGAACCCACAAGTGCTACCGTATCTTTCAGATACGGCTGCAATGTTTCGATGCCATTCCCGTATGCGGCGGCGAGAACGTAAATGGGAAACGTGATATGTTCGAGCTCGAGGAGTTTGAGGTCGAGATCGCGGCAGAGATCGGCCTTATTCAGCACGAGAACCGGAGCGACACCACTGCAGGCCGCAAGCGATGCGTAACGTTCGATACGCCGCACGTTGAAGTCCGCGTCGAGCGCGCACACGATGAGCAGATAATCGACGTTTACGGCGATGATCTGACCCTCGTACGCAGTGCCCGCCGCCTTACGAATGATCGCGCTGCGCCGGGGCACGATGCCGTGTACGACGGCTTCGCCGTGCCGTTCTTCAAACAGCACGTCATCGCCGACGGCGGGGTAGTCGAGCCTGGAACGCGCCTCGTGCCGCAAGCGGCCCGCCACGCGCGCATTGATTTCGGTTCCGGAGTAGAGAATGCGGTAGCTTTCACGCAGCTCCGCGCAAATGCGTCCTTGAAGCAAATCCGTCTGGTCCTTTTCGGTAGTGCGATACAAAAGGAGATAAGAGACGCGTGGCGCGCCGCCGGACTCGCGATTCAGGAAAGCCGCAGATTATGCGGTGATGTGCAGCGAGAAAGGCGCGCGCCAAGAAACGCACAGACAGGTCATACGGCGGGCCCTCCTTTCTCGGCTATTGAGATTCAGGCCGCAACGGCGTTCACCTCTGCGTGAAGAAATCCCAAAGCGCTTGCGTGGCGTCCAACGCATCGCTGACGGGATCGGCTGGAGCGATATGCAGCAGCGCTCCCAGAAGCGCTCCGCGCGGGCCTTTTCGGCTGCCCGGCCACTCGTGCCCCGCGTTCGCTATGCTGACGAGTTCCACGTGTCCACCCCGCGAACAGGTCCAACGCTCGACGTTCGTCACGCCGTTTCGCGAAACAAACGGCTCGCCGCACGCATTTGCCTTTTGCCAAACGGCGAGCGTGGCGGCTACGGAGCGGAACGGTTGCGGCTGTGGGTGATTCACGCCTACGCCGCCGTTGAACGGGACATGCTCGTCGTTCAGTCCGTGAATCTCCATAACGGCCGTACGTTGCGGGTGCGGGCACGAATCCGTATCGAGCGTTCCCGCTACGGAACCGACGGCGGCGATCGGAAACGGCGCTTCACATGCCAAGCGGTATGCCATCATAGCCCCGTTCGACATACCCGTTACGTACACGCGTCGCGGATCGGCGTTTTGCGTTCGTTCGATCGCGGCTACCATTGCCCCGATGAACGCAACGTCGTCGATATTACGCTTCTTCGCAGGTCCGCAGCACAGCCCGGCACTCCAACTGCGGCCGACGCCGTCAGGGTAGGCGACGAGGAAGCGTCCGCGCTGCGCCAGCTCGTCCCACCCGTAATCTTTTTCGGCCTGCATCCCCGTACCGTAACCGCCGTGAAGCACGACGACCAGCGGCGCGCGATCGCTTTGCCGCACGACCGGCGGGCGATAAAAGTGATACGTGCGATCGAGTCCACCCGAAAGCAGATGAAGCGTGACGGAAAGCGCCGCGATGAGCATGCTCGATTTGTATCACGGCAAACCGCACGGCGCCAGATGAGCGCCGCCGGTCTAACGGAATCCTCATCCCGGCATTGAATACGCGTTCGCGTGAAGTTCTACGACTTCGTCGACAAGCAGCCGTCGATCGGCAAGCTCGTCATCATCGAGGGGACGGAACGCGTCCTCGCGGATCGCGCGCTGGAACTGGCGATCGATCGGGTTCTGCCGGCCGACATGCGCGATATGAACCTCGAGCGTTTCTCGCCCTCACAGCTCGACGCAATGGCGCGCGTGCGCGAAGCGGCGCAGGCGATGCCGTTTCTGGCAAGTTCGCGCGTCGTAGCAATAACCGAAGCGCAGACGCTCAAAGCGGCAATGCGCCGCGAGTTGTGGGAGGTTGCCGAAAGCGTACCCGAAGGCAATACGCTGATCATTTGCGACCTGCTTTCGCCGCGTTCGCAGCGTCCGCAACCCTTCGGCGCGATGGCCGGGCGCAGCGCGCTGCGTATCGACACGACGGCCAACGAAGACGTTCGCGAGCGCTTCATTCAAGAAACGCTGAAGGAACTCGACGCAAGCGCCGACGCGCGCGTCGTCGACACGCTCACGCGCAGTGAAGCCGACCTCGCATCGGTTCGCAACGATCTGCAGAAGCTCGCGATCGGCGGACGCAAGATTACCTACAAAGATTTCGAGCAAGAAAGCCTGAGCGTCGAAGATCCGAAGGCGTACCAGTACGCCGGCGCGCTGGTCGAGGGTCGCGTCGACGATGCGCTCGGCATCGCGCGCGATCTTTTTTCGTCCGACCGCAATGCCGCAGTGCCGCTAATCTACGCGCTTGCCACCGAATGTCAAATGCTCTGGGAACTCGCGCGAGCGGGCGGACAGGTTCCGGCGCGCGTGCGCTGGCGCGAGCGCGCGCTGCGGCCGATTGCTTCCCGCGTCGGCGAAGGGCGCGCGCGGCGCGCTTACGAGCGTGCCGTTGCCGCATTCGATGCAATCGTCACCGGAAAGATCGAGGACGGCGAACTGGCAGTGGAACTCCTGACGGCCGAAGTCTCGAGTTTGACGGGCCGCCGCCCGGTCCGAGGCTCGCCTGCGGAGTAGACAAAAGGCGACGAGGGCGGTCCGACCCAAGCGCGAAAGGGGCGGTACCCCATGAAATACGACACCTACGCGTCTCCCTTTTCGTGGAGATACGGCCGTCCGGAATTGCGTGCACTCTTTTCTGAAGAGGAGCGACGCAAGCTCTGGCGTCAGGTATGGGTGTCGCTCGCGGAAGCACAGTCGCGGCGGGGACTCATCTCGGCTGCCGAACTCGACGACATCCGCGCACACGCGCATGACGTGGACATTGAAGCGGCACTCGAGATCGAGCGCGATATTCACCACGATCTGATGGCGGAGATCCGCGTTTTCGCATCACAAGCGAAGGTCGGCGGGGGCAAGCTGCACCTCGGTTCGACGTCGATGGACGTCGAGGACACGGTCGAGACGTACCGCCTTCGCCTTGCGCTTTCGCTGGTCGGGCAGGCGACCGACGACGTGCTGCGCGCGCTCGCCGTGAAGATTCGCGAGAACGCGGATCTCGTCTGCATGGCATTCACGCATCTGCAGCCCGCCGAACCCACGACGCTCGGCTACCGGTTTGCGGTGTACGCGCAAGACCTGCTCGTCGACGAGAGCAATCTGCGCTTCGTCTTCGCGAACCTCACGGCGAAAGGACTTCGCGGCGCTGTCGGCACGTCGGCGTCGTACGAGCAGTTGCTGAACAATTCGGGCGCGTCCGCCGAGATGGAAACGATCGTGCTGGATCGCTTCGGTCTGGAAGCACGTGAGATTAGCACGCAGACGTATCCGCGCAAACTCGATTATCTGCTGCTTTCCGCGCTCGCCGGTATCGGCGCTTCGCTCTCGAAATTCGCGGCCGACATTCGTATTCTCAGCTCGCCGGAATTCGGCGAGGTCTTCGAGCCGTTCGGCAAATCGCAAGTCGGCAGTTCGGCGATGCCCTTCAAACGCAATCCCATCCTATGCGAGCGCATCGACTCCCTTGCTCGTTTGCTTCCGGCGTATGCCGACGTCGCTTGGCAGAATGCGGCGACCAACTACTTGGAGCGTACGCTCGACGACAGCGCGAACCGGAGAACGATTCTTCCCGAAGCGCTGCTCTGCGTCGACGAAATTCTGCAGATCGCCAAGCGCGTCGTGAGCGGACTGCGCGTCGATGCGCAGCGCATTGCGGAGAACCTGCGCACGTATGGTCCGTTCGCCGGCACCGAGTCGGTGCTCATGGAAGCCGTTCGCGCGGGCGGCAACCGCCAGGAGCTCCACGAAGTGCTTCGTTCCGCGGCGATGGAATCGTGGACCGCGATCGCGCAGGGCAAGGGAAACCCGCTGGGACGTCTGCTTACTGAAGAGCACGAACTCACGAGCCGCATCGATCCGGCCGAAATCCGGCGCATGCTCGATCCGGGTAAGCACGTCGGCACAGCCGCCCAGCGCGCGCGCTCGCTCGCGGATCGCATCGACGCCCTCGAACCTTTCCCGCAACAGAAAGAAGTTGTCCGTGAATAAAGGCATTGAAATTGCGCGCGGCAAGACCAAGGTGCTGTACGAGGCGTCCGGTCAGCCCGACATGCTCGTCGTCAAGCAGATGGATTCCATCTCTGCGGGCGACGGAGCGCGGCGCAACGAGATTTCCGGGAAAGGGCGTTTGGCCGCGCAAACGACTGCGCGCGTCTTTCGCCTGCTGAATCTGTGCGGTTTGCCGACGCATTATCTGAACGGCGGCGAAGACGACGACGACAACGAGATGCTCGTGCGCCGCTGCAACATGATTCCCCTCGAGGTGGTCGTGCGCGGCGTTGCGGCCGGTTCGCTGGTGCGCCGCAATCCGGGATTGCAGCGCGGTTCGCTGCTCGTACCCCGTATGGTCGAGTTTTTTCTCAAGGACGATGCGCGCCACGATCCGCTCATCATGCCGGATCAGATCATGGGCGACGGAATCGCAAACGCTGCCGAGATTTCGGCGATGACCGAAATCGCGCGTTTGACGTTCGAGATTCTCGCGCACGCTTGGCGCAAGCGCGACGTGCTGCTGGTCGATCTCAAAATCGAGTTCGGGCGCTTGGCGGGCGGTGAGAACAAAGGGCAGCTCATCATCGCGGACGTCATCGACAACGACGCGTGGCGCATCTGGCCGCAAGGCCGCGAAGATCGCATGCTCGACAAACAGATGTACCGCAATTTGGAAACCGTCGACGATGCAGGCCTTGCGCGTGTGAAGAACGCGTACGAACAAGTCGCCGACATGGTCGGCGCGTTTCCGGTCATGCGTCCCGGCATGGTGGCGCTCTTTGCGGAATCGAACGATTTCGTTCCGCAGCTGAACGCAGTCGCGCAAGCGCTGGGTCAACTCGGACTGCCCGTCGTGCGTCACGTCGCCAGCGCCTCGAGAACGCCGGGATTCGTGCTGCAACTACTGCAGCAGCATGATGCGACGTTCGCGCGCTTGATCTACGTCACGTTTTCGGGGCTCGACGGCGCATTGCATTCGATGATCGACAACGCAACGAGCAATCCGGTCGTCTACGGCACGGGCGAACCGAACGCGGTTGCGCTGCATTGCGCGAAGGTGCTGGCGCTCGAGGACACGGTTCTTTTCGGTCGCACGCTGCTCGTGCAAACCAATGCGCGTTCTGCCGTTTTACAAGCCGATGCCCAGGTCAATGCGCAGCAAGTACCCGCCGCCGGCAGTCTTGCGTAGTTTTCCCGTCAACGGTCTGACCGACGACGAACTGCGCGCGCAAGCTGCAAAGACGGGCCTGGCTCTGCGTGTCGACGAGTTGCGTCGAATTGCGCAAACCCTTGGACGCGATCCCACCATCGTGGAAGTGCACGCGTTCGATGCGCAGTGGAGCGAGCATTGCTCCTACAAGAGCAGCCGGCACTTGTTGCGAAAACTTCCGACCGAAGGCCCCACGGTAATGCAAGGGCCGGCCGAAGACGCCGGTATACTGCACCTTGGAGAAGCGCACGGCTCGCGCTGGGGCGTGGTCATCGCGCAC
>DATGJX010000091.1:0-3426 GCA_035294905.1 Vulcanimicrobiaceae bacterium | reverse complement strand
CCATAATTCCGTTGATGCCGTCGCCCGGGTAGCCGTAAATGCGGTGGATTCCCCACGCCACCAAACGCTCAATAAGAAAGTCGCTCGCAGTAGCACTCATCGTGTTATAGCCATACACGTTTAACTATTGAACGAAACATGATAAGCGGCTGCCCGTGCTGCCGTGGCGACGAGTTTCGCGTCGACTGACACGTAGGCGACGGAGCCTGACCCGCATCCGTTGAAAGAGGATGTAAGATGAGTGAAAGCGCGCTCGAGATCGCAACCTCGTTAGGATCCGGCATCGTCGCGCTCGGCGCTTATTGTTACGGCGTAGCGCGCTATCGGAGGCTACGAAAGCGTGCGTGGCCGGTAATGCGCACGGTTTGGTTTGTGTTGGGCGTGGCCCTCGGCATTGGCGCACTCGCTCCACAACTGGACGCGGCAAGCGACGTGAGATTCGCGCCGCACATGCTGCAACATCTGATTCTTATCGACCTCACGGCGCCCCTTATCTTACTTGGCGCGCCGCTGTTGCTCGTGCTCTCGGTGGCGCCGAATTACGTTGCGCGACGCATCGTTGCGTTTCTGCAGGGACCGGCCGGTCACGTCCTGACGTTTCCGGTCTTCACGTGGAGCGTATTCGTTCTTTCGGTTTGGCTGCTCCACTTCACCGGTTTTTTCGAGGCATCGCTCGCGCACGAGCCGCTCCATGTATTGGAACACGCGATCTTCCTCATCACCGCGTTGCTCTTCTGGTTTCCGCTAATTACGATCGGCCCAACTCCGTGGTCGCGCGGACCACTTGCCCATCCCGTACGAATGCTCTATTTGCTGATTGCGATGCCGGCTGGAGCGTTGCTCGGCTTCAGTCTCTACGGCGCGCGGCATGTCTTGTACCCGCACTATGCGGCGGCAGGACTTGCGGATCAGCAGACCGCCGGTGAGATCATGTGGATCGGCGGTTCAATCGTCCTGTTTGTCGCGTTCATGCTGGTCGGCTTTGATTGGGCGCGACACGAAGAACGACTCGGCGAGCGTCTCGACGCGCGTTAGTCTCGCTCGTGCACGCGCCGGCCGTCGGCTTTCGTCCCGGTAAAATAGACGACCCAAAATAGGAAGCCGACACCGATCAGTCCGCCCACCGCACCCTCCGCGGCCGGACCGAGATAATCCATGACCGTACCGCCGTAGGTCTGCGGTTCGGTTGCAAGGTACCGCACATACGTCGCGACAGCTCCAATGTCGTTGTCGGAAAGCTGGGCTGAAGTAAAGCGCGGCATCACGCCCGGGCCGATACGAATCGCTTCTCCGATTTGAGTCGGCGTCGCCGCGGAGAGCGATAAAGCGGTCCACTGATAGCCGGCGGTTGCGCCTTCTGCGGCCGCACCGTGACAAGCCTCGCAGTTGTTTTCGAAGAGCTGCCGGCCACGCGAGAGCTGGGACGAATCAAGGCGCACCTTTGGAATCGGCAGCGCATGCTCGACGTTTGCGTCGACGTAGGCTTCGAGCGCTGCAATTTGGTGCGTATCCAATATCGGCCGCGAGTGATACGCCTGGGTTCCACCGGGTTCGATGTCGGCGAGCGGCATGCGTCCCGTCGTGAGATAGAAGTCGACCGAAGCGCCGCCCGCGTGCTGCAGCGAGGGAACGTTGGCCGAGCCTTTGAGGTCCGTTCCATGACAAGAGGAACAGTGTACGCCGTACAGGATCGCGCCCTCGTCCGCCGCGTCTACCGTGAACGTCGAAACCCACACGCAGAAAAGCGCGAAACAGGTAGCGGCGACCAGACGGGCCGCGCGTTTAAGCCGGCCGCGTGCTCTTGCGTTCTTCATCAAAGCCGCCTTCGGCGTTGCGGCGCAGCGTCGCGCGCCTGACTTGTCCCTGACCGGGCGCCGACTCGAAGCGTGCCCGCAACTCGAATCCGATCCGGACGGCGATCGCGCCGAACAACGGCGGCGCGAGTACAGCCATGAACCGGTAGAAGACCATCAGATGTTCGACGTCGACGTGAAAGAGCTTCGCTTGGATGTCATCGCTTGCCGCAAAACCGAGTACGGTGCCGAACGTGATGACGGCAATCCCGAGGCCAAGGCGCCACGGTTTCTCGTAAGGCATATCGTCGAGGTTGTGCTGACGGTTGTCGCGCGTTATCGCGCGTTCGATTTCGGGCCATGCCAATAGCGCGGTAAAGAGCAATCCCGGCATGAGAATACCCGACCAAAACAGTGGAGACACCGTATGTCCGAAGACATGCAATGCAAACGCCGGGCCTAGACGCAGCGCGCCGTCGAGCCACCCAACGTACCAATCCGGCTGCGCGGGCGATGCGATGTTCCAGCCTTCATATGGTCCGTAGATCCAAATCGGATTGATCGTGAAGAAACCGCCAAGGAACGCGAGGACGGCGAACGTTGCGCTCATCAGGGCAAGCGACTTGAGCGCGTAGCCGGGCCAGAGTGTCGAGCCGACGACGTTCCCTTCGGTGCGTCGCGGTCCGGCGAATTGCGTGTGATGCTGTCGCCACACCATTCCGATATGGAGGGAAATTGCGCCGATGATTACGATCGGCACGATCCAAACATGCAAGATCGTAAGCCGCTGCGTCGTGTCGGCCGCCGGAAAAGGGCCGCCAAAAATGAAGAACGCGAGCCACGTGCCGACGAACGGCATCGATTCGGCGACGCTGTACGCGATGCGTAAGCCGGCCCCCGAAAGCGAGTCTCCCGGCAACGAGTAGCCGCAGAAACCCTCCGCCATGGCCAGCAGAAAGAGCAGCACACCCAGTGTCCAATTCATCTCGCGTGGCTTACGGAACGCGCCCGTGAAGAAGATGCGCATCATGTGAAACAGGATCGCTCCGACGAACACGAGTGCTGCCCAATGGTGCATCTGCCGGATCAAGAGTCCGAGTCTCGTGTTAAACGAAAAATTCAAGACCGAAGCGTAGGACGCGGGCAGCGATCGTCCGTCCAAGGAAGCGTATGGGCCGTGATAGACGACCGGCGCGGCGGAATCGTTGAAGAAAAATGCGATGTACGTGCCGGTAATCAAGAGCGCAATAAACGCATAGACACAGATTTCGCCGAGCATGAACGCCCAATGATCCGGAAATACTTTGCAAAGCGCGGCCTTGATGAAAGCCGACGAACCGAGGCGGTCATCGAGGTAGCTCACGATTCGCCTGACGATCACGCGCGTTCCCAATATCCTGGGCCGATCGGCTCCGGATAATCGCCGAGCGCCTCGAGCGTGCCGTCCGGCGCGAGCGCAAGCGGCAATTGTGGAAGCCCGCGAGAGGCCGGTCCAAATGTTCGGTTGCCGCCCGTGAGCACGTCGAACGTCGATTGATGGCACGGACAAAAGAGCTGTCGCGCCGCCGCGCGGTACAATCCAACGGGACAGCCCGCGTGCGTGCAGACTTTGGAGAACGCGAGCAACCCTTCG
>DATGJX010000090.1:0-15362 GCA_035294905.1 Vulcanimicrobiaceae bacterium | reverse complement strand
CTTCGAAGTCGTGTCCCCACACGAGTTCCAGCAGATGATCCTTGCTGAACACGCGGCGGGGTTCGCGCATGAAGACTTCGAGCAAATCGAATTCGCGCTGTGTGAGATCGAGGCGAGACAGCCCGCGCCACGCCTCTCGCGTACTCGGTTTGACGGCGACCTCGTGCCAGCGCACGACGTCTTCTTCAATCAGTTGCGGACGGCGGAGTTTGGCTTGCAACCGCGCGATGAGTTCTTCGAAAATGAACGGCTTGACCAAATAATCGTCGGCACCCGCGCCGAGGCTCGCGACCTTGTCCGTCGTTTCGCCTTTTGCGGTGAGCATCAGGATCGGCGCTTGCGTGATCTGCCGCAAGCGCGGAAGCAACGTAATGCCGTCGATCTTCGGCATCATCACGTCGAGCACGATGACTTCTGGATCCCACTCGCGCACGAGCTCGAGTGCGGCTTGGCCGTCGGACGCCGTGCGTACTGCGAAGCCCTCACGGGTGAGGCCGAGCTCGAGCATTTCACGCACAAATCGGTCGTCGTCGACAACTGCGACGCGGGATGGCTGCATGGTGAACATCTACGGTGAATCCTCGCCGCAAACCCTTGGGCGCGGCTGTGCCGCTCGCTAGGCCCCCTTCGACACCTCGGGGTGACACTCGGCAGCGGCCCAACGGCGGCAGCGCTGCCCCGCGACGAGCGACGCGGCCCGGATGCTCTCGAGCGGATGCGCCACGACGGCGATGTTGCGCCCGGCCAGCGCCGTACACGTCGCCTCGTCGGGCAGCCAGTGCGCGAAGATGTGCACCTCGTCGGCCGGCGCCTCGGCGGCGAGCGTGGTCAGGACGTCGGCAAGCGTGCAGGTGCGCTGCTCGCGCAGCCGTTCGCTGACGCCGGTGCGAAAGCGCGCGGCATTCCAACCCTGCCCGAGAACCACGAGCCGCTGCATCCCCTCGATGCTCGTGCCCTCGAAGTCGACGGCAGCCACCCGAACCCGCTGCGCCAGCGCGGGGTCGACCTGCGCGTGCAGCGCGGCCGGCGTGATTGTTCCCGACTCGCCCGCTTCGAGGATGGCTCCCGCTCCGATGATGTAGTCCATGCACAAAAAATAGGGCCCGAACATGCCACGTGTATGGCACCTTCGAGCCCATGCCCACCCCGGGAAGGGACCGAACGGATTGACTAAGCGGTTGAGGCGCGCCGGCGTCCCGAACGCTTTCGCGTTCCGCTGAAGAGTTCGAGCATGGAGTCGACGACGATGGGATCCCACTGCGTGCCGCGGCCGGATTGCAGAATTTCGAGCGCGTGCCGCGGCGGTATCGCTTTGCGATAGGGCCGGTCGCTGATCATCGCGTGGAATGCGTCGGCGACGGCAACGATGCGGGACTCGAACGGAATGTTCTCGCCGACGAGCGCGTCCGGGTAGCCCAAGCCGTCCCACCGTTCGTGGTGCGCGCGTACGATGAGCGCGCACCGCGCGAGCGATGGGATCTGGGAGAGAATCCGCTGGCCCGCTGCCGAGTGGTCGCGCATGACGTCCCACTCTGCGGAAGTCAGCGGGCCAGGTTTGAACAAAATGTGCTCGGGCGTCGCGATCTTGCCGATGTCGTGCAGCACCGCGCACTGGGCAATGAATTCCGTCAATTCACGGGAGAGGCCCATCGTCTGGCAAAGGCGGCGTGCCCACTCGCCGGTCGCTTTCGAATGACAGCACGTCTGCGAGTCACGCTCGCCGAGCACTGCGAGCAGCGCCTCCGTGGTTTCGGAGTGCGCCGACCGCGCTTCGCAGCTGCTATCCCCCAGGGCCGAGAGAGCGGAATGGATCTCGGCCTTCAGTACCTCCAGAAACGCGAGCAAACGACCGTGGTCGATGGGGTAGCGGTTCGCTTCGCTCGCAATCACGTGGGCGGACGCTGCGGCAAGCTCCATTGCGCGCGGCGTACCTAAACGCCGCCCTTCGCGAACCGCCCAAGTGGCAAGCCCGACCGGCTTGGAAAGCTGGATTGAGAGGCAGAGCCGGTCGAGAACCAGCTCGATTGACGATTCCAGCGCCGGATCGCCGAAGAGCGCCGGGTCTTGCAACTGCTCGACGACGAGCGTCGTGAGTCCGCGAAGGTTGCCCGAGAGCGCCGAAGCCGCACGCGGCAGCGTACATACGTCCATGTCAGACCATCCTATGGGAGGAAAAAGGACGGTCAGCCGACCGGGTTCGGCGGCGAAACGGCGGCGATGAGGGAAACGGCGAGCGCGATGAGGGCCAGAGTCGTGAACATTACAGATATCCTCGCGTGATAAAAGCGAATTCTTATCTCTGAGGATAGGGGCCGCGGCAGAAGCTGTATCTAGTTAAAATTCATTAGGCCGTTTTCGCTAGCCGAGCAAGCCGCGTTTGCGCGCCATGGTCAGGGCTTCGTTGCGGCCGCTGCAGCCGAGTTTCTTGATGACGTTCTGAATGTGCGCCTGAATCGTGTACACGCTGCGGCGGGTTTCCGCCGCGATCTCCTTGGGTCCGCGGCCGTCGGCAAGCGCCTCGAGGACTGCCAACTCCGTCTTGGTGAGAATCGGGGGTGCGGCATCCTCGTCGACGAGCTGCCGCTCTGCAATCGCTTGCATGAACTTCGCAATTCCGCCGTAGCCGAGCGTTTGAAGCGTCTGCGCGCGATCGAAAGCTTCGTCGCGCAAGCTGCGATTCTTCATGGCGCGCCCGAAGGCCAGCGCGGCTTCGCGCGTCGCCTCGATGACCGGGGTCTCGCCGTGCGAACGATTCAGAATGCGCGTCGCATTCGTACCGCGGCCGGCGATCGCTTCCCCGACCGCGCACAGCAGACGCGCGAGTTCCATCTGCCGCTGCGCGTGCAAAAACTGCGGCTCGTTCGCGGTCAACTCGAGTGTCGAGGCGACCAGTGCGAGTCCCCGTTCGCGTTGTCCGTCGGCGATCAGCACGATCGCGCATACCGCGGACATGAAAGCGCGGTCCGAATCGTACACCACGCGATCGAGCACGCTCAGCAGCAGCCGGTGAGCGTCGGCAAAGCGCCCGTCCCAGGCTGCCATCAGCGCGCGCGCCGGAATGATCAGCGCCATTCGCGTCGTGTCGGACGTCGACGCATCGGCAAATTGGCGCTCGAGTGCAATCAAACGGCCGGGATTTCCGCGCATCGACTCGACGGTTATCAACTGCAAGAGCGCGGTCTGAAGCGCAAGCCGGTCGCCGGCTTTGACGGCGTTGTTCATCGCTTGCTGCGCATACCACGCCGAACGCGTCATGTCGTCTTCGTAGAAGAGCGCGAGGTTTGCAAGCACGCCATACGCGCGCGCGGCCAGGCTCAACGTCCCGCTCTCGGTCGCCAGGGTCGCCGCAACGGCCAAGTATCGCTGCACGCGCTCCGCCGGCATGACCAGGCGCATTGCGGCAACGCCGAGGCGTTGCAGAATTCGTGCGCGCTCCGCCGGATCTTCAACGTCCTCGACCAGCTCTTCGGCCGAATCAATCGCGCCGCGCGCGTCGCGATCGCGATCGTCGTTCGCGTACGACACCGCAAGCAAGCTCAAAATCTCCGCGCGAAGTCCGAAGCGGAGATCCTGCGGGAGCAGCGGTTCCAGAAGCGGCGCCACGCCGCGCCCGACGTTGATCTCGACGAGCGCCAAACGCAGCGCGAGTTCCGCGTTGAATGCGGGATCGCTGCTGCGCGCGAGCGCGCGGCCGAGCAGCGATTCGGCGCGGTCGAACCGGCCGGCATGCGATTCCGCCAGCCCGCGCATTGCAAGCACCATCGGTCGCGTCGCCCGCACGTCTTGCGGCAACACGTCGAGCGCGGCCGCGACTGCGTCGGCGTGTCCTTGCTCGAGCAAATGAAAACCGCTGGATTGCAGCACGCGCAGAATCTCGTCCGACGCGCGCGCCTGCGCGTACACGGTAAGTGCCGACGCGATGCGCCCCGCCGCTTCGAGGGCGCTTCCCGCGCGGTGGACCACGCCCTGTGCGGCGGGTAATCCTTCCAGTTCGAGTTGATGCACCAGAAAATCGCGAAAGAGGTCGTGGCAGCGGTAAACCCCGGGACGCTCCGGATAAATGAACGCGACGCGAACGCGCAGTTCTTCGATAATCGCTTTCGGCTTCTCGTATCCCGCGGCGCGAATCACGTCGAGATCGATCTGCGGCAAATACGCAACCAGATGTAAGAGTTCGCGCTGGGCGTCGTCCAGCGAGCGATACACTTGCTCGGCTAAATAGCGGTACACCATTTCGCGCGTGGTGGCCGCGATGTTGCGCAGGTCGACCGAGCGCGTCGAGGTACGCAGCGCGAAACTGAGCGCCGTCGGCCAACCTTCCGTCATTCCGAGAATTTCGGACAACTCGTCGTCGCGCACGGCGACGCGAGAAGATCTTGCCGCTTCGCGCGCTTCATCGATCGTAAAGCGCAAATCTTGCTCGTCGATGTTCAGGTCCATCTCGCCGTATGCAAGCCACGAGCCGACCGGCAAATCGAGCGAAGAACGCGAAGCGATGATCCAGCGGGCGCGCCCTTTCGTGCGCTCGATTAAGGAAACGAGAAACTTCGAAATCTCCGGATCGTTTTCGGCGACGTGCAGATCGTCGATGACGACGACGCCGGTGAACGTCTTGATGTGCGCGTGCATCCACATCGCGAGATCGAGACCGGGCGTTTTCGAGGAGCGGCTCTTTTCATACGCCCCCGAAACCGTTTTGCGCGCCGCAGGCGCAACTTCGAGCAGCACGTCGGCAAGGCCGCGCACGAAGCCGAGCAGCGTCGCATTTTCGGCTTGGACGTCGTATCGCAGATGCGCCGTGCTTTGCAGGGTTTCGATGTACTGGCGTACCGCAACGGACTTACCGTAGCCCGCCGGCGCAACGATCAAGACGATCCGCTGCGAAGCGGCGGACGCGATGCGATCGACGACTCTAGGACGCAGAATCGGGGTGAACGCGCCCCCCGTTTCGATTCTGCCGTCGGCGGCTACTGGCCGGATCATGGCCGAAGTGGCGTTATCCCCGGGCGCAGGAGGCTCCTCTCCCCGGAGCTAGACATGCGCGTCGACCGGCGCACGGTATTCATCCGCGCCCTCATGGTAGCCCAGCAGGTGTTCTTCGAGTTTGAGCAGTGCGAGCTGCTTGTCGAGGCGACGGTAGTCTTCACTGTAAAGGCGGCGAAATGCGTCGTAGTCGGCTTTGCTTTGCCACACGTCGACCGTGACGTAGATGCCGGGCTCGTCCCTATGACGGAACAGTCGCGTCCGTCTGTAGCCCGGATGGCGCGCAAACAGCTTCGCCCACGGGCCTTTCGGGCCGTAGGCATGCTCGAATGCGCGCACTTGCGCTGCATGAACGCGATAGCGATAGAAGATCTCGACCATCAGTCTATTCGTGCCACCCTGCTGTCATTATCGGCAAGTATGCTGGCGGTACGTTTCTTGTTATCTGCGAGCGCCTCGAAGCGGCGCCGCTGCAGTGCGCCCAGCAGCGCGAGAAGCGCCCGAGCCCCTATGCGGCCCTGCGCGAAAAATATCCCAATGCCGGAAAACCGCGGAGCAAACCCGACGACGAGGAGTTGCGCCGGCTCTTTACCGGCGGCAACTCCGTCGACGATCTTGCGGCCTGATTACAATTGCTTGAGCTGCGTGGCTTCGTGTTGCATCGCCGAGTAGCGTTTTTTCGCGAATGCTTTTACCGAGGGATCTTGGCCCGAGGTCATCTCGGTCTTCACATTGTCCTGCTCCATGCCGACGTCGGCGCGCAAGGCGTCGACAAATTCCTGGTCGAGCCGCGATCCGTGCAAGCCCTGCATTTGCGAGTAATGATAGTCGTCGAGGGTGTTCGGACCTTTGGGAATCGCTACGCCGTCGCGTTTGGCAAGGGCGTCCAACGCGGTCGTGTTTGCGGCAGCATCTTTCACGACGTTGCGCGCGTACGATTGCACTGCGCCCGATCCGCTTCGCGATACCATGGTTGCGAGCGCGTAACGTCCCAGTTGTTCCTGCATTGCCGAGGTCAGGTAGGCGGTATCCTGTTGGCTTAGCGGCACAGCAGCCGCCGGTATCACGGTGGCGAGCAGCGCCGGAATGATGAGAGATGCAAACTTCATAACGGCTTTATACCCGCCGCGAGCAAGGCACCGTCCACGCTTCGCAACTCGCCCTGCTCGAACTGCTCCACCGCGCGCATCCGTTCGTTCGTGAGCGCATGCAGCGCGGCGTTTTCTTCGAGCTGCGCTTGGGTCGGCGGGGTAAACGAGTTGAACGTTTCGATTTGCGTCTGCCAGCGTTCGCGTAAGACGTCGGTCAAGAAGTCGTTGTCCTGATCGTTGATGGGGTTCTCGGTTATCGAAAGCAGCAGCAATTTTGCTTTGGCCGCCGCATCCGCGGCTCGCAGCGCAAGCGCACCGTGCTGGGCGTCAGTGGCTGCAACCCGCGCCGGTCCCTCTTTGATCACGCTCGAAAGACGGTTGAGTGCGCCGTCGATGCGTGAGAAATCCGCCACCGCCTGCGCCACCATAGCGCGGTTTTGAGCGAGCTGCGCGATTGAATAGTGCGTCCGCGTATCTTGCTCGACCTCGAAGCGCGTGCGCAGCGTCGTCGAACCGGCATGCACCACCACGGTGTACGTGCCCGGCAACGCCGGCGCCCCCGAATCGAAGCTTTGATTCCATTTCGGGGTCGACGTCCACGCAACCGGAGGCTCGCCCGTCGTGTCCCACGTGAAGCGGTTGAACCCGGCTTGTCCGCCGCCCGCATCTTTTGCATCGAACCGGCGTACGACGCGTCCCGATGCATCGAGGATTTGCGCGCTTACGGCGCGCTGCGCGTTCGGCAAATAATACGTAACGATCGCGCCGAACGGCGGCCCGTCGCCGTCACGGTTCGTCGCGTAATAGCGGTGCTCGTTCCACTGATACGCCGTTCGCACGGGAAAAATCGCGGCATGCGTGATGGGATAGTGCTGCAGCGGCGTTAGATCGTCGAACACGTAAACGCCGCGTCCATGGGTCGCAACGAGCAGATCGTTGCTGTCCGGCTGCACGCGAATGTCGCGAATCGACGTCGCCGGAATGTTGAGGCTCAGGTCGCGCCAGTGCGCGCCGCCGTCAAACGACGCCCACAGTCCGCGCTCGAGCCCGGCGTACAGAATATTCGAATTCTTCGGGTCTTGCCGGATGCTGCGCACGGTCTGTTCCGGTAAACCGGCGGCGATGTCGCGCCAGTGCGCGCCGTAGTCGCGCGTGACGAACACGTGCGGCGAGCGATCGCCGACCATGTGCAAATCGTACGCGGCATAGAGCGTTCCGGCTGCGCGACTCGACGCGCAAAGACTTCCGAAGCGTCCCCACGCTTTCGGCAGCGGCGGCGTCACGTTGCGCCAATGCTTGCCGCCGTCCAAGGTGAGCTGAATCAGTCCGTCGTCGGTGCCGACCCACAATTCCCCGCGCCGCACGGTTGAAGGTTCGATGTAGAGGATCGTGTCCGAGGTTTCGGCACCGGTTCCATCGAGTGTGATGCCGCCCGTTACCACTTCATGCGAGGGATCGTTGCGCGTGAGGTCGCCGCTGATTTGCGTCCAATGGTAGCCGCGGTCCCGCGTGCGGAAGACCACGTTACCGGCAGCGTAGGCAATGTGCGGATCGAACGGATCGAACGCAACCGGCGTCTCCCAATTGAAGCGATATCGCAAATCCTTCGGGTCGACGACGTTTTGATCGCGCACGTAAGGTGAGACCGTGCGGTCCTCACCGGTTGCGCGATCGAGAACGTCGAGTTCGCCGGCGAAGTTTCCGCCGCCGCTCGACAGCCACACGTAGCGCGAGTCGGACGGATCGGGAACACCCCACGTCCCATCGCCGCCGCCCATCGAGTTCCAGTTGCTCGATGTTATCGTTCCGCCGTCTCTGGCGTTATTCGGCGCGCACCAAATGCCGTTGTCTTGCAGCGGCGCGCAGAGATGATACGGATGCTCGCGATCGTAGCCGATGTGATAGAGCTGGGCGATCGGCAGATTGTGCGGCATGCTCCACGTCTCGCCGTCGTCGAACGAGAATGACGGGCCGCCGTCGTTCGCTTCGATGATGCGCTTTGCATCGGTAGAGATCCACATTCCGTGATTGTCGCCGTGCACGCCGTGCGCGCCGATCTTCCACGTTTTGCCGCCGTCGTCGCTCACGGCGACGTGTACCGACAGCGTCCACAAGTGGTTTTCGTTCGTCGGGTCGACGAAGACGTGCGTGTAGTAGAACGGCCGCTCGTCGATCAGCGTGTCTGCGCTGGTCGTCTGCCAGGTTTTGCCGGCGTCGTCGCTGCGCCACAGCAGGCCGTGCTTCGATTCGATGAGCGCGTAGATGCGATTGCCGTTCGACGGCGCAATCGCAATGCCGATGCGGCCCGTCGGTCCGTCGGGCAATCCGTTACCGCTCAGCCGCTGCCACGTCGCTCCGAAATCGGTGGATTCGTACAAACCGCCTTGGTCGCTGCCGCTCTGCGAACTCCATCCCGTGCGCCGGTACGTCCACATTCCCGCGAACACGACGCCGGGATACTTTCGTGAAACATCCATGTCCGAAACGCCGGTGCGCGCGTCGACGTACAGCGTCTTCTTCCACGTCGCACCGCCGTCCGTCGTGCGGTACATGCCGCGATCGCTCGAATCCGCAAACGGATCGCCCAGCACGCCGACGAGCACCGTATTGCTCTCGCGCGGATCGATTTCGATCTTCGCGATCAGCGAGTGACGCAGCGTGAGCACGTGCAGCCACGTCTTCCCTCCGTCGGTGCTGCGGTACACGCCGTCGCCGGTCATTACGTCGTTGCGAGGCGCGCCTTCGCCCGTGCCGACCCACACGGTGTTTTCGTTTTTCGGATCGATAGCGACGGCGCCGATCGACTGCACGTGCTCCTTGTCGAACACCGGCTCCCACGATTGCCCGGCATTCGTGGTTTTCCAAACGCCGCCGCCCGCGGCGCCCGCATAATACAAGGAAGAATCCGCATCCGTCCCGGCCACCGCGCCCAAACGGCCGCCGGAAATCCGCGGACCCAGATTGCGGAACTGCAGTTGATCGAAAATCCCGGGCGCGGGTGTCGGTTTTGCGGCATACACGGTAGCTGGAATGCACGCGCAGAGCGCGGCAATACCGGCGATCAACAATCGGCGCATGACGCGACCGTTTCGGCGCGGAGCGTTACTTTGACTGCAGCAAGCGGTTCACGAATTGCGCGATGAAGTCGCCCGCCCATTCCAGGCGCGGCGCGAGCCACGCATGCTGTGCAGGACACGTCATCTCGCCCAGTTCCAGCACCAACGCACCGTCGTGCGCGCGAACTTGGCGAAAGCCGTAATAATCGCTGAGGTTTTTCGTGAAATTGTCCTGCATGAACCGAAACGGAAACGCCGCGCCGTACATGTGGTGCCACAAATCCGCCGCCGCCCTCGAAGCGTCGGTATGATAGCCTATCGATGCGCCGCTGCTACACGGCTCGCCGGTGCCGTCGAAGTGAATGAAAATCGCCGCTTGCACGTCGTACGTTCCCTCGAAGTCGGCAGGCTCGCGCGCAACGGAATAGCCCATCGCACGCAGTTTGTGTGCTGCTTCATCCGCGACGATGGGCGTCCATGCCAGCTCACCCGCCGTACCGAGGTTGCAGTGGCGCTGCGGAAAGTGCGCGCAACTCGCCGGACGGCCTTCGTGGCCGGCGGAGATCAGCACGTCGTAGTGATGGAGCGCAGCAGCGAGAATCAGGTGGAGCATTCAAATCCGGCGGATTCGTGCACATAATCGATCGTTACTGCACAATTGCCGAACGCGCTTGGACCGAGCTTCAGATCCGCACCGTCACCTTGGAATACGTCGTCGTTCGGACGGGTAGAAAACCAGACGCCGCGAAACACCGCGCGCGCTGCACGCACTTCGGGAACGCGGATCAGCGAGATGCCTTTCGTAACGCCGGCGTTTGCAATATACGACCATTCCGGATGCGCGGTGTGCCACGCATCGAGCGTGCGCTTCGGAACGAAGCTGGTCGCGCGCACACCCGGGATCACGTCACCCAACCCTTGGATAGCCGTTTCGGAGAGCGCGACGCTTGCCGCCGTATCGAGCGACGCGTCGTAATGCTGCCCGTCGATCATCACGTCCATTTTTGGGTACCGGTGCCGGGCATCAAACGACAGGAGGACGCGATCTGCATCGGGATACGGCGGCGCCGAGTAATCTTGATACAACTGATGCCCGACGTAGTCGATGGTCCAGATGCGATCGTCAAGCCACGTCCAGCCGAGCTGACCGTCGATCCCCGCGTAGATCGGATCGCCGGCAACGTGCGCGTCGTCCAAGATCGGCAGTGCGCCGTGGTTGCCGGCCGGCGGCGGAAACGCGCGCTCGTTCAACTTCGGCAAGTATGCCGCGTGGGCAGCCGTCGTTTCCAGTCCCAGTTCGTTTACAAGACTGTCGCGCAAAAATCCGCCGCCGTCCGAGTCGAGCCATAATACAAGCCGGCGACTCGCGTTCGCAACGCGCGGCATCACGAACACGCGTCCGCCTACGAACGTTGCGGGCAGCTCCGTGTGCGGCACCGCGCCCAGGCTCAGCGAAAATGCAACCGCTAAGAGCATGTCGTTCCATCCGAAAGACGAGCGGCTTTTGTGAGCAGATAGTTTCGCTCCGGCACGCTGTTCGTCTTTTTCGCCGCGCTGCGAAAATGCTCGGCGGCCGCCTGTGTTCGGCCGCTGAGTTCCAGAAGATGCGCGCGAACGGCGTCCACCCGGTGATGTTTGCCCAGCCGCGGGTCCGACGTCAGCGTTTCTACGCGCTGCAGTGCACGTTCCGGCCCGTGAACCATCGCGTCGGCGACAGCTCGACTGAGTGTAATCATCGGGTTGTCCGAAACTTCTTGCAGCAAATCGTAGAGTGCGAGAATCTGCGCCCAGTCCGTTTTTTCGGCGCTTCGCGCCTCGTCGTGAACCGCTGCTATTGCCGCTTGAAGTTGGTATGGGCCGACTTTCCCGGCCGGCAAAACATTCGAGAGCAGCGCAATGCCTTCGGATATCTCCGCCTCGATCCAGAGCGACCGGTCTTGTTCACCCAGCGGAATCAATTCACCGATGCTTCCGATCCTCGCCGGCCGTCGCGCGTCGGTGAGAAGCATCAAGGCCAGGAGTCCCGCCGCTTCACCGTCGTCCGGCTGCAAAGCGCGCAGCATTCTTGCCAAGCGTATCGCTTCCGACGACAGGTCGAGACGCTGCAGCGATTGCCCGGCGCTACTCGCGTATCCCTCGTTGAAAATGAGGCACAGCACGTGCAGAACCGCCGGCAGGCGGCTCGTACGCTCGTCCGCCTTCGGCAGGGCGAACTGCGCACCCGAACTGCGAATGGTTTGTTTCGCGCGGCTGATGCGCTGCGCCATCGTCGCTTCGGGAACGAAAAAAGCGGCGGCAATTTCGCCCGTCGTCAATCCGCCCACAGCCCGAAGCGTAAGCGCAATGGAAGATGCGGTAGTGAGTGCCGGATGGCAGCACATGAAGAACAGCGTGAGCGTATCGTCTTCTTCGCTCTGCGGCTCGGCGTCGTCCGTCGTTCGGTCGCGCACCCACGCGTCCGCGGCGTGCGCTTCTCGCGCGCGGCGCGCCGAGTCGCTGCGAATCCGGTCGACCATGCGACGCAGCGCAACCTGCGTGAGCCAAACGCGCGGATTATCCGGGACGCCGCTGTGCGGCCACTGCGTAGCTGCCGCGATCAGCGCTTCCTGTACGGCGTCCTCGGCGCCGGAGAAGTCGCCGTAGCGCCTTGTAACCGTGCCGATAATCAGCGGCGTGAGTTCGCGCAGCGTCGCGTCGATCGTGGATATCACCGGTTACTCCGAAGAGAACTCCTCTGCTCCGCTCATGATTCGCCGAACTTCGATCGGCATGCTGCCCTTTAGGCCGCCGCCTGCCGGCGCTGCAGAAATCCGCGCGGCAATCCGGTACGCATCTTCATCGCTGTCGACGTCGACGATCCAGTACCCGGCAAGGAACTCTTTGGATTCGGGAAAGACGCCGTCCGTTATCGGCACGCCGTCGGGCCCCGCTCGCACGACCTTCGCCTCATTCGGAAATGCAAGGCCCTCGGTCGAAACCAATACGCCTTCATTCCGCAGCGCCGCCGCGAGGTCTCGCATGAATGTAATGTTTCTCTCCAAATCTTCCTTGGACCACTGCAGGTAGGATTCGAAGCCGGCCTTGGTTCCGAGCATCATCAAAATGTACTTCATTGACCTTACCTCTCGTCGCGGAAGGGTGATTACGCCCTCTAGTCGGAGCGGACCGCTCCGTCTCGACATCGGCGGGAAGCCAAGGCCACGGCGCGAAGCCCGATACGACGATGCCGGCCCCGCAACATATCGACCGCTACGTCCGTGATTTCTTCGCGACTACGCAGGCCGGCCGTGCCGGGTAGCGGGCAGATCAATCTTCGGTACACCCAAGCGCGCCGGCTGCTGTCGGAACTCGACGAAGAGCGCGCGCTGCGGGCAAATCCGCTCCTCACCGCTTTTCGGGCCGAAAGCCACGACCGATTGCGCGCGCGTGTGTTGCGAGCGATCGAGTCGCTCGATCCGGGAGCACCGACGACGAGCGCGCTGGAGCGACGACGACGCATGTATCAGATCCTCGCGCGCTGCGATTTGCAGGCAGATTCGCACAAGGAAGTGGCTGCGGCGCTCGGTTTGTCGCGCCGCCAATTCTATCGCGATCGCCGCGCGGCGTTCTTGGCACTCGCCGACGCAGTCGAGCAGCCCACGGCGTTTCCCGTCGCCGAAGTGGAAGTCGCCGACGCGCTCACGATGCACCTGGAGTACGTGCAGATGCTGCGCGAACAAGGGCGGCACGCATTGGTTTGGCGTGAAGCCACGCGCGCGCTTCGCGAGATGCGAGGACATCCGCGTGAAGTCGAGGTATGGACGGTCGCCTCCGAAGCGGCGCGCTTTTTTGGAAACGTGCGGCAAGCGGCGGAAGCGATCGAGCAAATGCGCCGCGCTTGCGTGGAATCGCCGTTTCCGCATTTGAACCGCGCCTCGGCGCTGCGCATCGCGATCTGCGAAATCGCTCTGGAATCGATGCTCGGCCGCGTCTCGTCCGCGCTGCGCGGCTTCGAAAGCGCCGTCGACCAGGCAGGCAGCGAACACGGCATGTACGGCCGCGATGCGACGCTGTTTGCCATTCTGCTCGAAAACGGAGCACAGCTTCACGTCGAATGCGGCGAGTGGCGGAGCGCGGAAGAATTCCTGCGGCGAGCGCAGCTGATCATCGATCGTTCCGAACTTCCGTATGCGAGAGCGCGCCAACAGCGCCTTCGCGGGAGAATTGCACTGGAGCGCGACGGCGACGTGCGGAGATCGCTCGTCGAAATGCGTGACGCGCTCACGCTATTCCAGATGCACAAGGTGTTCGCCGGTATTGCGAGCGCAGCAGTTGAGTACGGCATCGCACTCGCGAACGTCGACGCCGGCGAAGGCTGGACGTACGTCGACCACGGCCTCTCGGTTGCGCGCGACGTCTGCGGCTACGACGAGTTTGCCGTGCTGCTCGCAAGCGCGGCAACGCTCATGCTCGATCGCGTCGGTATGGAAGCGACGCTGCGCAGCATCGACGAGGTGCGCTCGCGCTCGCCGCTTTGTGCACGTGCCGATCTCTACGCTGGCATGGCGGAAGCCGAAGTGCGGCTTGCAAGCGGCGACTTCGAAACGGTCGCGAGACAGGGGCTCGATCTCGCGAAATCGTTTGAGGCGGCACGTCTTCTTCCCGCGGCGGCGAGAGCAACCGTCATTACCGCGGAGTCGATGGCCGGACGCGGCATGCACATGAAGGCGCGCAATCTGCTGAAAAAATCCGCTGAACTTTTGCGCGAGCATGCCGAAAAATCCGTATACGAGCGTGCGAAGCGTTTTGACACTCAGTTGGCACTTTAGCCGCTAGTATCCCAGCCGCCGATTCGTGAAACCTCATACCGGTACTCCGGGGGAGGTCCACGATGCTTTCTAGATTCTTTGCGTTCTGTGTGCTCGCGGCGGTGCTTTCCGCCTGCGGTGGAGGCGGAACGTCGCCGAGCGCTCCGCCAAACCCATTGCCGTCCGCTTCTACTGCACCGGCGCCGGCGCCGAACCCGGCCGCGTCGGGTGACTCGTTTTGGTATTCCGGTTCGCTGACGGAAGCGTTCACCGTGTACGGCACACCTGGCCCGCTGCCGAGCCCGAGCGCATCGCCGCAGCCCACTGCGACACCGTGGATCTCCACTACTCGCCAAAACGTTTCGCAAAACGTCAAGATTTCCACCGGTACGACCTTCGCAGGTCAAAGCGGTCTGATGGACCTGACGACGGATGAAACGGATGCGGGCGCGCACGCAACCACGGCCGTTACGTCCGACACGTACGTCAACTACGCGCCGGACTCCACCCGAGCGGGCGGCATAGACGTGACCACGGTCGGCACCACGTCGAAAGATTCGAACGGCGTTTCGAACGAGGTGACGAACGGCACGGGCAGCGGCGTCTCGAACGAACTTCCGGAAGTCCCGAACGCGCGGTGGACGAATACGGCCGCGCGCGCGCAAACCGAAGACGATCCGGGCGAAGAAACGATCGTGTCGGCGTACGCCGCGGACGGCTCGTACCAGGAAAACATCGCGTATCCGGAAGGCGGTACGGCCGCCGTGCAGATGAATTCCGACGGCAGCGGCGTCTATCAATTGCCGGTGGTTGGGACCACAAGCCAAAATAGCTCCATCACGGTCGAAGCGCCGAGCGGGTCGCAGATTCAGCTCGCGTACGCAATTTACGGCGCCGGTCTTCCGCAGGTGGGCGGCTTCACGCTTCCGGTTTGGTATCCGCAAGTACCACCGGTTCTGGCCTCCGACACGTACGTCGACGAAGGCGCGGCGACGATCCCAGCGTCGTGCAACGTTGCGTCAAATTACTCGTCGTCGTCAGGCTTGAACAAGATCGTCGAAACCAAAACGCGGCTGGACACGGTTTTCGGCGAACTCGAAACCGACACGGCCACCGCGTACGTCAGCAGTTCATTTGGAGTCGTGTGCGCGATCGTGAACGGCGATTTGAAGACGTACTACGATTTCAGCGGGCAGTCGGCGGCGCTCTTCTACTTCGCGCCGGATCCGATGGAGGAAACGGCGGTCAGTGAAACGCTCGGTTTGCAGAGCGCGCAGCTTGCGACATCGTCCGCGCGTCGCCCGTCGATGTCGAACGCGCCCGCAATAGCCGCGATTGCCGCACCTTCCCTTGCGCACGTTCGCGCAATTTTTGCATTGGCCCAGGCGCGCCACGCTCGAGCGGTGTACGCGCGTATGCACTCGAGGACATCCCGGTGAACGCTT
>DATGJX010000089.1:0-51389 GCA_035294905.1 Vulcanimicrobiaceae bacterium | reverse complement strand
GTGGGCGAGGCCGGTTCCGCGCTATTGTCATACGCCGGTGTAACCGCGCAATTTGCGGGAATGCTTATCGCCGGGTGCAACTCGCGGACCGAGGCGCGCGCATTCCCGATAGTCACGAACGCCCCGGCGAGCAAGGCTGCTAGGATTCGCCACACGCTATCTTTCATACGGTGTACTTTTACGTAATGAAGGCTCAACACTTTCTCCTAGGCATAGCTGCCGGTTTGACGGCCGGATACGCCGCCGCACGCGCCGTCGAAGCCCTGCATCTGCTGCAAAACGGCGAGCCGTCGCGCGATCGGGATGCCGCGGAATACGGCGCGCTGCGGCGATCGCTAATGGTGAGCGGTCTCGTGCGTTCCCTCGCCGGCAGTGCGGCACTCGCGTACGGTCCGATCGGCGCGCGGTTGGAACGAAGCGTGTCGTCCCTGCCCGTATGGCTGCGGCCCGCTGCGTACGTGGCGCAAGTTGCTGCACTCGAAACGCTCGGCGAATTACCGATCGACTTCGTCGAGGGGTACGGCGTCGAGAAGCGGTACGGCTTGAGCGAACAAACCGCCGCGTCGTGGCTTGCCGATCACACAAAGCAAAGCGCAATCGGCGGCGCCGTTGCGGCGCTGCTCGCCACTGCACTCGCCGCCGTGCTGCGAAAGTTTCCGAATTCTTGGCCCTACATCTCGAGTGTGGGCGCGTTTCCGCTGCTTCTTCTTGCCAACATCGCGATTCCGCTGTACATCCTGCCGCTGTTCAATACATATGAACCGCTCACCGGACCGCTGGAGCAACGGCTACGCAGGCTTGCGGCACGTTACGGCGTCGGCGAGGCTGAGATTCTGCGCATGAACATGAGCAAGCAAACCAAAAAGGCGAACGCTTTCGTCATCGGCATCGGCAACACGCATCGCATCGTGGTCGGAGATACGCTCGTCGAGCATTTTCCGGAGGAAGAAATCGAGTTCGTCGTCGCGCACGAGCTTGGCCACTTCGTTTCGAAGGACACGTGGCGAATGATCGCGCTTTCGCAAGCCGGCGTCACGGTGATTTTATTCGGCACATTTCTGTTGGAGAGGTCCTCGACAAACGATACACGCAAACTCGCGCGCATATCACTCTGGGCTTCGCTGATCTCGCAAGCGCTGCGCCCGGCGATCAGCGCCTTTTCGCGCTCGCGCGAATGGGCCGCGGACCGTTTCGCGCTGCAAACGACACAAGCGCCGCTCACAGGGGCCTCGGCGTTCCGCCGCTTGCGCGATCAAAATCTCGCCGAGGACGAGCAGCCTGCATGGTTCGAGTTCATGTTCTCAACGCATCCGTCGCTGAAATCGCGAATCGAAGCGCTGGAACAGGCCTAGCGGCTCAGGTCATCGGAAGGCCGCTGCGATTCGTCAGCCGTCGCGGCCAGCGTCCGAACGTGCGCGGATTCGCGGCAAAGTAGCGCTCCAATCGCGCAATGCGGTCCTTCGTGGATGGATGCTGTTGCACGTATTGCTCGTAGCCGGCGTCGCCGTACATACGTTCCGTTTCCTGAAAGAACCAAATCGCTCCCCACGGGTCGTATCCCGCGCGCATCGCGAGCATTGCGCCGGTTTGATCGGCTTGATACTCCTGATCGCGCGTAAAGCCGAGAAACGTGTAGTTTCCAGCTTGAGTTGCGGCGTTGAACGTGTTTTGCGCCCCCTGCGAAGCGGTCTTCGTAAAGAAATGTCCGATGTTGTAGACGAGGTTCCGCCGCTTCTGCTGTTGGGCGCGCGCGCCGACATGACCGAGAACGAGATGCGCCGTCTCGTGGCCGAGAACGTTCGCCAGCTCGTCCGCGTTGTCGACGTTTCGTAAAAGGCCTTCGTTGACGAACACGTATCCGCCCGGCGCCGAAAACGCATTCATTTGATTTCCGCGGATCACGTAAAAGCGTTCGACGTACCATTGCCGTCCTGCCGCCGCTGCGATTCGCCGCCCGACCTGCTGCAGAACGTGATTGTATGGCGAATTCGACACGATTTGATCTTTACTGCGCAGATCGTTGTAAACTTGCCGCCCCATCGCGGCGTCGTCGGCGTGCTGATCCGCGCAAACCGGGGCGCTGCAAAACAGCACCGCGGCTGTAAGCGCGAACAGACCCAGCGCGCGGCTCATGATCGCCCCCGCAGCTCATACAAGGCCGCGGCCGCATCGTTCCCCAACTCGTGAAGCTCCTTTCTCTCGCGGTGCGTGTAGTCTTCACCATGCTCGCTGCGCTTCGGCCCCAACGCGAGAAATCCGAAGAGTTGCCCGCGCTTGGGCGCGAACATCGTCGGCACGATCGTCGCTTGCGGCACGCAAGCACTCGGCAACTCTTGCCGGCGGCATTTTCCGCCCTGCACGTCCGGAGGAAGCGTGTCGACGAGAACTTCCGGAGGCTGCTGCAGAGATTCCGGATACGACGCCTGCGCTTCATAGTGCTGCGCGTCGTGGTGCAGAAACACGTGGCTGAATTCGGCTTTCACATTGGTGGCGACCATGTGCACCAGCATGCGCTCGAGTTCGGCTGCCTCGGTGAAGAGTGAAAGACCTTTGCGAAAATGCCGTATCAACGCGAACGGCTTGTCCTCTTCCGGCGTAAACCGTTCGGCGATCCATTCCTTGGCGCCGTCCTCCAAACGGCTGAGTCCCAGCACGCCGATTGCGGCCAGGCCGATATCGCCCACCAATTCCGAGGGAAGCCGCTTCGCCGCTTGTGGCCAAATCCGCCCCAGCAGGTCGGCCAGCGGGTCGTGCCCCTTCCAATGCGTCAAGCTCTCGACGAGAATGAAGATCCCATAAAAAGCCAACATCGCGGCGACGTAAATTCCGGCTTGGCGCAGCGCGACGGTGGTTACGCCTGATGGGCAGAGCCACAGCACATACGCCGTAACGAACCAGACGAGCACTGCGAATGCGACGGGTAAAAAACCGAACCGCAGCTGGATGCCGGCAATAATGGTGAGCAACAGGAGAAACGTCACCGTGTTCACCACGCCGCTCGAGAAGGCGAACGCGACGTCGAACATCGTCTTGCGACCGATGGCGACGAGCAGGCCGATGACGAACAGCAGCGTGCAAGCCGCGTCGAAGATTTGCAACGCGAATACGGCGAGGCCGGGAAGCGGATGAAGGCGCGCGAGAAAGTCGATAGCCGTCCCGGCTGCAAGCACGGCAGAGGAAACGGCGACGAGCAGCAAGCGTTGGAGGTTTTCCCGCGACGATACGAGCGCAGCTGCGGCCGCAGCGAAAATCGCGACGCGCATCGCAGAGTCTAACGCAAAATATGTCCGGTACATCGAAAATGACAGCGCGTCGCTGACGTAGCAGCGGCCCACAGCGGGGCCGCAGTCGGCAATCCAAAGCGCACCATGGATCACGCCGACGGCGAAAACTGCTACGCCAAGAACCGGCGCAAGCCGATTAGCGGTGAACGCGCGCAGCTTGCGGTAGCGTTCGCCGTTACCGAATGAGGCGATGAGTGCCAGAAAACTCGTCAGACCGCACGCGATGCCGGCGTATTTTAGCACCATTGCCGCCGCTTGAATGGATCCTGCATATGCTTCCTGCCAAAAGAGATCGAACGAAAAGCCGATGACGCCCCATAATAGGAGCGTGCGCTGCTGTTCGTACCGCGCGTTCGAGGGCCACGCATAAACGATGATGGCGGCAACCATGGCCATACCGGCGCGCGCGACGGCTTCGATTAGCAAGTCCGCGCGAAAATACCCCGCCGCATCGTGCAGCGCCAAGAGCAGCGAGACGACGATAAGCACGGGCGCGATGCGCCGGCGCGCAAATGACCGCGTGAGATTTGACGACGCTGCGAGCGCGGGTGCGTTCACGTGCGAATTGCGGTTAATGCACGCGCTCGAGCGAACGGTATGCGCGCACGAGGGCGTCCGGTTCGCGCATGTTGCACCCGTCCACCTCAAACGTCGCGGATTTGATTTTCGCCTTCCCCGGATCGTTCGTGCCCTTGACGCATCGGCTTGCGCTTGCGAAATTGACCGGCCCGAGTTCGTCATTGTCGGCGGAGAGCGAGCTCATCTCTTCCTCTTCTTCGCCCGCCTTGCCGGAGTGCGTATTCGCATTCGCGTTCGCCTGTGAATCGGCGCCGTGCAGCGAATTCGACGCGTTTCCGATATGGCTGAACGCGCCGGCCAACTTCTGAAAGAATCCGTGCGGTTTTTGCGGCGCACCCGCCGCGTGCGCGCCCGCCGAGCCTGCACTGCGCTGGCTTCCGAATATTCGAATCGTGGCGCCCCCGGGGCCCGCGTAGACAACCGTGTAGGTGTGGTTCCAAGAGTCGACCTTGACGCTCTTTATGTGAAACCCGGGCGGCGCGACGTTCGGCACCACGGCAAACGGCACCGCGCGAAGCTCGCTGATCTGCGCAGGCTTGAGCCCGCCTTGCGCCGCGCAGGCCGGAAGCGCCGCCCAAAGGACTTGTGCGGCCGCCAACGTCGAAAGCAAAACCGAGCGATAGGCCATAGTCATCCCTCGCAGCAACCAGTTCTATCGTACTAGCAGCGGGGCAACAGAGGTATGAGCCCTCTTTCCTAAACCGGGCGCGGCCGGTTAGCCGTCTTACACGAGCACGGGTGACGGGCGCGTTCCAAGCCACGCCGCAAGGTCTGTTTTCTGCGTCACGTATTCGCCCGTGCGCAGCTCTTCGCGAAATTCGCCGAACGTGCCGCAGGCTTCGGCGAACGCGTCGTGCTTGTGGATCGATTCGTAGTTCACTTGACTGGCCGCGATGAACGTGGAGTCACCGAAATCCGGATACATGTCGAGCGCACTCGCGAGGATACCTCGAACTACGTCTTCGACGAACTTCGGATTATGATGCGCTTTGTTGACGATGAAGAATTCATCCGGTCGCTTGAGCAGATCGTACGTTTCGCTGGACATCGCGTTTTCGACAATCTCGACCAGGTCTTCGGCGCGTACGGCGTCCGCGTGCTCCGGATCGACGCCGATGAGCACGCTGCCCTTTCCGCGCTGATTGTGCGTGGCAACCGGCAATGCGTCGAGCGCGCGCTCCGCGTCTTCCCCTGAAAAACCCGCTTCGATGAGCTCGCGCAAGCTGTGTTCGCGTACCATCAGCTGCGCGCACGGACACGCCGTCATGCCTTCGGCTTCCACCCCGACGACGCGCCGCGTACCGCGTTCGTCTGCATGCGCGATACCGACGAGCGTGTACGTTTCCTCTCCGCGCTTGCCGCTCACCGGCGTCCAGCGTTCCAAGCCGAAATCCGCGCGCAGCCGCACGTCCGCGCGAATCGCGCGCTGCGATTGCACGATCTCCTTCGCGATTGCCTCGACGATCCGTTCTATCCGCGCAGGATGCTCGCGCGCAAGCACGTCGAGAGCGGCTTCTTCTAAGATCTCGCTAAAGCGCGACATATGGACGCCCGCTTTGTGCGGCGCGAGATCCGCAACCATCGTGAACTCGCCGTTGAATACGCGCTCTTTGCCGTCCACCTGCAGATGCACGATGCGGCGCACGCCCGAAACCCCAACGCGACTGAGCGAGAGGCGCACGTCGGGCGCCTCTTCCTGGCGATTGGCATTGAAATGCAGCGAACGCGCGCGGCGCCGAACGGCCTGTGCTGAGCCTGTCGAAGCGCCATTCCCATCTCCCAAGGGCAGTTTCAAATGCGGCGCAATCTCCGCGAGCGGCACGAGGTTGTAGCGCCGCTGCAGCAGATTGGGATGGACGTATCCATCGGCCCACAGCACGTCGATGTCGATGGCACGCGCTGCCAGTTTGCGCGTGCGCAAGCGCCCCAGCGCGGCCTCGACGTCGCGCGCGAATCGTTCGAATCCCGCGCGGTCGAGCGGCGTTTCGATCTCGGCCGCAACGTTGAGGAACGCCGGACCCTCCGCACCGTCCGCCGCCTCGCTTTCATAGAATGCCGAAACCGCCCGAACCTCGGCGCGGGCGCGCAAGCGCTGCAACGCCGCTAAAATATTCGCTTGCCGGTCGCCCAGGTTCGATCCGATCCCGATGAACATTTGCACGGCGCCCTCTTCGGCGAAACGGCCTGCCGGCCCCGGGCGCGTAGAGCTGCCGGATTCGTGAGATAATGCGACAGGGAGAGTTACCATATGCACGACGCTCGTAATGTCGGCGCGGTTGAGCGCTGGATATCCGTGGGAATCGGCGGCTTGCTGCTGTACGGCGCGGTGCGGCGGCGCGACGTTTTCGGCGGGTTGGCCGGCGCGGGTTCGGCACTCTTGCTCTACCGCGGCGTCACCGGATATTGCCCCGTCTACGGCGCCCTCGGCATCGATACCGCGCAGCGCAAGGGCGTCTACCATAATCCGCTAGCGAGCGTGCCGTACGGAACCGGCGTGCGTGTCGAGTCCTCAATCGCCGTTGCCTTGCCGGCGCGCCAACTCTACGACTTCTGGCGGCGGCTGGATACGCTCCCGCAATTCATGGAGCACATCGACGAAGTCACCGCGCTCACGGATCGGCGATCGCGCTGGCGCGTGCGGGCCCCGGTCGGCAATCGCGTTACCTGGGAGGCGGAGATCATCAACGACGTCCCCGGACAACTGATTGCATGGCGTTCGCTGCCGGGTTCCGCCATACACCATGCAGGTTCGGTCCATTTCGATCAGCGCGACGGGCTCACGGAGGTCCGCGTCGTGCTCGAATACGCGCCGCCTGCGCGCTATGTGGGCGCGTCGATGGCGCGGATTCTCGGCGACGATCCGCAGAGCGCCGTCAATGACGATCTGCGCCGCTTCAAAGCGATCGTCGAACGAGGAGAGCACGCAAACCTGCAGTAATGCCCCGCGCGCATGACCTTGCGCGTGGTTGCTGGCTTGGAGCCGGCACTCATATTCGACAACCCGGTTCGTATCTGGTCGCCCCGCACGCTTGACGGCGCGCTGAATGCTCTTGACGCCGCCGACGATGCACTGAACGACGGCTACTACGTCGCCGGCACGCTTTCATATGAACTCGGCGCGCTGCTGCACGGCATAGACGCGCATGCACCGCAGCTGCCGCTGCTGCTTCTTGGCGCATTCAAATCGCCGAAACGGCGCAATCTCGAGCGCAACGCCGCACGATTCTCCATGTCGGCGCCGCTATGCCGCGTCGATCGCGCGGAGTACTCGTCGCGAGTCGAGCATTTGCGCACGCGCATTACCGACGGCGAAGTGTATCAAGTGAACTACACTGTGCCGTTCGACGTCGCGTTTTCCGGCGATCCGTTCGATCTGTACCGCTTTCTCGTTCGACGCGCAAGAGCGCGTTACGCCGCATACGTCGAGAGCGATCGGTTGAGCATCGTTTCGATCTCGCCCGAATTGTTTCTGCGCTTCGACGGCGGCCGGATCAGCACGAAGCCCATGAAGGGCACGGCACCGCTCGCAAAGCCTGAATTGCTGCAGAACGAAAAGAACCGCGCGGAGCATCTGATGATCGTCGACCTGCTTCGCAACGATCTGCACCGCGTGTGCACGGGCGTGCGGGTTGCGCGTCTTTTCGAAGTGGAACGGTACCCCACGTTCGCGACGATGACCTCAACGATTTGCGGCACCTTGCGCACGAATTCGTTCGCGGAAATTCTGCGCGCGACGTTCCCGTGCGGCAGCGTCACCGGCGCACCGAAACGTGCGGCGATGCAGCACATCGCGAGCGTCGAGGGGCAGCCGCGCGGATTTTACACCGGCAGCATCGGCTATCTTTCGCCGCAGCGGCGCGGCTGGTGGAACGTGCCCATTCGGACGCTGCAGTTCGAGCGGGATGCGCCGGCAGGGCGCTTCGACGCCGGCGGCGGCATCGTCAGTGATTCGGATCCCTCGGACGAGTGGTCGGAAATTTTCTTGAAGGCCCGTTTTCTCGCGCCCGCGCACGACGGATTCACGATTTTGGAGACGCTGCGCTGCGGCCCCGATGCGAGCGACGCGCCGGCCCATACGGAGCGACTTGCCGACTCCGCGCAAGCGTTTGGGTGGACTATCGAACGCGACGCGTTGCTCTCACAAATCCGCGCCCTCAACGTTTCGACCGATCCGCAGCTCGTTCGCGTGCGCGCCAACCACGACCAACTCCATCTCCGAGCGGAGCCGTTGTCCGTAACGCACGAGCCCGTTCGCATCTGCATGGCGTCGGTCTGCGTGCGCTCCGACGACCCGTTCCTCGCGCACAAAACCGCGTGGCGGCCGCTGCACGAGCAAGCCGCGCAAGAAGCCCGGTCCCGCGGGTGCTTCGATGCGCTGCTTCGGAATCAGCGCGGCGAACTCACCGAAGGCGCGCGCACCACGCTGTTCGTTCGATTCGGCGAGACGTTGTGCACGCCGCCGCGCAGCGCCGGTGTCTTGCCGGGAATCTTGCGCCGCAGCCTCGTATCCCAAGGTCGCGCCGTGGAACGCACCCTTTTTCCGGCTGATTTGGCCAAGGCGGATGCCGTCTATGTGGGTAATTCCGCAAGAGGACTATTGCGAGCGGAGTTGATTCAAGATGCCTGACGCGACGATGCTGTATCCGTACGTTTTGCAACCGAAACTTGCGTCCGCGATTTGGGGCGGCAGCGAGCTCGTGGAGCGTTTCGGCAAATACGGCGATCCGGCGCAAACCTGGGGCGAGTCGTGGGAATGCTGGGACGCCAACGTCGTCCTGAATGGTCCTCTTGCTGGTGAAAGTATCGCGCAGTTGCGCCGGCATTTGGGCCCGCAGTTCCTCGGCGATCTCGATCCCGCGCAGACGTTTCCGATTCTCACGAAGATCATCACCGCGCACGATTGGCTTTCGGTGCAAGTCCACCCGGACGATGCCTACGCGCGGCGCGTCGAGCACCAGCCCAACGGGAAGACCGAGTGCTGGTATGTCCTAGAAGCGCAGCCGGGATCGGAACTGGTGATGGGCTGGTCGCGCGACACGAGCCGTGAAGAGTACGAACGCCGAGTCGCGGACGGTACCCTCGGGGACATTCTGCGCCGCGTTCCGGTAAAGGCGGGCGACGCATTTTATATTCCCGCCGGACGCGTGCACGCGATCGGTGCCGGCGTCACGTTGTACGAAACGCAGCAAGCCAGCGATCTCACCTACCGGATGTTCGATTGGAACCGCGTGGGCGCAGACGGAAAGCCGCGGCAGCTGCACATCGAAAAAGCGGCCGACGTCCTGGACTACCACGCCATGAGCGCCGATCATTCGCTCGAGGAGTTGACTTACGCCGCAGAAGGTTTTTCGCGCACGGCGCTCATCGCCGACTCGCACTTTCTCGTCGAGCGGGTCATCGCGACGGAGACGCCTGCGTCGATGAGCACGCGCAATCGTCCCCTCATCATCACCGCATTGAACGAAGGCTTGGACCTTCGGTGCGACGACGGTTCTGCGCTGCTTGCACCGTACGAAACGGCGCTCGTCCCTGCAGCCGCAGAACACGTGTCGATTCGCGGTAGCGGGACGGGGAGTCCGTTCATGTGCGTATTGCCCTCGCCCACGTCGGAATCGCTCGTCAAACGCTTCACCGACGCAGGCGTCGGCGCGGCGCTAATCGATAGCTTTCTCGCGCAGTTCGCGCCGCTCGCCCCCGCGCGGTAGGATCGCATGTCGGACGACCCGCACGACATTCACGAATGGAACGAGTTCCGCCGCAGGATGAACGAAAAGATTCTCGATTCGGAACATCTGGGCATCAAGCGCTTTTTCAATCTGGACACACGTGCGTACGAAGACGGCGCGCTGCCGCAGCGCACGAAGGAACTCATCGGCTTGGTAGCCTCACTCGTGCTTCGCTGCGACGATTGCGTGACGTACAATCTGGGTCAATGCGTCGCGCTCGGTATGAGCGATGCCGAACTGCATGACGCGATGAACGTGGGACTCGTCGTCGGCGGGTCGATCGTCATACCGCACGTGCGGCGCGCGTTCGCGCGCATCGAGGAACTGCGGAGCCTCTCTTCGACAAGCTCAGGGTCCTTCGATACCTCAGGATGACGGGATGTCGGCGTCGATTCCTCGCGGCACGAGGTAGTACAGGACGATTGCCACGTATGCTGCAAACGCGGCCACCGGCCAAAACAATGCAACGATCGTCGCGATAACGTACGTCACCCATCCGACGCGATACGCCCGTACCGTTCCGGCGATGAACGTATCACCCACGCCCGCCGAAAACGCCCGATTTCGCACGAGACGGACGATCATCAAATTGTACACGCCGCCTGAAGTCGAAAGCGTCAAGCCGTACAAAAACGCCGCCGCCTTGAACGTCGGATACGAACCGAGCGTGCTGGTTGCGAACGGAATGAATGCGGTCGCGGCGAGCAGCAACAGATTGAGGAACACCGTCCTGCGATCGATTCGCTCGACGAAGCGAAAGAGCGCGTGATGATTCTGCCACATGATGCCGATGACGGCGAAGCTCAGCCCGTATGCGACGAGATTCGGCCATAAGTGGAGAAGCGCCGTCGTAAGGCCCGCATCGTGCTCGTACCGGGCGCGCGGCAATGCAAAGCCTAGAACCAGCAGCGTTGCGGCAAAAGCGAAAACACCGTCGGAAAACGCTTCGAACCGCTGCTTATTCACAAATTCGCGAAGAAGCGCCGCATGCGCGTGCGCAGCTCTTCACCCACGTCGATGCCGTCTTGCGGCACGAGCGGGCGGTCTTCCGCGCTCAGGCGGGCGATGTCCCACCGCTCTTGCGGCTCCGTGCCGAAATATCCGTCGTGCAGCGCCGCCTCGGCATGCGACATAACGTGTTCGGCGTCAATCGGAACGCCGTAATACTTCGCAAGCTTCGCGCCGAGCAGGCAGAGGCCGTCGATCAATGCTTCGGTGAGCGGATACGTTCCGAAATCGTGCGGCTTCGCGCCTTCCATCGCCATGATCGAGATGCCGAGCGCGTGCGAATTGCGCCCGCGCGTATGCGGCGCGTACGGTTCGTCCGGCGCGCTGTAGACGTCGCGCATGTTCTCACGCACGTCGTGCGTGTTCACGACCAGCAGTTCACCCGCTTCATCCGTCGCGACGCAAAAGTGGTAGGCCGGAAACACCGACTGATAATCGTGCGCGGACCAATGCGTGTAGATGCGCTCGATTCGTCCCGTCGGCAGAGCCGGCGTCCACTCGTGCAGTTTCCAATGCGGATAGGTTTCAATACGGTTCTCGACGGCGCGTTCAGTCATCACGCGTAATGCTTTGACGGCAGGCATCGGGCTCCCGTAACAACAAAGTGAAATTTTCCATGTATTGGCAAGATGCGCTGGCGCCCGGACACAGCAGACGCGGCGGCGAGTTGCACATCGGCAGCACGAGCGTGCGCGAATTGGCGCAGCAGTATGGCACGCCGCTCTTCGTGCTCGACTACGCGGTACTCGATGCCGCAATCGCGGCATTCTGCGAAACGGCGGCAGCGCACGGCATCGAGGTCGCCTACGCAGGCAAGGCGCTGCTGCTCGTCGCGCTCGCCCGGCATATGAAGCACACTCCGCTGCATCTCGACGTTTGTTCGCTCGGCGAACTCACGGCAGCCGAACGAGCGCTGTTTCCCGCCGAGCGCATCAATATGCACGGCTGCGGCAAAACCGAAGACGAACTCGACGCCGCCGCGGACGGGCGCGTCGGGCGCACCATCGTCGACAATCTCGACGAACTGCGGCGGCTTGCGAGGCGAGGTTCCGTTAACCAGCCGATATCGCTGTTGCTCCGCGTGAATACCGGCATCGAGGCTCACACGCACGAATTCGTGCGGACCAGCGGCGACAAAACCAAGTTCGGATTCGACCCGCCGGCTTTGGGCGAAGCGATTCGAATACTGCCGGATACTCGCAATCTGAAATTTCTCGGCCTGCACGCCCACATCGGTTCCCAGATTTACGAAGAAGGCGCCTTCATTGCAAATGCGCGCGCCTTGATGGAACAAGCGGCGCGCTTTGCGCAAATCGGCCTGCCGCCCGAGCAGATCATCGTTGGCGGAGGCTTCGGCGTACAAACCCATCCGGAGGAGCCGTCCGCGCTCGACATCCCGGCGACGCTGCGAGCAATCTCGGAAACGATTGCGCACGAGGCAAACCGCCTGCGCATGCCCGTTCCGCGTATCGGCATCGAACCCGGGCGCGCGCTCATCGCGAACGCGGGAACGTCACTCTACACCGTGATGGCGGTGAAATCGAACTTCGGACGCCCCTACGCGATCGTCGACGGCGGCGTATACGAAAATCCGCGCCCGGCACTCTACGATGCGTATCATCACGTCGTTGCGGCATCGCGTGAAAGCGCGAGCACCGCCGAAACGGTGCTGTGCGGGCGCACCTGCGAAAACGACCGACTCGGCATCGCGCAGCTTCCGGCAGATTTGCGTGCCGGCGAGCTCCTCGCGATGTGCACTACAGGAGCATATACGTACAGCATGGCCAGCAATTACAACCGCTTCACCCGTCCCGCCGTCGTCGCGGTACGCGAAGGGACGCACCGGCTCATCGCGCGGCGCGAATCGATCGACGACGTCCTGCGGAGCGATTGCGATGTATAAAGTGCTGCTTTTACTCGTCTGCGCGTGTGCGCTTATCGGTGCGACGCCCGCGCCCAGTCCGTCGCCGTCGCTCAGTCCGACGCCGCCTCCGCCCGTGGTCAATCCGGCGCCCGGCGGCGTGCCGTGGACTGCAAGAGAAATTGCGCAACTGCGCAGGGCGGTGCAGCACATTATGGCCGCGCCGGCGCTGCGCGGCGCGCAAGTCGGTTTTCTAGCGCAGGACACGGTGCGCGGCACGCTGCTGTATTCGCAGAGCGCCGATCAGGAGTTTATGCCTGCATCGAATTTTAAATTGGTCGTCGGCTCCGCCTCGATGCAGCGTCTCGGCGCGAATTTCACGTTCGTCACCAACGTCGCGAGCGACACACCTGCGCAGAACGGCGTCATCAGCGGAAACCTGTACTTGCACGGGGGCGGCGACGCGCACCTGACCGCAAAAGATCTGGACGATGCGGCGGCGGCGCTTGCCGCGCAAGGCATCAAACACGTCAACGGCGCGCTCGTTACCGATGCGTCGCGATACGATTCGCAGCGCTACGGGTATGGCTGGTCGTGGGACGACCTTCCGTATTATTACGCCCCCGTGGTGACCGCCCTCGAATTAGAGGAAGGCACCGTACACATGACGTTTTCGCCGGGTGCGCAGCCCGGAGCACTTGCGACGCTGCGTGTTTGGCCGCAATCCAGCACGTACACGATCGACAACGAACTCGTCACCGGACCGGCCGGATCCAAAGACACGTCGGATCTCGCGCGGGAGTGGGACAAGCCGCAAACGATTGAAGTCACCGGCAGCTATCCCCTCGGCTCGAAAGAATCCGGCGATGCGATTCCGGCCGTTCCCGATCCGGAAAGCTACGCGGGCGACGTGTTTCAACGCGCGCTCGCCGCGCATGGAGTTACAGTCGCCGGCGGCGTGAAGGACGGCAAAATGCCTGCGAGTGCGACGGTGCTCTGGACACACGACTCAGACAAGTTGCCGAAACTGATGCAGCTCTTCTGGTACCCCAGCGACAACCTGATGGGCGAGTTGTTTCTCAAAGAACTGGGCGTCGTTCAAGCGGGCGAACCCGGCACCGACGACAACGGCATCAAGCTCGAACAAGCCTTTTTACGTTCGCTCGGGATCGACGTCAATACCGTGACCATCGCCGATGGTTCGGGGCTCTCGTCATACGACCGCATCACGCCCCGCGATCTCGTCACGATTCTGCAGTACGACTGGAACGGCCCAAATCGCGAAATCATGCTCGATGCGCTGCCCGTCGCCGGCGTTCGAGGCACGCTGGAACATTCATATCTTGGCACGGCTGCGGAATACAATGTGTTCGCCAAGACCGGCAGCATCAGTCACGTGCGCACGATATCAGGATTCGTCAAAACCCGCACGCACGGGCCTGTCACGTTCTCCCTGCTGGTCAACCAGTGGATGGGCGAGCAGCTGCCGGGGGGACCGGCGGCGCTGGCAAAGGTGCGGGGCGACCTGCTCGCGCACCTTGCCTCCCTGTAATGCTGGGAGCACATTTTGAACGCGAGATCCGCGAGCAGCCGGACGTCTGGCGCGGCATCGCCGTGTCGAACAATGCCGCAACCCTCGCGCGGGCCATTAAAGGCCGCGACGTGGTGCTCCTAGGCAGTGGCAGTTCGCTGTTCATGGCCCAACTCGGCGCCTTGGCGCTCAGGCGGCGCGGCATACGGGCACACGCGCTCGCGGCAACCGAAGCGCCGCTCGACAACGTGGCCTATCGCAACGCCATCGTCATCGCGTGCTCGCAGAGCGGCCGCTCGACGGACCTGCTCGAAGCGCTCGACATTTTGGCCCCCAAAGAACTCATTGCCCTGACAAACACACCCGATTCGCCGCTCGGAGATCGGGCGAATCTGACGATCGATCTCGGCGCTGGTCCCGAGGTGGCCGTGCCGGCGAGCAAGAGCGTTACCGCAACCGCCGCGATTCTGCTCTGGGCCGCGGGGCTAATGTCCGGATCGCACACGCGCAGCGCGCACACGCTTACGGAGACGGCGGAAGACGTTCGCAGCTGGCTCGATGGCCGCGAGGTCGAGGCTGTGCAGGACGCAGCGCAGCGCATCGCACGCCGCCGCAGCGTCGTGATCGTGGCTGCGGGCTACGGCGTTCCGGTTGCGAATGAATGCGCCCTAAAGTTAAAGGAAGCGAGCTACATTCACGCGGAGGGGTTTTCCGCGGGCGAATTCCGGCACGGCAGTGCAGCAATGCTCGATCCATCGTGCGCAATAATTGGCATTGTCGATGAGGTTGCACGCAACGTCGTCAATCGGCCCCTGGTCGAAGCCCTTCAGGCAGAGAGCCTACGCTACACCATGGGCGGGCACATCGGCGATATCCCGCTGCTCGGACCCGTGGTCGGTGAGGCATTCAACACACTGGCTTGGCTTGTCGCGGCACAAATGCTGGCACTTTACGTCGGGCGCGCAAGGTATGTTGAAAGCGACGCGCCGCGAGGGCTTGCAAAAACTATGGTTTAGCCTGCTACCTTCGCAGGATTAAGGATAGATTAGCAGCATATTTATTCACTAGCGAACGCGCGTGGGACCACGCCGGTCGCTTTTCTTTTATCTGGCCCATGCGGCGGGATGCAACGGGAGCAACGCCGAGTCGGCCTCACGGAGCTAAAGAACATATATGAGACAGCTCTCAAGCGGGTGGCGCATGGCGGCGGGAATTCTCGCCGCGGCAACGCTCTGCATGGGATTGATGATCCCGCAGGCAGCCTACGCAGGCACCACCGGTAACATCACGGGCACAGTCACCGATACGTCCGGCAAACCAATCGCCGACGTGAGCGTCACGGCTGCTTCCCCAAGCCAAAGCGCGTCAGCGACGACTGACGCTCACGGCTTTTACTCGTTAGTAAACCTGACGCCGGACACGTACACGGTGTCATTTCAAAAATCGGGCTACTCCACAATCTCGGTTCCCGGCGTGGTCGTGTACCAAGATCAAACTGCAACCGAGAACCGGACGATGACTCCCGAGCTCAAGACGATTGCCTCGGTTAGCGCAAAGGGGCCATCGAACTTGGTGAACTCCAACCAAGGCTCAGACGTGTACAACGTGAGCTCGCAGGAAATTGCCGCGGCAACAAATCCGGTGAACTCGCTGTCCACCATCTATAATTTCCTTGCGGTAACTCCCGGCGTGACGACGCCGATCGGTTCGCAGCCGCGCATCCGCGGCGGCCAAGTCACGGACTTGGGCTACGAATTCGAAGGCATTCCAATTCAAGACGACATCGTCGGATTTTTCACGTCGAATCTCTCGAACGTCGGTCTGCAGAATGTCGAGGTCTACACCGGCGGTCTCGCGGGAGCCGGCGCGGTCAACGGCACGGGTTACTTCAACTCCGTTTTGAAGAGCGGAACGTATCCGGGCTTCTCGTCTCTCGGCCTACAAGTGAGCTCGCCGGAAGCGAATCAGTATCTTTCGTTCGAGGACGGCGGCGCGACGCCCGACCACAGATACTCGTGGTATGTCGCCTTCAACGGCGTGAACTCGACGAACCAGTACGATTACGGCGAATACACGTTTCCGGGCGTCGTGTTTTGCTGCGACGGCCCTGGAACTGTTAAGGAACGCAACTGGGTCGGAAACTTCTTCTACCGGCCGAATGCAAAAAATACGATTCAGGTCGTTGCGACCAACGATCTCGGCGAGTTCGACTTCAGCTATCTGCTGACGCGAAGCCCGGGCGAACCACTTCCACTTGCCTACTCACCGTGCCCGGGAGCCGTATCGTCCTGGTCACCGGCGGCAGGCGGCGGTAACTTTCCAAACGGTACAGACAATGGTTTCACCACGGGCACTTTTGCCACGGGCGGTACGGCGGCAAACGGCCAGCCATGCCCGCTCGGCCTCCAGTGGAGCCCGCTGAAGAGCGGTCAAGGCAACTTCTGGCACCACTATGGCGGCCTCGGCAAGATTCAATGGAACCATGACTTCAACGATCACTCGTTCCTGAATTTCCGTGTAGACGACAACTACAACGAATACATCTTCGACCAGCCGATGTCGGATCCGAACATTCCGAGTCTCGAGAACCCGGGAGATCCGTACAGCTGGAACAGCGCGATCGGCACGGGCGGATGCCCGAATTATCCGTACGTCGCCGGAACGCCGGTGCAATATCCGGGTGGCGATCCTTACGATCAGTGCGCATGGGTCGACGGCGCGGAAAGTACGTGGGACAATCGCCGTTCGAACATCTGGCAGGTTGGAGCAGATTATACGAACGCTGTGAACGATCACTTCACGATAAAAGCCGGCGTGAGCGATCAGTTTAACGACAATCTCCTCAACTACTACGCGACCGACGCCTTCTTGATCGTACCAAACGGCACGCCGACGGGTGAGGCAGTGTGGCCTGGTATCCACGAAATCTCCGACGTGAACACGACGGAGCCGCTCGCTTATTTCGATCCTGAATTTCACGTCGGAAAATGGATGATCAATCCAGGCATCACGTACGCTCAACGCCACTATGCCTTCCCGGCGGACAACGGTTATATCGGCCAACCGACGAATCAAGGCACGGTGACGGCGGGCGATATCTACTCGGGTGGGTGGACCGCGAAGGCATGGGATCCCACGCTTAACGGCACGTACACGTTCTCTCCCAAAGACGTGCTGTCGTTCTCGGCGGGAAGCACAACAAACTTCATCGGCTCCGCCTATATCTACACGAATTCTGCAGTGCTCTACTCCGGATTCGACGCCGGCAGAGATCCGCGCGATCCGTTCGTGCCCGGCACGACGTTTGAACCGCAGCAGAACTTCAGTTCGGAACTGATGTGGTCGCATGACTTCGGTGACGGTGTCACGATGCGCGTAGGCCCGTATCACAACTTCACGCACAACTATTACGCAGAGTACACGCCGTTTCTGGGATACTTCGTCGGCGGCTGCACGAGCAATACGACCACCGGCTGCACGCCCTGCACGATCGGTACCGCAAACTGCACGGCGGCCTTTTCTAAGAACAGTATTCTATCGAACAACAACGCCACGGAAGATACTGGTGTTGAACTCGGTGTGAACCGCGTCAACAACGCACCAAAAGGGACGTCGTTCTGGCTCTCCCTGACCTATGACAATTACTGGGATACGTCAGGCGATATATCGGGGGCGTATATCAACTTCCCATTGCCGCAGAACATCATCGACAAGGGAATAAAGGTTCGCGCACTTTCGAACCCGCTGTGGAACTTTACCGGCTTGGTGGACTACCACTCGAACGGCTTCCACTTCGATCCGATCGTGTCGTACCAAGGTGACACGTTCTTCAATACCGGTACGGTAACGTATCCAAAGGTTGGCGAACCCTACATTTCCGCGAACGAGCAGATCGCTCACGGATGGTGGACGGCAAACCTCATGGCGTACAAGGAATTCGGAACGACGAAACAGTTCGTTCTCGGATTCAACGTGCAAAATCTCTTCGACAACACGATGGACATCTATCCTTGCACGAGCGACGGCACCGGCTGTTCACCGTTCGACGGACCGCAGTCAGGCGTTATCGATACACCCGGGACGCTCATTTACCAAAACTACTCGCAAACGCCCCGTACGTTCTACTTCTTCGCGGGCGTGAAGATGTAGGAAAGTGTCACTCACACATCATGGGGCGATGCGAAAGCATCGCCCCTTTTTTATCTGACAAGTCTATTCGATTCTCGATCCGATGCCCGACACGCACACGGTTTCTCAGAAGCAAGGATTTCAGGACGCGCCGGTTCCGGGCATCGTCGTCTTGCAAGACCAAACGCAGCGGCTGAACCAGACGATGCAGACGGCACTCAAAACCATTGCAAGCGTTCGCGCCGTCTACACGGTCAGCGGCCAAGAACTCACCGCCAAAACGAACAAATCGCACACGGCTGGTGGACCGTAAACACGACGGCGTATGAAGAACTCGGCGTCAAGCGAAACTACTACTTTGGCTTGACCGTCGACAACAAGACGCCATGCTTCAGCGGCGGCAACCGCAACGCCGCGTACGTTTTACTTCTTCGGCGGGCGTGAAGATGTAACAATGAAAGAGAGGGCGATGCGAAAGCATCGCCTCTCTTCTCGTAGAAGAACCGGTGAGATGAAATTCGCTGCTGCACTCTTTTTTGCCGGCTTGCTGGCACAGGCCTCTCCCTCGCCGACGGCGGCGCCCGTTCCCACTCCAACGCCAAGCGGTCCCGTGTACTGGGGAAAACCCGCTGTTCGCATGACGGTCGAGTCGCGCCCGCTCGGCTTCTCTCCCGACGGAAACGCGCGTTGGCTCGTCGTCGCGCACTTCTGGGATTCAAGCGGCAAACCGACTCGCGTGATGGCCGGCGGAAACGTCGACTGGACGTCGCCGGATGGGTTCGTCCAGTGGCAAACGCGTCTGCGTTACGGGCAGCCGTCCGCGATTCTGTACGCAAATCACGACGGCGTACTGACGATGAACGCGCATTCAACGCAGCCGCAGTTCCCGGCAATTACGGTTCAAACCGATACGCGATCCTGGCGTGAACCGCGCGTCGTCGCCAAAGCACTTGGGCCGCATGCCGTGCAGATCGGCTGGTTCCCGCTCGAGAATAAACTCGCGCGCATCGTGCGTATCAACCGTAACGGTATCGGCAAGACGGTCGCGGTAATCGCGGGTCCCAGTTCGACGTATCGCGATACGGATGTGCGTCCGGATCGCGTCTATCGGTACGAGCTGTACCGAGCCGGCTATGCACCTGTCGCGCTGAAGACGCTAACACCGCCGGCGGCGCCGCAAACGAGCATCTCGAACGCGTCCGGCAAAGGCATGTGGCTCTATTTCACCGCAAATCCGCTCGACAAGATTTATTTCAAGCACCTCAATCCGCAAGCGATCGTCGCGCAGGCGGTGAGAGCGCACTTGCATTACATCGAATTGCGCACAGCGTACGGCGCATACTGGGAAATCACGCCCGAAGCAAAGCCGACCATCGATGCGATCATCGACGGTCTGGCTGCGCACGGTATCGGCACGATCGGCTGGACCGTCCCACGCGATACGCTGTTCGGGGACGTGGCGACAACGGTGCGAACCGCATACTATCGCACGGCGAAAGGAACGCCGCTCACCGGCGTCGCGATCGACGTCGAGCGCGGCGATGAGTTCCTGGGTGACGATCCGCAAGGGCTCGACGCGCTCTGGAAGTACGCTCAGGCGGTGCGCCAAGCACTTGGCCCGAAGTATCTCGTCGCGGCGAACGTCGAAGATCCATATCTCGAACACCTCGACAACAACAAGTATCCGTTTCCGCAAATCGCGCGATTTGTTTCGGTGCTGCAACCGATGTCGTATTGGCGCATGATGGTGCGCCACCAAACGACGCCGCAAGAAGTCAAGCAACTCTTGACCGGCTCGTATCGCACGCTGCGCCTAGATACGCAAAGCAACGATCCGATCAGCATCGGCGGACAAACCGACGCTGAGGGGCGCAACGGCTATCCGCCCGCTGGCGAGATCACGGCTTCGCTGCAGGTGAGCAAAGCGCTCGGTGCGATCGGTGAAATCTTCTTCGCCTGGGACGGCACGCAGCCGTATCAGTGGAGCGCCATCTCGCGATACGATTGGTGACCCTTCGATAAGATGACTGCATTCGTCGTTCGGCGCCTGCTGCTGGCGATTCCAACGCTGGTGGGCGTGACGATCATCACGTTTCTTCTTCTGCACCTTGCACCGGGCGGACCGGTGTACGCACTCGCGGGACAGCAGGCGACGCCCGCGCAGATTGCCGCTATTACGCACCAGCTCGGATTGGACAAACCGTGGCCCGAGCAGTACGGAATTTGGATCGCCGCGCTGCTGCACGGCGACCTCGGCTTTTCTTACGTTCGTCAACAATCCGTAATTGCGCTCATCGGTGAACGATTGCCGCAGACGATGTTTCTCATGGGCTGTGCGCTGCTGGTTTCCGTTGCGCTCGCCGTTCCGCTCGGCGTCTATCAGGCGTACAAACGAAACACCGCCTTCGATCGCGCGGCGAGCGTCGCCGTGTTTCTCGCATGGTCCATGCCCACATTCTGGTTCGGAACGATTCTGATCGCGGTCTTCGCCGTTACGCTGCGATGGCTGCCGGTGGGCGGGCTGCAGAGCATCGACACGACGGCATTTGACTGGCCGTCGCGTCTTGCGCACATCGTTCTTCCGGCCGCAACGCTGGCGATCGTTTCCATGGCCGGATGGAGCCGCTACATTCGCGGCAGCATGGTCGAGCAGTTGCGCGAGGATTATACACGCACCGCAATCGCCAAAGGTCTGCCGCAAGGCCGCGTGCTCTTTAAGCACACGCTTCGCAACGCGCTCATTCCGTTTATCACACTGCTCGGCGGGACGGTACCGGCACTGTTCGGCGGCGCGGTCATCACGGAGCAAATTTTTGCGTATCCCGGCATGGGACAACTCTTTTGGGAATCCGCAACGGATCGTGACTACGCAACGCTGCTCGGAATGACCGTCATCACCGCCGTGCTTGTCGTTCTGGGGAATCTACTGGCCGATCTGCTGTACGGCGTGGTGGACCCGCGGGTTCGGTATGACTGAAGCCGCCATCGTTCTGCCCGTCGACGAGGCGTCGGAACAGCCCCGCAAGCGACGCATTCGCATCACGACGATCGCGGCGATCAGTCTTATCTGGATTGCGATTATCGCAGTTGCATGCGCTGCAGGCCCGGCAATCTTGCACGTCGATGCCTACGCAACGAATGTTGCGCACGCATACGATGCGCCCAGTGCCGCTCACCTGCTCGGCACCGACGGGTTGGGTCGTGACGAGCTCGCACGCCTATTCGTGGGCGGTCGAATCACCTTGAGCGTCGGCGTCGTCGCGGCACTGGTCGCGATGATCATCGGTACCGTGTACGGTGCTGTATCCGGCTACTACGGCCGCTGGGTCGACACGCTGCTCATGCGCATCGTCGACGTGCTGCTCAGCATTCCGACGCTCTTCTTGCTGCTTTTTCTTGCGGCCATGTTTCAAGGAAGTCTTGTGGCGCTGATGATTGTGATTGGTGCAACGTCGTGGCTCGGTCCGGCGCGTCTGGTTCGCGGCGAGGTGCTGACCCTCAAAGAGCGACTGTACGTGGAAGCCGCGCGGTCGATCGGCGCGGGCGACCGGCGCATAATCTTCCGGCACGTCGTGCCTAACGCGATCGGAACGGTCATCACCGCGACGACGTTCATGATCGCGAGTGCGATGCTGGCCGAGACGGCTCTTTCGTACCTGGGAATCGGCGTGCGCGAGCCTGTTCCGTCGTGGGGCAATTTGCTTTCGAGCGCGCAGAGCGATATTTTCGCAGGCGCGTGGTGGCTGATTTTGCCTCCGGGCTTTGCAATTTTGTTCAGCGTGTGCGCATTCAATTTCATCGGTGATTGGCTTCGCGAGCGCGAAGATCGCTCCGTCGTGGGGTCGTGATGGCCTCGACAGCCCTTCGATATCTCATGGTGACACAGCTGGCGCTCAGGGTGACACTCGTCGCGTTGCTCCTCGTGGGGTGTGGGGCGCGGAGTGCGGAGACGCACGACCCGAACATGGTGATTGCGGGATGGATCGCCGGACCGAAAGGCTTCATCCCGTACGTCACCATCGATTCACCGTCGACCATGATCGAAAACCAAATCTATTCGCCGCTCATCGGTTTGGGTTCCGACCTTCGGCCGCGATGGTCTGCGAGTTTGGCGTACAAAGTCGACGTCACCAACGGCGGTAAACGCTACGTCTTGCATTTACGTCGCGGCGCGTTTTGGGCGGACGGCGCGCCGATGGATGCACGCGACGTCGTCTTCACGCTCGAGCTCGAAACGAATCCCGCACTGCCGTCTGCTCCGAGCGGCGATTTTGCACTAATGCGCTCGGTGCGCGCGTTAAACCGGTACACCGTCGAGGTGTTGCTCTCGAAGCCTTCGCCGCCGTTTTTGGAAAACGCGCTCGCCTCCGACACGCTCATCTTGCCGGCGCACGTCCTCGCAAAGTATCCGCCCGCCTCGCAAGCGGAAGCGAAGTTCCTGATAGGCAACGGCTCATTCTCGCAACACCCGCTCGTCGGCGGACCTTTTCGCGTCATGCGCAACGTAGCGGACTCCTACTTGATCCTTGTGCCGAATCCGACCTACTGGGGTCCGAAGCCGCACATTTCGAAGATTGCGTTTCGCGTTTATCCCGAGCAAGATTCGCTGTACGCAGCGGCGGATGCCGGAGAGATCGACGTTACCGACATTCCGCCGAACCTCTGGCACGTGCATGACCGGTTGCGCGGACAGCACAAGTTCGTTACGTGGCCGTGGAACGTCATCTTCAGGCTCGTACCGAATTACCACAGTCCCGAGATCCCGTGGATGCGCGACGTGCGCGTGCGCCAAGCGTTCATGTATGCGATCGACCGCGAATTCATCGCGAGCGGCATTATGAACGGACAGGCCAACGTGCTCAATGGACCCGTGCCGGCGTTTTCTCCGTACTATGACCCGCACACGCATCAGTATCCGTACGATCCCGCTCGAGCTCGAGCACTGCTCGACGCTGCGGGATGGCACATGCAGGGCAGCGTAAGGATGAAAGACGGCAGTACACTGCGCATCGTGCTGAAAACCGGCGGCGCAACCGACGCTGTTGCGAGCAATGTCGCGCAGTTGGTGCAGGCAAATCTGCAAGCGGTCGGCATTCAATGCACCTTGCAAAACGAAGAGATCCAAACGTTCTTCAGCGACTATCATGCGAGCAACTTCGAACTCGCGCTGCAGGGCGTCATTCTGCCGCCATACACCGACGATTACAAATACTACGACACAAAAGAGACGCCGTCGGTCGGCGGGTCCAATTACGGGTATTACAGCAATCCGCAGCTCGACAGCGTTATGGAAGCTGCGCGAGTCGCCAGCTCTCCCGCGCAAGCTCGCGCCGATCTCGACCGTTATCAAGACCTGGCCAGTGAGGACGTGCCGGTCATCTTCTTGTACTCGATGCGGCTGGGTGCCGTCGTTCCACCCGGCTTGAGCGGCTACGACCTCTACCCGCTGGCGCCCGCAGCATTGCCGATGGGGCTGCAGTTCTGGCAAATGAATCCGAGCGAGGCCGAGCGGCGTTCCTAGAGTGCATGAGCAAAATCGAAACGGCCACCTTCGCAGCCGGATGCTTCTGGGGCGTTGAAGCGGCCTTCCGCCAAGTTCCAGGGGTAATCGAAGCGATCAGCGGATACACGGGCGGCCATACCGAGAACCCGTCCTACCGGGACGTCTGCAGCGACATGACGGGACACGCGGAAGCCGTCCAAGTTACGTACGACGAGGAACGCGTGAGCTACGACGATCTGCTGCGCGCGTTCTGGGAGATGCACGACCCGACGACACGCAACCGGCAAGGCCCGGACGTCGGTTCGCAATACCGCTCGGTCATCTTCGTGCACGATGCGGATCAACGCGAGCGCGCTCAAGCGTCGCTCGGGCGCGAACAGCAAAATCACTCGCGGCCGATCGTCACCGAAATCGTCGACGCGCCGGCCTTCTTTCCCGCGGAAGAATATCATCAGCGCTATTTTGAAAGGCATGGTGTCGCATGCCACGTGAAACCCTAGACCGGCTGCGGACGGAGTCCACGCAGCGAATCCACGGTACGGAACTCCATCCACAGCCGGTCAGTCGCGCAGCGTGGCTGAGTGGCGCCGCAGCCTTCGGCATTGCGGTGTTCGCCGCGAAACGCGGCCGCGCACAAGACAGCGCGAAGTATGCGGTTACGCATACGGACGCCGAATGGCACAAAATCCTCGGGCCCGATCGCTATGCGATTTTGCGGCAGAACGGCACGGAGACGCCGAACAGCAGTCCGTTGCTGAGCGAGCATCGCGCGGGGACGTATCGCTGCGCAGGCTGTTCGCTGCCGCTGTTTTCATCGAAGACGAAATACGATAGCGGCGACGGTTGGCCGAGTTTCTATCGCCCGCTGCCGAACGCGATTTTGACGCGCGCCGATTACGACATCGGCGTACCGCGGACGGAAGTGCATTGCCGTCAGTGCGGCGGACATCTGGGGCACGTGTTCGACGACGGGCCGCCGCCGACAGGGCTGCGTTACTGCATCGACGGCTTGGCGCTTACATTCGTGCCAATGGGATAGCGCGCACGACGTCGTCGTTCGCGACGTAGAGCGTATCGCCGAAAATCACCGGCGACGACACGCTGAAAAGGGACGGATACCTGCGCCGCGATAGCACGCGCCCGGTGTGCGCGTCGACGACGTAGAACGTCCCCGCCGTGTCGCCGAAGTAGAGGCGCCCGTCTTTCTCGACCGCGCTCATCTTTACGGGACCGCCTGTTCGAATCACCCATCGCACCGCGCCGCTTCGCCCGTCGAATGAGACAAACTGATTTGTCGCGGGAATTCCCTCGTAAAACGCGCCGTCCGCCGCCAGCCCGGCGACGCCTTCTTCATCGGAACCGGCACTCGTAAACGTTCCGTACGCCGAATACCAGCGCCAACGCGCCTTTCCGGTCCCCTCGTCGACCGCCGCGACATCATTGAACGCGTTCGGCTGCGCGTGGTTGACGTCGGCATTCGATCCTTCGACGAAGACGATTCCGTCCGCGATTGCCGGCGAGCAATCCGCGTTGCCGTAGGGCGCACCCCAGAGCACGCGTCCGTCGTTCGGATCGACGGCGATGAGATGATCCTGCGTTCCGGAATGCGATCCGTCGCCGATAACGACGAAGGCACGGCCGCGATCCACCGCGGCGGAACTCATCGACGACATCCCGTTCACGGCGTATTCCCACAGCGGATGCCCGTCGCGCACACCCCATGCGCGCAGATGATCGTCGCCGTTTGCAAACACAACGGCATCCGTACCCTGCACGTTCACCAGCGCCGGGCTCGGCATGTCCTCGCCGACGGTCGAACGGCGCCAGCGGATGCGGCCGCTGCCTTGATCCAGCGCGATGATTTCATCACCGCCGGGCCGCCCCCAAATCAGCTTCGTCGCCGTCTCCGTTAGCACGGCACTCGTCCCGGTGCCGACGATGACGAGATGGTCGGCGACGATCGGCGTCGTCATCACGACGTTCGAAACCGGCATCGACCAAAGAATGCGCCCGGTACGCGCATCGAGCGCGCTTACTCGCCGGTCGAAGGATTCGACGAAGAGCGTGCCATCGGCAAAGGCAAGGCCGCCGTTGATTTTTCCGCCGAGTCGCCGCGCCCAAGCAACACGCAGAGCCGGAGCGGAAAAGACTGCGTTGTGATCGGCGCGATATTGGTACATCGGCCAGGTGGAAACGGCCGCAAGCAATGCGGCGGCAATCATGGGGAACGTATACCCCTTTTTGAGGTATGTGCCTGAGGTTCCGACAGTTGTCATCCTGAGGTATCGAAGGACCCCGAGCGAAGTCGAGGGGCGATGGATCGCTTTTTTTCTTTTCTGCGCACACTATAAGGATGCGCGCGTTTGCCGACTCGTGTTACCGAGAGTTGCCCCTCGACTGCGCTCGGGACACTTCGATACCTCAGGATGACATGGTGCTAGAGTGCGCCTCGATTCGCACGCGTCATGATGTCGTTGAGCGTGAGGATCTCGATCTTCTCGGAGTCGCGAATGTACGAACGAAATTCTTCCGAGAGGTAGAAGTCGATCAGTCCAGCATTGAAGCCGTCGCCGCCCACGACGATGTAGGCCTTGTCGTACACCGTCGGATTTTCGCGCAGCGTGTGCAGCAATTTGATGACTTCGAACGGAATCTTTTCTTCCGCACTGCCGGTTGTCTGCTGCCACTTGAGCGACACCAAGAATTGCGAACCGTTCGGGCGCATGCCCACGAGGTCGGCCTTGTGCCGGCCACCGCCCGGCTTGCTGCCGACGATTTGCTGTTTGCTCACCGCATAACTGTTGTTGAGCAGAACGGCTTCGACCGTCACCTCGAGTGTCGAACCGGTCTTCGTGCCGATGCTGCCGGGAAAGAGCATGCCCATCAGATGTTCCTCACCGCGATCATTTCTTTCGCGTCCTCGCGATTGCCGTCGCAGCTGATGCGCCGCGGCGCATCCACCGCGCGGATTGCGAAACCGTGGCGTTTGTACAACCGCAAAATACGCGGCGTGGCCTGATTCGAGGCGACGACCGGGCCTGTATATGAGGCAAGCCAACGCGCGAGCCGCTTTTGGTCTTCCCACGTGAACCCGCCGGCAGAATACGATGTGAATTCAACATCATACGGCGGATCGGCGTAGACGAAATCGCCGCGCCGCAGGGTTAACGCCTCAAAATCGCCGTGCGTAAATTCGTACGGCGCGAGTGCACGTCGATACGACTCGAAGTCTTCGCGGTACGGCGGCTGCTTGTAGCGTCCGAACGGAACGTTGAAGAATCCGCGCGCATTGAAGCGGCACAGGCCGTTGTATCCCGTGCGGTTGAGGTAATAGAACAGCGCGGCAGCCTCGGCGCTGTCGCCCTGCCCTTGACGAATCAGTTCGTTGAAACGCGTGCGGTTGTGCGCATAGACGGCACGGTCGTTGGCGAAGGTGATGCCAGTGCCGCGCACATCGAGGCCGCGTTGCAGCCACCGGTAGAATGCAATCAGGTGCGGATTCGCGTCATTGAGCAGGGCGCTGCGCGGCTGCAGCCCGAGCGTAACCGCGAGACCGCCGGCGAACGGTTCGACCAGACGGCGCTGCCGATGACCGTTCCAATACTCGAGCAAATGCCGCACGAGCCAACGCTTTCCGCCGGCCCATTTGAGCGGCGGCGGCAGCGTCTGTTCTTCCTGCGAGCTCGGGATGACAGGGTCGGCAACGGCCATGCCGTCATCATTGCGCGGACAGGTGCCATACGCCTGTCCTTGTGGTAGAAGTTTGACATGTCGATTGCACTAAAACGCGCGTACGAAGCACCCGCGTCAAAGGACGGCCGGCGCATTTTGGTCGACCGCGTGTGGCCGCGCGGCGTGAGCAAGGAAGAATTGCACTTGGACGGCTGGTTTCGCGAGGTTGCGCCGAGCACGCAGCTGCGCAAATGGTTCGGCCATGACCCGGAGCGCTGGAGCGAGTTTGAAAAGCGCTACCGAGCCGAACTGCGCAAATCCGGCATGCGCGAACCGCTGGAAGAACTCGCGGCAATGGCCAAGCGCGGCAAAGTGACGCTTGTGTACGGTGCGCACGATGAGGAGTATAATCAGGCCGTCGTGCTGCGCGATTACCTCAAGAAGTTGATCGGAACGCGCGCCGCCTCGAAAAGAAAGACGGCGAAATAATCAACGGCGAGAAACGAATGCCTTTTTGATATCGGGACCTGCGCCCCGCCCGGCCGTTGCCTTTGTTAGCGTTTCCGAACGTTGCGGTCAGAGAGTGGTGGTTCGGACAAAGCAGCCGCAGATTCTCGGGCCGGTTGTTACGAGCGTTACCGTCAACGTGATCGACGTGCACCGGAATGCGGCCGGTGTATGCATTGCGTTCGCTCCATCAGAGGTGGCCTCGGATAATCGAACAGGCGCCTAAGTGATGACTTCGCTCCATCGAAGGCGAAAGAGCCTTCAGAAGGAGCATCTCGTGGCACGACGGTCTCGCCGGAATCACTCGCCGGCCTTTAAGGCAAAGGTGGCATTGCTCGCCATTCGCGGCGAACTCACCATGGCCGAGCTTTCCAAGAAGTTCGACATCCACGCCAATCTGATCACGCAGTGGAAGACTCAACTCCTCCAGAACGCCGTTTCCGCATTCGATGGCAGCAGCGTCAAGACTGAGGAAGTCGACGTCGAGAAGCTACACGCGAAGATCGGCCAGCTTACTCTGGAAAACGATTTTTTAGAAAAGGCGCTCGGGCGCGTCGGCGGCCCGAACGTAAGGCGATGATCGACCGCGACCACGATCTCCTCGCTCACGCGCCAAGCCGATCTTCTCGAACTCTCGCGCGGCTCGCTCTACTACGCACCCGTCGGTCCATCGAAGGGCGACTTGGAGCTGATGCGCGAGATGGATCGCATTCACACGGATTACCCATTCATGGGGGCGAGACAGCTGCGCGACCAGCTCAAGAAACGAGGCTATCGGGTCGGCCGCCGGCACGTGGCGCGTTTCATGCGCCTGATGGGGATCGAGGCGCTCTATCGCAAGAAACAGCAGACGACAAAGCGCAATCCCGAACACCCGGTCTTTCCGTACCTTCTACGTGGCCTGACGATCGAGCGACCAAATCACGTTTGGTGCGCGGATATCACGTACATCCCGATGGAGCGCGGTTTTCTCTATCTCTTTGCGGTTCTCGATTGGGCGACGCGCCGCGTTCTAGCATGGCGACTCTCGAATACTTTGACCACTGACTTCTGCATCGAAGCGGTGCGCGAAGCGGTTGCACTTCACGGTAAACCCGAAATCTTTAACACCGACCAGGGCAGCCAATTCACCGACGGCGACTTTGTGACGCTCATCCGCGAAGAGCTCGGCGTGCAGTTGAGCATGGACGGCAAGGGCTGCTGGCGCGACAACGTGTTCATCGAACGCTTCTGGCGCTCGCTCAAACACGAGGAAGTTTATCTCAAGGCGTATGCGTCTGGTTCCGAGGCCCGGATCTCGATCGGTTGCTACATCACGTTCTACAACAGCGTTCGGACGCACTCTTCGCTTGACGGACGCACCCCGGACGAAGCATACTTCAACTCACCCGCCGCCGAGGCGGCGTAACTGAGCGGAGCAATCACTTATAGATGGGCGACGTTCTGTTCAAAAAACCGGGGCCACCTCTATCCGCAAACGCTGCACTGGAATCCGCCGGTTTCCATGACGTAGCGCCGAACGTGGCTTGAGATATCCTCGCCGCCTGCCTTTGAGCCGTTGATAATACCGGCTAACCACTTTGCGATGTACTGTTCGTACTGATACGCTTGCTGGCACTTCACCGAGCAGTAGATGAAGCAGCTTCGCTTCAGTTTTTTGGCGCACGACTCGCGCCGGCACCTTGCTGTAACCCGCTTACGCATACGAACATATGTTCGAAATGCTGCGCCACTCTCCTTGCTCTGAAAATAATAAAAAAGATCGCATGAACCGCAATCTTTTTTGAATCGTGGAGCCGACGCTCGGATTCGAACCGAGGACCCTTGCTTTACGAAAGCAATGCTCTGGCCAGCTGAGCTACGTCGGCAAAAATCGACCAGCATAGGTTCGTGGCGCTCTATGCGGCCCCTGCAATTCGCGAGTGAAACAATAATCGTCCTGGTTCTGACGGACAAGATGGCGAAATGAGCGCTATGCGACGCTCGCTCGGCGCCCCCATCGCGGTGGTAATCATCGTGATGAGCGCGCTTGTCGTCATCCGCTGGAACGTGTGGAGCTTCGGCACCGATACCGGCACGTTCGCGCAAATCGCGCTGAACGCAGCGCGCGGTTTTGCCGACGGCCCGGAATTCGGAACGCACTTCCATTTCCACTGGTCGCCGATTCTCGCCGTGCTGTGGCCAATCGTCGCAATCACGCGATCGCCGCTCTCGATTCAAATCGTGCAAGTCGTGCTCATCGCTATTTCAGCGATTCCGCTTGCGGCCATCGTGCGCACGTATGCCGGTGAAACCTGGGCGGTTCGCGCCGGCGTGCTCGCGCTGCTCTATCCGCCGCTGCTCTCGATCGCTTTCGAAGAGTTTCACGAGCTGGCGTTCTATCCGGCGCTCGCGCTCGCGCTGCTGTGGGCCGCCGATCGCGCGCGCTGGATTTGGTACGCGATCTTCGCGATACCACTCGTGCTCATTCGCGAAGACGTCTGCATCGATCTCATCCTCATCGGCATCGCGCTTGCCATAATCGGCCTCGTCAAACGCGCCGGCGCGCAAACCGGCTTGCTGCTGGGCGAACCGATCGAGCCTGAGCGTCTAACCGTCGCAGGTTTTGGGCTCGCAGTGCTTTCCGCCGGCGCACTCGCGATGTACATACTCGCCGTCGTTCCGCGTTCGGGCGGATGGGCTCCCGCGCACTTCTATCAGTATCCCTTCGCGAATGGACCCGTGCAGACGGCTCTGGCCGTGTTCACACATCCGTTCGCCCTCGGTCGTGCGACAATCACCTTTGGCCGCTTTACCTATCTGCTCGAAGCGTTCGCGCCGCTCGCATTTCTGCCGCTCTTCACGCGCTGGACGTGGCTAGCCGTCCCCGGATTTGCAGGCGTGCTGCTCGCGAGCGATTCACTCGTGTGGCGCATGGGCAATCACTACTCACTGCTGTGGTCGCCCTGGCTGCTGCTCTCCGCCGCGTGGGCGCTTGTGCGCATCAGTGCGACGCGGAGCGATTCGATCGCGCGCAGATGGTGGTCCACCGCCGTCGCAATCTGCATTATTGTGCTCATCGCATTCAATCCGATGCACCCGGCGCATTACCTCACGCGAGCGCCGTATCAGCACTCCGCCGACGTCGTTCAAGCATTCAGGTGCGTCCCGCGCAACGCGCCGGTCGCCACGCACGATGAATGGTACACCCACATGGCGCTGACATATCCGAATTCCACGAACATCGGCGACGGCATCGCGCGGTTTCGGGGATACATCGTGTACACGCCGGATTGGCAAAATGCGCACGTGCAGCAGTTCATCTTGCCGCAGATCGATGCCGAGATACGGAGCGGGCGCTACAGCGTGAGTTGCAAAATCGGTGACGTGGTCGTATTACGGCCTACGAGCCGTAGAGCGGAATGACGCGTTTCTCGATATCACCGGAACGCTGCAGGAGCGTGACGAGCGTCGACCACGGCTGCGGCCGGTAGAAGAAATAGCCCTGCGCATACTCGCATTTGAGCGAGCGCAGAAATTCATACTGCGATTCGGACTCGATGCCTTCGGCGATGACGCGCAGCCCCAGTGTGTTGCCGAGCGTCGCAATCGCTTTGACGATGCCTTGGTCGTACGCGTCGATTGCCACGTCGTCGATGAAGCTCTTGTCGATTTTGATGGTCTTCACCGGAAGCCGCTTGATGTAGCTGAGCGAGCTGTATCCCGTGCCGAAGTCGTCGACCACGATGTTGACTTGCATCTGCGCGATGCGATTCAGCGCGTCGAGCGCCAAATCGTTGAGAACGACGTTCTCCGTGATTTCCAGACTGAGCGCCTCCGCCGGCAATCCGGTTTCGGCGAGAACCGCAGCGAGCGTTGCGGCCAGATCCTGTTCGTAGAAATCGCGCGGCGAGAGGTTGACGCTGATTTGGAAGTTCGACGCGCCGTTGCGCCGCATCTGCGCGGCTTTGGTGCACGCCTCGCGCAGCACCCAGCGGCTGATCTCGACGATGACGCCGGTCTCTTCCGCAATCGGAATGAACGTGGCGGGCGAGAGTTCGCCCAGCAGCGGATGCTGCCAGCGCAATAGCGCTTCCGCACCGGTGATGCGCCGTGAACCCATATCGACGATGGGCTGGAAGAGCAACCGCAGTTCGCCGCGCGAGAGCGCCTGCCGCAAATCTTGCTCCAAGCCCATGCGCTCGAGCACGTGCGCGTGCATCGTGCCGTCGTAGAACTTGGCATTGTTGCGGCCAGTTTCTTTTGCGCGGTACATCGCCGAATCGGCGAACGCGATGAGTTCGTCGGCCGTCTGGGCGTTTTGCGGAAAGATGCTCGCGCCCAAACTCGCGGTGACGAACAGCTCGCGCCCGTTCAAATCGAACGGCTCGGCAAACGCCTCCAAAACGTCCATCGAGATTGCCGCCACCGTTCGCTTGTGCTTGATGCCGTCGATGACGATGACGAATTCGTCGCCGCCGGGCCGGTAAATGGTCGCGCGATTATCGATGCGCGTTTCCATGCGTTGCGAAACCGCGCGCAGCAAATCGTCGCCGGCATGGTGCCCGAGCGTATCGTTGATGTTCTTGAAGCGGTCCAAATCGACGAACAGCACGGCAACGGACTCGTGGTTCTGCAGCGCGCGCTCGAGCTGCGCCGGCAGACGCTCTTCGAGCGCCAACCGGTTGGGCAACCCCGTCATGACGTCTTGTCTGGCGAGCTGCGCAAAACGCTCTGCGTTGGAACGCACTTCCGTCACGTCGAGCATCACGCCGACGGCACCCACGACGTTGCCGTACGCATCACGCAGCGGTTCGACGTCGTTCTGAAGCCACCGGTCACGCAACCGAGTCTCGTAAGACACGGCCTCACCTTGCAGCACGCGCTGTACGGCAGATACGCACGCCAATCGTTGCTCGTGACCGGCGAGCAGCGCTTCGAACGGCGCACCGACGAGCGCCGCTTCCGACAATTCCTGTTCCGAGAGCGCGGCGCCCGCAAGCGAGGTGATCTTCATGTCCAAATCGACTGTAAAGAGTACTGCGGGAATCTGCGAGAGCAGCAAGCGCAGGCGCCGCTCCTGTTCGCGAGACTGCATCTCCGCTTTCTTTCGCTCGGACACGTCTCGAAGATACACGAGCACTTCGTCGCGCGCGGGCTGCATGCGAATCTCGACCCAACGGTTACTCGCGGGGAAATACTGCAAACGCTCGACAATCTCGCGACGCGCGGTTGCGCGCCGCATCTCAGGCAAAAGTTCCGAAGCGAGCGGATCCAGCAAATCTTCGACTCGCCGTCCAATCAATTGGTCGGCGGTGTGATTGAACATGTCTTCCGCACGTTCGTTCACGTGCGTGAACCGGAACTGCGTGTCGACGATGAAGAACCCGTCCGGGATGCTCTCGAGGACGCTGTAACGTTTTTCGACGAGCGAATGCATCGATTCCACGCCGTCGACGAGCAAGAGCTTCGCGCCTGCGGCCAGCATGGCGATGGCCGCAAGCGCGAAAACGCCGAGCAGCGCGCGCGGCTCGCCCAAAATCGCCGCGGCGGAAAGACCGGCAAGACAGCCGACGGTGAGGACCGTGAAAAGCGCCGCGCGCCAGAGGACGAAGAAGCGCGCCCTCACAACACACCTCGGCGGTGCAGTTCATCGCGCAACCCGGCGCGCGACTGCACGCCGAGGGCGGCATAGATGCTTTCGATCTGCTTTTCGATCGTGAACGTGCTGCGCGAGAACCGGCGGGAAAGTTCGTTATCGCTCAATCCCTGGCAGTGAGCGATCGCGAGCTGGCGCTGTGCCGGTGTCAATCCTTCGGTGTTCGCATCGGTTTTTCTCACGCCGCCGGACGACAAGCGCCGCGCGAGCGCGCTGTTCGGGAACTTCGCGGCATGGACGCGCGCGTTTTCGAGCCAGCGATCGTCGCTGGTGAGCGCGCACAACTCTTGCGCCACTACCGCGGCGCGGAAATCGAACTCGATTGCCGAGAAGATGTCGTAGGCCTGCTCGAGGCTGCGCACCGCGAGGCTCCGGTTTCCGAGCATCGCATGCACGCGGCCGGCGGCATACTGCTGTGACGCCACCGTGCGCCGCGGATCGTGCGAGGCTTCGAGACTCGGATTCAAGCTCTCCGCACCCAGCTCGATGTACGTCGAGACGTACCGCTGCGCTTGCCCCAAATCGACGGGAGTGAAGAGCACCGCGAGCGTGATCAGAGCCGCGCGCTCTTCGTCGCGCGTGGAGCGCCACTCGACGCTGCGCGCAATTGCGTGCGCCTCATGCAGCTCTTCCGTAGCCCACGCTTCATTGAGGTTCATCCGCGCGACGTAGGCGCGGTCCACGTGCGCCATGACCTTCCAAGCCGGCGTCGGAGCGTCGTCCTTGGAATCTTTGAATAGCCATTGCGCCCGTGCTGAATCGCCCCGGAGGAACGCATACCAAGCCAGCGCGCGCAGACACAAAAAACGGTAGACGTGAATGTCCGTCGTCCACTCGATGGTGTTGAACGCGGCCTCCGCTTCCTGTTCCGCTTCGAGATCGTTCAACTCCCAGCCGAAGCCGAGTGTCGACTGCAGACAGAGCGCGACGCGCGCGAGGCCGCAGCGGTACCCGTGCTCGCGGTAAATGTGAATGCAGCCGCGCAGATCCCGCATCGTCGAGCGATAGTCCTCGAGACCGGCATACATCCACGCCCGCAGGTTCAGCGCGTTGAAACGCACAGCCGGATCCGGAGAACGCAGCGCCAGTGCGAGGTCTTCGTTGTCGGGGTTGTATTCGCGGCGGTTCCAGTTCAGTCTCGCTCGCGCGTACGCCAGCTCGTGCCGGCGGTTTTCGCTCGCACCGTCAAGCGCTTCCGCTGCGCTCTGGAACATCGCTTCGCCGGCGTCGAGATTTCGCGCCCGCATGTACGCCAAACCAGAGGCGATTAGGTATCCGGCGCGCCCATCGGGCGACGTGAACGCATCGGCATGGGACGCGAGTTCTTGTAAACCCGCGATTGCATCATCCGCCGACAACACGTCGGCGCGAAGCAGCAGTCCCTGCTCGTTGAACGGCGCAGGCCATTCGTCGCAATCGGCCAGCAGATCCAAAGCCTCCCGGCGCCGCGCCCGGAGATTTGCCTCCAGCGCTTGCTCGAGCAGTTCTGCGGCTTTCGAACCCGTTACCGCATGTGTGCTTTGCATGATGTCCTTGTGCTTAGTCCGTGATGCTTCCGGCTGGAGCGGTGCTGCCGCCGGTTACGGTGATCGTTGGTCCTTCGATGACGTTTTGCGAGCTGCTCTGGCCGGACGCGTTCACGTTGCGGCCAGCTGCCGTCGTATAAGCGTTATAGATGAGCAGTTGATAGGTTCCCGAGCGCAACGTACCGACTCGAAATCTCCCGGTGTCATCCGTCCAATCGGTGTTGCCGATCGAGCCGTCTGCAGCAACGGCAACCACCGTCGCGTTGGACACAGGAGACCCGTCCGAGTTTAGGACATGCCCCTTGATGCTGCCCATGTCATCGACCGGCGCGACGAACAGCGTCGGGCGCACAAGGAGCGAGCCGGACTGGTCGAGCGCGAGACCCTCAAAAGCGTTGAAGTCCACACGCACGGATTGGTGATGATTGGTCGGAATCGAAAACGGCTGGGTCACGACTACATCCACCGCGCCCGGACCGTCGCTGGTCGTCACCGTAGTTGCGCCCGCTCCAACGCTGCTGGCTGTCGCGACGTTCACCAGAAAATCTATCGGTTGCGCCGGCGAACCCGCGAACTTTGCCGAACTGCTTGCGAGGTCGACCACCAATCGCAGTTCCTGATAATTGCTTTGCGAAACGTCCGCATTTGTGAGCGGTTGACCGTCATTGTCTTGGTGTGCCAGGACATTCACGATCTGCGGCTCATCGAACGATGCCAAGACGGTGGTCTGCCCGTTCTCGATTGCGTCGATCTCTTTGATTCCGAGGTCGAGACTCCGAAGCTGCTCGCCGCCGAGATCCGGTGCGGCATCGCCCAGCAAAATGCTGAGCAACATGTGTGTCGGACCGCCGACCACGTCCATCGGCTGCCGCAGCGACGGCCCCGATTGCGACGACGGCGGGTTTCCCGCAAGCGGGGTCGCATGCGCACCGCAAGCCGCCAAAGACAGCGCGATCGTGACGGTGCAAAGTTGGAGAGCAGTGGATTTCAACTTGAATTTCTCCCGCTTAGTCGCCGATAGTGCCCGCCGAAGTGCTGCTTCCCGCGCTGAGCGTAACGGATGGCCCGTAAAACCCTTGCGCGCTATTTGTCTGACCCGATGCTGCGGACTTGTAGCCCGCGGCGTTCGTGTATGCGTTGTAGATCAGGAGCCTGTACGTGTCGGCCGGCAACGCGTCGATGTCGAACGCACCGCTGCTGCTGGTCGTGCCGGAATTCACTGCGTAGCCGCTCGATCCGACCGCGACGACGGTCGCTCCCAGCACCGGCTGCCCGTAAGCGTTCATCACGCTGCCCGTTATCTGCCCCGCTCCGTTTGCGGCGGACAATGCCGGCCGCATCACGATCATGTTGCCGCTCGCCGTCAGCGATTCGCCGAGGTTGAAGTCCGCCGTTATCGACGCTCCCGCTGCGAACGCGGTGTTTACGGTTACGTCAATCGCATTCGCATAGGTTTGGTCGCTCGTGGTCGTCGTCGATGCGCCCATGCCGCTCGAACTTCTCGAACCTGCGCCGCTGAACGCTACCGGCACCGATGTGCCGTCCGTGAAGACCGCTTGCGTGCTGTTCAAATCGAGGACGTATCGCAATTGCGAGTACGACTGGGCCGGGACGTTCGTTTGCGTCATCCAGTCGGCGCTGCCGTTTTGATACGCGAGCAAGTCCATCTGAAGCGGCGTCGCCGAGGATCCGAGCGTCACACTCTGCCCGTTGGCGATTGCATCGATCTCGCGGACGCCGACGTAAAAGTGCGCCAGCGTCTTGCCGAACAGCATCGGAGGCGCGTCGCCGAGATACGTCCGCGTCGTCGGACCGCCGACGACGTCCATCGGCTGACGCAGCGCCGGCGGCGCTAACGCCGGACCGACCGGCGATTGGGTGGTATGAGGGCTGCCCTGCGGAAGGCTCTGGCCGCCTTGTCCCGCGCATCCCGCAACGGCACAAGACAATACGAAAACAGCGCCCTTCATAAACGAGCTTTGCACTTCGCTCTCCCCTTTGGCGTCTTCCGTGACGCGCGTTTCACTTGTCAGCGTTTTTCGCTTCGGTAATTATACTGCTTACAAGCGGTAAAGCGAGCGGTCGATTTAGTCCTTAGGTCTCAAGTTCAAGGGAAATAGTGTAAAGTTTCGGTAAAACTCGGCTTAAGCGTAACGTAGATTACGCAGATTAGCGGCTCGAGTCGGTGTCGTGAAACGTTCCACGCTTCGCGCGTTCATCGAGTTCGAGGTCGTCCAGGTAATAATACACGATCTTTCGATCGTCGAAGCCGACCTTCGCGAGTTCTCTTCCGCCGATTGTCACGACCTCATGAATGTGGCCCGTCTTCCCGGCGTATTGATAGTTGACGGCCGTGTAGTTGGGGTCGCCGCTTTTTGGGTGCGGAGTAGCCTTGACGCCGCGCAGCGGGGTGTTATGACGGTGCATACGAACCCCATTATGCATGATGATCGAGTATCGCGGGAAGCGTCCGCGCGTGCACCCTACGGCTTTCGTCGCGCCCACCGCCGTCCTGATAGGCGACGTCGAGGTCGGTGAGGAGGCGAGCATCTGGTTCGGCGCAGTTCTGCGCGGCGACAACGGCCCGATTCGCGTCGGGGCGCGGACTTCGATACAGGACAACTGCGTGCTTCACGTGAGCGAGCACGGGCAAACCCTCGTTCGTGACGACGTCACCGTCGGACACTGCGCGGTCATGGAGGACTGCGAAATTCGCCGGTTTGCCTTGATAGGCAGTAACGCCGTGGTCTTGGGCGGCGCCGTCGTTGGTGAGCGTTCGCTCATCGCTGCGGGAAGCGTAGTCGGCGAGGGCGCGCAGATTCCGGACGGCGTGCTCGCCGCCGGGTCGCCGGCAAAAGTGAAAAAGCCGCTCGATGGGGCCGCGGCGCACTGGATCGACATCAGCGCGGCCGAGTACGTCGCGCTTTCGCGCTCGTACATGGAAGAAGGCGTGAGGTCTTGAATACCATAGCGTGAACACCGTCAACGATTTCACCATCCGCGCTGCGACGGTTAACGGCTCCGGAAGTCAGTCGGCGAACCTCGTTCTAACGAACGCAATCTTCCGCATGGGCATCCCCGTCGCACCCAAAAACGTCTTTCCGTCGAACATCGAAGGTCTGCCGACTTGGTACGACGTTCGTGTCTGCGCGCAAGGCTATCAGTGCCGCACGCGTGACATCGACATCCTGGTCGCGCTCAATCCGGCGACGTGGCACGCGGACGTGGCGGACGTACGATCGGGCGGCGTAATCGTACACGAGGAATCGTACGCGGTGACGGGCGCAACCGCGCGCGACGATGCGACCTACTACCCCGTTCCCTTCGCAAAACTCGCGAAAGAGCACGTGAGCGACGGCGGGCTGCGCAAGTATCTCACGAACATGATTTACGTCGGCGTGCTCGCACAGCTGCTCGGCGTCAGCACGGATGCGATTGAAGCCGCGCTGCGAGCTCAATTCAAGCGCAAGCCAAAAGCGGTCGACACGAACATGGACGCCGTGCGCCTGGGCGCCGACTACGCCGCTAAGAATTTGACGAAGAGCGATCTCTATCGTCTGCAACCGCTGAGCGGGAAAACCGAAGGCAAGCTGTTGATGGACGGCAACAACGCTGCGGCGCTCGGGTGCGTGATGGGCGGCTGCACCGTTGCGGCATGGTATCCCATCACGCCGTCGTCTTCGCTCTGCGAAGCGTTCATCGCTTATTGCGATCGGTTCCGCATCGATAAGGAGAGCAGCGAACGCAAAGCCGCGATCATTCAAGCCGAAGACGAACTCGCAGCCATCGGCATGGTGTTCGGCGCAACGTGGGCGGGCGCGCGGGCGATGACCTCGACCTCCGGCCCCGGCATTTCACTGATGGCGGAGTTCGCGGGCCTCGGCTATTATGCCGAACTTCCCGGCGTTATTTTCGACGTGCAGCGCGCCGGGCCGTCGACCGGCTTGCCGACGCGCACGCTGCAAGGCGACGTGAGCTTCGCCTACACACTGTCGCACGGTGACACCAAGCACATCGTGCTGCTTCCGGGCACAGTTGCCGAAGCGTATGAATTTTCGATGCAGGCGTTCGATCTCGCCGATCGTTTCCAGACGCCGGTATTCGTGCTTTCCGACCTCGATCTCGGCATGAATCTGTGGATGACGAAGCCGCTCGACTATCCGGAGAAGCCGTTCGATCGCGGAAAAGTGCTCGATGCCCAAGCCCTCGAGGACCTCAAGTCGTGGGGCCGATACCGCGACGTCGAAGGCGACGGCATCCCGCATCGCACCATTCCGGGCACGGAGCACCCGCTCGCGGGGTACTTCACACGCGGCTCGGGCCACGACGAGAACGCGCACTACTCCGAAGACCCGGCCGTATTCAGCGGCAACTTGGATCGTTTGGCGCGTAAACACGATACGGCGCGCACGTTCGTGCCGCAACCCATCGTCGACGAAACTGGACACGATGTGGGCATCATCGCCTTCGGCACGACGCACCATGCGATCGTCGAAGCGCGCGATCGCCTGCGCGAAGAAGGTCTCCAGACCGATTATCTGCGCGTGCGCGCGCTGCCGTTCGCGGCAGAAGTAGCGGCGTTCATCGAACGCCACGAGCGCGTGTACGTCATCGAGCAGAATCGCGACGGTCAACTGTACGCACTCCTCCGCGTGGAACTCCCTGCGCATCTCATCGAGCGCTTGCACTCGGTGCGCCACTACAATGGCGTTCCGATAGACGCAACCGCCATCACCGAACCGCTCCTCGCCCACGAAAAACCGGTACTCGCATAATGACGACGACGAACACGAACCTCATCGGCCTTCCTCGCGACGTGTACAAGGGCTCGGCGAGCACCCTGTGCGCGGGTTGCGGTCACAACTCGATCACGAACCATCTCATCAAGGCGCTCTACGAATACGGCGTCGACCCGTACAAACTGGCGAAAATGAGCGGCATCGGCTGCTCGTCAAAGACGCCGGCGTACTTCGTCGATCGGGCGCACGGATTCAACGGCGTGCACGGCCGCATGCCGTCGCTCGCGACGGGCGCGAAGCTTGCCAACCGCGAGCTGATGGTCCTCGGCATCAGCGGCGACGGCGACACCGCGAGCATCGGCCTGGGACAGTACTGCCACATGATTCGGCGCAACGTCGACGCGACGTACATCATCGAAGACAACGGCTGCTACGGACTGACCAAAGGGCAGTTCTCCGCAACCGCCGATCGCGGTTCGGTTCTGAAGAAAGGCCAAGTCAACGAGTTCGAGACCATCGACGTTTGCGGGCTCGCGGTCGAACTCGGTGCAACGTTCGTCGCGCGCTCGTTTTCCGGCGATGGCAAGCAGTTAATCCCGCTGCTGCAGGCCGCGTTCTCGCATCGCGGCATCGCCGTGCTCGACGTAATCAGTCCCTGCGTGACGTTCAACGATCACGAAGGCTCGACGAAGAGCTACAACTACGTCAAGGAGCATCACGCGGTACTCCACACACCGGATTTCATCATGGGAAGCCAGGAGATCACCGTCGATTACGAGCCCGGAACCGTTCAGGAAATTACGTTCGACAACGGCGATCGCGTGCTGCTGCGCAAACTCGAACGCGACTACGATGCCGCCGATCGCATCGGCGCGCTGCGCACGATGCATGAAGCACGCGACCGCGGTGAACTCGTCACGGGTTTGCTTTTCGTCGACACGTCGGCTCGCGATCTGTGCGAACGCGAGCAGCTCCCGGCGAAACCGCTCGCGCAGTTGAACGAGGATGACCTGCGCATCAGCCGCGACGACTGGTCGCAGCTGATGCAATCGTTTTAACGCTCGCAGTTCATTGCTTTTTTGATCCAGGCGTCCGCGTTGTCGCTCCACGGGCGCTTGAAGTCTTTCGGCCAGTGCGTCTGATCGGACCAAAGGCGATTCAGCCCTTCGTGAACGTCGCGATCGCCCTTGGTGAATTGACTCACTAAGTCGCGCCAGCGCTTCGCGAGCGCCTGAGCGCGTTCGCTTGCCGGATCGACGCTTTTTTCCGCGGCTTCTTCGACCTGGGCAATCAATTCGACCCAGTCGCGCTGGCCTTGCTCGATGACTTCTTTCGGCGTTTCGCTGCGAAGTTTCTCGAGCTTCTCTTTTGCGGCTTCGTTGTAGTAGTTTTGAGTCCAACTGTAATCGTTTTCCACTTTCAATGCCTCAATGACGTCGCGGAGCACCTTCCAGCGGTCGGCCGACTCATCCGCAATGAGCGTTGCTTCGGCGTGCTCGATGGCTTGCGTTGCGGCATCCAGTTTGCGTTTTTGCTGCGCGACGATCTCGCGCTGCATGCGCAGTGCCACGACGAGCGGCCATTTCGGTCCCTGTAACAGCTCCTTGATATGTTCGAGTCGAAAGCCGACGAAGCGCAGCGCCAGGATTTGCTCCAGCCGTTCCAGTTCGGCTTCGCCGTAGAGCCGGTAGCCCGAGTCCGTTCTCCGAGCCGGGGGCAGCAAGCCCATGCGGTCGTAGACGTGCAGCGTGCGAACCGTTACGCCCGCTGCTTTGGCGAATTCCTTGGCGTGCCGGAGCTTGTGTACTGTGGCCTGCATCGCGACTTTCCTCAAGCGGAACGATAAACTATGACGCTAGGTTAGAGTCAATGCCCGGCGAACCATGCTTGCATGGTGCTCGTGCAAAGCGATGCCATCGATATGGGCTGCGGCGTCCGGTCACAGTGCGCTCGTCATCGACGACTCCGCTTCTGGAGAAACGCAACCGTCGATTCTTTTTGCAGGATCTTGCACGATTCGCAAAGCGGTCCTTGAAGCGGCCGCCGCTGCCAACTAGACTTTATATGATGAGACTCGGCATGTACGTTTACGGGCTCATGGCGATTACGGCCGGCGCCGTCGACCTGGTTTGGGGTGGTCTGGACCCAGACCATCAGCCGATTCAGGCGTGGGGAGACAACGTTCCCGGCCACGTGATCATCGGCTACATCTTGGCCGTTGCGCTCGTGGCCGGCGGAGCGGCGATGTTACGCCCACGCAGTGCACGTCTCGGCGCCGGCATCGTCGGGTTCGTCTATCTCGCTTTTACGTTTTTTTGGCTTCCGCGATTTTATACCGCGCCGGCAATCTTGGGACATACGGCGCCCGTTTATCTCGGTATTCTCGCCGGATTTTGCTCGGAAATCGTCGTTGCCGCCGCAGCGGTATTCGTCATTGCCGCTGCATCCGCAAACGGTTCACCATGGTTGTCGCGCGTGGCGACGGCGTCTCGTCTGATATTCGGTTTGAGTTCGATATGCTTTGGATTGAACCACCTGGCGGCGATCCAGGCGAACCTTATTTACGTGCCGCACTGGATGCCGTTTGGACGAGCATTCTGGGTGGCTTTTACCGGCATCGCCTTTATACTTGCCGGAATTGCGATACTCTCCGGAGTCCTCGACGTTCTTGCCGCGCGCCTTCTGGCACTGATGTGGCTCACCATCAGCGCGGTAACGCTGATACCGGGTCTTATCGCCGAACCGCACGATCAGGTGAACTGGGGCGGCAATGCTTTCAACATCCTCGTCGCGGCATCCGCGTGGATACTTGCCGAATGGCTCGCCTCACGCAAGGAGCCGGCGCAGGCAAAGCAAGAGATGCGTCCCTCCGGCGCGTAGCTCGCCGCGATGATCATCGAGGCGCAAGGCAAAGAGCGCATCGCTCAAGTCCGCGAGCTGTTTGCGGAATATTGGGAATCGTTTGGTTTCACGCCGTGCTTTCAGAACTTCGACGACGAACTCGCCCAATTGCCCGGCTCGTACGTTCCGCCCGGCGGTCGGCTTGCCATTGCACGCTGCGACGGAAGCGTTGCCGGATGCATCGCGCTGCGCCCAATCGATTCGGACTCGTGCGAGGTGAAGCGTCTGTACGTGCGTCCGGGTTTTCGCGGCGCAGGGTTAGGCGTTGCGCTCGTAGGCTGGCTGACCGCGCAGGCGCGTTCGATCGGGTACAAGACGATGTTTGCGGAGACGATGCCCGTCATGCAGCGGGCCCTTGCGATGTACGAACGCATGGGGTTCGAACGCGTCGATGCATACGCTGAGGAAGCGACGCCCGGCGCGGTTTATCTCAGATTGCGCTTGACCGGCAGTCGGTCGGCATAAATTTCGACGACGTATTGATCGGGGTCGAGGAAGAACAATTGACGCGTGCCGTTGTTCGATGCGGGTCCGGAGATAATCTGCACGCTGTTCGAACGCAAGCGCTCCGCCCACCCGTCCACCTCCGCGCTGCTGCCGACGCGGAACCCGAAATGAAATTTGCTGCGGTCCGCCGGCGGCTTTTCGGTGAGCAGCAAGAGAAAATCGGGCCACTGCACGGACACGTCTTCGCCGTCCCGCCGCGTCGGCAATCCCAGCACGTCACGATAGAAGCGTTCTGACGCAGCAAGATCGCTCACGCCCAGACTCAAGTGCGAAATCTTCAACGTCATCTCACAACCGTTCTAGGGAGACGGATAGTGCGTCGCATCGGCGTACGGGCGGAACAACGTGAATTCGCGTTGGAAGCGCAACTTCACCGTTCCGGTAGGCCCGTTGCGATGCTTGGCGATGATGAACTCGGTAAGATCGGGTTCGGGAACTTCGTTGTGATAATAGCCTTCGCGGAACAGAAACGCAACCATGTCCGATTCCTGTTCCAGCGAACCCGAGTTGTGCGTCACGAAATCGTCGACGCAGAAATTGTGCAGGTCGCCGACGGTGAGATCATACGTCATCTCGACTCCGAGCGGGACAATGGAACTGATTTCCTCCCACGACACGTCGGAATACGCCAAAACTGCGAGTTCCTCGTCATCAAGACGTTCGGCAAGCGCCGCGCACGTGCTACGTGACATGGCCTTCCCTTGATCGGGCCAGCCAAGCGCCGCATGAGACAGGCGATAGCCATGGCGTAGCTCCGTGACGAGTTCATTCACCGGCATTGGAAGCCGGTCGATGTGCCCGGCATCGTTTTGCTTGTGCAAGTCGACCTTGCTAACCGCACGGTCATGCTTTTCGCCCAAGAATCCAATATCGCGGATGAACGCTCCGGCCGCGTGCCGGTCCGTTATGCGGACGGTCCAAATACAGGAAGGCGCGGAACGGTATCCACCGATGTTTCGGCGATCGCCGGTCACGGAAGCGCAGATACCCAACCTCACCAAGAGGTGCTGGACATCTCGGGCCAACGCTTCGCTGATCGTGCTCAGCCGGACGAGGACGCTGGACGACCCCGGCTTTCTCGAAAGGCTGCCATCTGCGTGGAACAACCCGCGCAGGAACGCCGCAATCGTCTCGTTGGGCTGGGCAAACATCGCCGCGGGCACGCGCTTTTCCGCGCCGGTTTTCTTCCAAACATCAAGGGCGCGTAGCCATGCCGTCAGCGGGTTCTTTCCTGCGCCGCACATTCTACCGGGCGTCAACACGACGCGAAGCGCGTCTGCGCCGGCGCGCTCCGGCTTGATGATGGGCGCGAGTCCGAATGCTTCACGGGCAATGTCGGCCGCCAACTCGGCTTCCGGTCGCGTCGCCACGGTGAGCGTAGCGCTTCCGCCTAAGTACCCGTCTCCCAAGAGCCAGCCAAGAAGCAATGCGCGCTGCACGGTGATAGCCGGCGTTTCGTTCAGCCAACGCGGCGAACCGTAGCCGCGTGGCACCGCGACTTGCTGCCCGTCTTGAATGTCGTCGAGCGTCATCCACCCGCCGATGGTTAGGAAGCGATGCCCTCCGGTGCAGCGGATCCGGCGCCCAAGTCGCGTCGTGACTTCAAAGAGCTGCTTCTCTCCGACGGCCCACGCATCAACGATCGGCCGCTTCGCCAATTTGAGCCGGCCGTCGACTGCCCACACGTTGAAGCGCAAACGCTTCTGCACGATCTCGCGGATCGGCAACCGCTCACCGGTATCTGCATTGAGCACAAGTGACTCACCGGCGAGGCAGTCGCGCAAATCGCTGAGGAGCGGCCGTTTGTCCGTGCGCGCCTCGACGCCGCGGTTGAGCTGCGCAAGCGCGATAATCGGGATTTCCAAGTCTTTTGCCGTCGTTTTGAGCGTGCGGCAGATATCGGAAAGTTCTTCGTTGCGGTTGGCGCCTTTGCTCAAAACGCCGGGGTGCACCAGCTGCAAATAATCGATGAAGACCGCCGAGAGGCCCTGGCCTGATTTGAGGCGCCGGCAGCGGCTTCGGATCTCGGAAACGGACAGGCCGCCGGAATCGTCGAGATAGATCGGCAGCTCGTTGAGCACGCCCATTGCGTCGGAGATCTTTTCCCAGTGGTGCGGCTTGATGTTTCCGCGCCGCATATCGTGCATGCTGATTTCGGCCTCGGCGCAAATAAGGCGCTGCACGAGTTCGTCGTTGGACATCTCGAGCGAAAAGAACGCGACGGGCGCCGTTTCTTCACGCGAGGCAGCAACCGCCATGTTGAGTGCGAACGACGTTTTGCCCATGCCCGGGCGCGCCGCCAGAATGATGAAGTTCCCCGGCTGAAAACCGGTCGTCATCTCGTCGATGTCGGCAAAGCCGGCGGTTAGACCGGTGCGTCCGCCCCGATTGTGAAAGAGCTTGTCGATGTGTTCGAAAGCCGGTTTGAGCAAGCGGCTTACCGGCGTGAACTCGCCATGCATTTGACGCCGGCCGATTTCGTACACCATCAGCTCGCTCTGGTCGAGCGCGCCTTCCACGTCTTCTTCGTTTTCGTAGCCGAGCTGCGAGATGCGCGTGCCGGCGTGAATCAACCCGCGAAGCACCGCCTTTTCGCGCACGAGCTTCGCGTAATACGCGGCAGATGCGGCGGTTTGCACCGTATCCATCAGCGAACTCAAGTACGAAAGGCCGCCGACGTTATCGAGTTCGCTGCGCCGCTTGAGTTCTTCCGCGACCGTGATTTTGTCGAGCGGTTCGCCGCGGTCGTACAAATGCGCGAGCACTGCATAAATCGACTCGTGTACGTGCGCGTAAAAATCTTCGGGACGCACGATCTCGCTGACGATGCCCATGATCTCGCGATCGACGAGCACCGAACCCAGGAGCGCCATCTCGGCTTCGAGATTTTGCGGCGGAATGCGGTCGACTATGGCGAGGTTCGTGATGCTCATGGGCGAGCGGAACTACTGCGCCGCCCGCGTGTCGCTCGCCTTGTGGATTTCTTGTGGAGAGAAAGCGCGCGAAACGCTTGCTCCACGGAAGCAATCGGAACGACGTCGATTCCTGCGAGCGTTCGGTCAATCTCGCGCACGTTTTCCTTGGGCACGAGTATCGCGCGCATGCCCGCCTGTCTCGCAGCGTACAATTTCTCGACGACGCCGCCGACCGGCCGCACCTTGCCTTGGATCGAAAGCTCACCGGTGATCGCAACGTCCTGCGGAAGCGGCGTCTTCGTGAGTGCCGAATAGAGCGCGAGGAAGATTGCAAGTCCCGCAGACGGCCCGTCGATGTTGCCGCCGCCGATGACGTTGATGTGCAAATCGTAGTTCGCAGTATCGAGGCCCGTTACGGCGCGCAATACCGCTGCAGCATTGAAGACGCTGTCCTTCGCCATCGCGCCCGCCGCGTCGTTGAAACGCACGCTGCCTTTGCCGTTTGCGCTTGCCTGAAATGCAACCGCTTCGATTTCGATGATGCTGCCCAAATAATGCAGCACACCCAGGCCGAACGACTTGCCGATCTCCCGTGTCGCGCGCGCTTTGACGATTGTATGCTGCACGAGGCGGCTGGCCTGCACGACGTCGCGCACGTCGTCTTCCGTGATGGTGACGTTCGTCGCGTGTTCAAGAGCTGCTTTGTCATCCTGAGCCTTGTCGAAGGGCTGAGCCCGTCGAAGGGCGGCTAGGCGATACAGCGCGTGTCCATATGCATCCGCGACAATTTGCACCGCTTTGCGTCCTTCTATCGTGTAGGACGCGATGAGCGGCGCCACGCCGCGCGCCGCTTTCGCGCGCAAACGCTTGATCGCGCCGTTCACGATGGTGACGATCTGGTGCTGCGTGAGCGGCTCGAAGTACACGGCCGCACACCGCGACCGTATGGCGGGATCGATGTCTTCCGGTTCGCGCGTAGTCGCCCCGATGAGGATGAAGTCGGCCGGCGCACCTTCTCTGAATAGGCGCTTGATGTACTCGGGAACGTTCGGTGCCGACTCGTCGTAGTACGAGGACTCGAAGACGACCTTCTTATCTTCCAGCACTTTGAGAAGCTTGGTTTGCAGCAGCAAATCCATCTCGCCTATTTCATCGATGAAAAGCACGCCGCCGTGCGCGCGCGTCACCAAGCCGAGTTTTGGTTCGGGGATGCCGCTCTCGGCAAACTCGCGGCGGCTGCCCTGATAAATCGGGTCGTGCACGCTTCCAAGCAGCGGATTTGTCGTCTCGCGCGGATCCCAGCGCATCGTCGTGCCGCTCGCCTCGACGAACGGGGCCTCTTTTTTGAATGGCGTGTACGCTCGCGCTTTGGCGACTTCCAATGCGAGGCGCGCAACCGTGGTTTTCCCAACGCCCGGCGGCCCGTACAAAATGACATGCTGCGGATACGGCGAGGAAATCTTCGCGAGCAGCGATCGAATCGCCGATTCCTGTCCGACGACTTCTTTGAGCGATTGGGGCCGCAGCAGCTGCAATGCGGATGCTGCGAGTCCTCTTGCGCCGAGTTTGTCGAGTTCCTCGAGCTTCTTTTGCGTCGCCGGCGTTTCCGGGCCGGCGTCTTCGCGCAGCGCTTCGAGCTTGAGGTCCTTCAGGTAATCCTGATGGCGCTCGATCATTTTCGTATTGATTTTGCGCTCGATGGAATCTTCCACGCTCCTCTGCGCGATGAGATCCGCGAGCTGCTCTTCGATTTCGCCGATGACGCGCCGCGAGTTCGCGCGCCCCGTCACGCGTTCAAGCGTCGGATCTTCGAAGACGAGGCGCTGCAGCGCGCAAATGCGATCGGGCAGCGCGTGTGAGCGCATCATCTTGAGCGCATTCATCTTCCCGGCGCGCAGAACGAGCTTGTCGGAGCCGATCGTGTTCGCAAGCACGTCGTACAGCGCGGAGACGTAACGGCTCATCTCCTCTTCGCTGCTGAACTTGCGGCGAAAACGCGCCAGGTACGGACTGTCGCCGGTGCCGGCCATACGAAAGCTTAGGCCGCGACGACGCTGATGGTCGTCTTCGCGACGATGTTCTTCCCTAAACGGATCTCGATGGGATACGAGCCCAGCGCTTTGATGGAATTCTTCACTTCGATTTTGTGCTTGTCCACCGAAACGGCGAACGTTTCCGTAATCGCTTCCGCGATGTCCGCATTCGTCACCGTTCCGAAGAGTCTGCCGTTGCCGCCCGCTTTCGCTCGCACGGCTACCGGCTTACTCTCCAACAGCTTCGCCATCTCTTGAGTTTCCGCGAGCTGCTGCGCTTCGCGCTTCTGCTTGGCGGCTTTCTGCTCTGACAGCATGGTAAGAGCGCCCTTGTTTGCTTCGGTCGCGAGCTTGCGCGGCAACAAGAAGTTGCGAGCGTAGCCCTCTGCGACGTCCACCAGGTCGCCCTTCTTCCCGAGCGCCTTGACGTCGCTCATAAGGATAAGCTTCACGGGCGCCGCCTTATTCGGTTACGAACGGCAGGAAGGCGATAACCCGAGCGCGCTTGACCGCGACGGTCAGCAGGCGTTGATGGCGGGCACAGTTGCCGGATATGCGTCGCGGCAGAATCTTACCGCGTTCGGAGATGAATTTCTTGAGGCGCGCGACGTCCTTATAGTTGATGTCGAGAGCCTTCTCGGCGCAGAAATTGCAGGGTTTGCGCTTGGGGCGCCGCTCTTTGACGGCGCGCTTCGCTTTGGCGGTTGCCATTTCAATTGTCCTTTCACTAGGTGGTTGACGGCCGTATCCGGTGGCGCCGGCACGGCCCTAGCGAAGTGACGCGCCTAACGCGGTCACTACCCCGCAAGCGGGGATTTGGGTCGGGAAAACCGTCTGAGTATACCGTCTACCCGGCCGTCTGACTACCCCTTTACTGGCAGCCGTTGCTCGTCAGCAGCACGTAGCCGTCGTTCGAGGCGATGGTCAGCGGATTGGATACCGGGCGGCCGAGCAGATCCGCATACGTGTGGTCCGTTGGAAGGTGGGCCGCCTCGCTCGCGGACCCGGAGCCGCCGTTGACTACGACCACGGCATTGGCAAATCGGCGGTAGTAGATGCTTGGATTCGACGGGTCGTAGCTCGGTCCGCCGTAGTAGGCGGCGCAAGGCGCGCCGACCGCCGTCTGATACTGCGAGTGCCATTGCTCGAGGCCGTACCCCCAAGCCGACGATGCGAAGAGCGACTCGGCTTGCTGGTTCCCCATGAGATACGTGGCAATCGAATAATCGAGCCGCGGCGCCGTAAGCGGGAGCGATCCCCAGTTATCGTTCATGAGTACGGCGACGCCGTGCTGCTGCGCGTACGCTGACCAATTCGTGGTCACCACGAAAACCGACGCGAAAGCAGTGTTTGCATAGTTGCCGTACCCGCTGTATCCCGTTTCGTCGAGGTCCGCGTCGACGTTGGCGAGGAACGTGGTTTCATTCGACGTGAGTAGATTTGGAGGATGGTTGACGATCAGTTTGAGATGATACGTCGAAATTAGCGGGTCCGTCTTGAGAATCGCGTGCGCTTGCTGCACCCATGCGACCACGTCCGCTGCCCAGTTGGGATCACTCGCACCCCAGTAGCGGCGCACGAACGAACCGTTCTCGTAGACACCGCAGCCGTACGAGCCTGAACCGGCGCCCTCGTCCGCTTGCCAAAACGTGGCTTCGTCAACTGCGAGCGCGGCATAGCCGAGCGCATGCGCTTCGTTCGCCATCGTGCGCACTTGATAATCGACAACGGCCGGATTGTGCACGTCGAGGGGTACGTTCGTGCTCAGCCCCGGCACCCAAGCCGGCGTCGTCGTCACGGAACCCGACGACGTGCACGCGTACAGAATCCAATCCGGGTGATTTGCCTGCCACCAAGACAGCGTGTGTCCGACGCTTCCCCAAGACGCATAGCTCTCATCCGTTTCGAGCGCTCCGTAATACCCTGTTTCGAGCGATGGATTGCTGTCGAGCCAGGACCTGCCGATGTTGTCACGCGCACCCCAAATCGTGGAGTAGCGCCAACCGTCTTGCGCCGTTGCACTCTCGGGGATGTAGCCGTTTGACGTGTCGTCGAAAACCTGGAATGCGCTGATTGCGCCCCAGCTGCTCGGCATGAACGCCGTCGTCGGGGGCGGCGTGTACGTGCCGGAAACCGGCGTAACAGTTGGTACCGGGCTCGGCGCGGCAGTCGGCACAGCCGTCGGCGCAATGGTCGGCGCCGAGCTCGGCGACGGCGTGGCTGCGCCGGTGTACGTGATGGTCGTTGCTTGCATCGAGCCGGCATTTGCGCACGCACCCGAACCGGTGGCTTGAATCGGCATACCCACCGTAACGGGGTAACCCAAATACGGATGGAACGACGTGGACGCCTTGTTGTAGTAGACGTACATCGTTCCGCAACTCGGGCTGGTGGTTCTGACCGTAAACTTGTAGATGTCCGCGCTGACGACGTTTCCGGTCAGCGTCATCGTGCCGGAGCCGCCCACCGTCGACGCTGGAGATTCCGAAGGAGCGGGCGATGGAACGGGCGTGGATGAGGCAGCCGGCGGGGGCGGCGGTGTCGCCGCGGCGGTGTAGGTGATCGTGCTCGCCTGGATAGAGCCACCGTTCGCGCACGTGCCCGAACCATACGCTTGAATCGGCATTCCGGCAGTGACCGGGTAACCGAGATACGGATAGAACTTCGTGCTCGCTTCGCTGTAGTAGAAATACATCGTGCCGCAGCTCGGGCTCGTCGTCTTCACCGTGAACTTGTAGACGTCGGCGCTGATCACGCTGCCGCTCACGGTAATCGCGGCAGGTTCGGAAGACGATGTTGCGGCGAGCACTTGCGCGTGCGGCGCCGCTCCGCTGCTAAGGCTTGGGGTGAATGCGGATTGTCCTCCGCATGCCGCCATTGTTGCTGAAAATACCGCGATCGCGGCCGGTCGTAAGAACGTACGGAGCGTAGCCATGCTGAGATCGAATCTCGGCATGGCTATGCTCCGTCTTAATGTAGCAGCTCAAAGCTTTACCAGTAAAAAAAAGGCGTTGACGCTCGGTGCCCTCCAGTGCGGTCAAGCTTGCCGTCGCTCTAGAACAGGTTCCAAAGGTACTGATTGTAGACTTCGTGATGATATTGCACTTCTTGCGGCTTCACGAACGTCCCGAGCAAACGCGGACAGCGGTCGGCGCTGGCCTGTTTCAAATCGGCATAGCGAGCTTTGACGTCGGCGCCGAGCAGCTGCGACGTCCATTGCGAGTTGCGGAAGTTCTCCATGGCGTCGTAGATGTTGTCGGGTAGATAATGCTCCGCCTGACGCAGATTTTTTTCGCCGCTGATTCTGCCTTCGAGGCCTGTCTTGAACACC
>DATGJX010000088.1:0-2328 GCA_035294905.1 Vulcanimicrobiaceae bacterium | reverse complement strand
GCAAGTTCTGGAATCCCGCTTCACGTGGCTCATTGGCCTCATGCTCGGAACTTGGGTGACCTTGATGCTGGCCGTTCTCGTTCACAAGTAATCTGACGATCACTGTCACCCCGAGCGAAGCATGTGCCCAGTCATTGGGTATTGAGGGGCAGACACTCGTCGCGCTTCTTTGGCTCGCGATGCTATGGTATGCCGCGCCGTTATTGTCGCAAACGCGCGGGCTCACGATCCCCTCGCGCCTGCGCTACACGCTCGTCCTGTTGACGGCAATGCCGCTGCTTCTCGCGGCGCTGCATTTGCTTGCGATATGGCCGTTGCTGATCGTTGCGGCGGCTGCGTGCGCGCTGCGCTTTCGATTCGCGCGAGGATCGAGACTCGAATACAATCCGTGGGACGGTCTCGCCATCGCGATCGTGTTCTTAACCGCATCGGCGTACATTCCGCGCGCACCGACCGACGGCGACTCGCTTGCGTACCATTTGCCGAACGCGATCGCGTGGGTACAAGCTGGTTCGCTCGACCCCACGTGGATGCGCTACTGGTGGTACCCCGGCGGCTCGGAGATCTCGATCGCCGGCCTCATCGCAAGCGGCGGCCTTTGGATCACAGGCGTGTCGTCGCTGCTCGCCGCGATGATGCTGACGTCGCGCATCAACATGTGGCTGCGCTCGCTCGACGTTCCGGCAGCAACGGCAACTGCCATGAGCGCGGCTTTCATCACGATAACGACTGCCGCATTCCAAACGTACGATCAACGCAACGATCTGGTACTGGCCGCGTGGTTCATCGAGAGCTTGTGGATGCTGCGAAACGCTTCGTGGAGCGGCGCGCTGCCGGTTGCAATCCTCGCGCTGATCAAGCCATATGGCTGGGTGTACGCGCTGTTGGCCGTCGTCTGCACGCGCCAACCACGCGCCCTCGTGGGGTTCGTTCCATTGGCGTTATGGATCGCGCACGACGCACTTCTTGCGCCCCGTGCGCTCGTTTCGATCGCCTCGACAAACGCGCTCGGCACGTGGTCGACGACGATTGCCGGCAATCTTCCGGCGTCGTTGACGGTGCTCGCAAAATCGATTGCGGAACGTGGCCCGACGGCGCTCTGCTGTTTCGTTGCTCCGGTGTTTGCTCTATTCGCGCGTGGCAAGGAACGCTCCATCGCGATCGCGGGGACGTGTGCGCTCGGGCTGTTCTTGCTTACGCCCTTCGGTTACGCAAACGATATGCCGCAGCTCGCTTTGGGATGGTCGCTGCGCTACGATCTTGCCTCGCTGGCGCTCGGAATGCTGTGTCTTGCGCCGCTGGGGCGGCGCTTTCCAACTTCGATTGCCGTTCTGGCTACGTGCAGCGCGCTCGCCGGCATCGCCCGGCTCTTGTACATCTTGAATCACGACACGACGATCTTGATCGCGTTCCTGTGCTCCGTGGTTGTCAGTCTTGCGGCGATCGCAGCGTTCTTCACGCCGTTTCGCCGCGTCGCCGCCATCGCAGCGGCTGCGCCCGCGCTCGCGCTCATGCTGTACGGCAGCAACGTCGCAGCCGCACACGTCGCCGGCTTCTATGCGGTATCGACGAATGGAACAGGCTTCTTCCGCTGGTTCGAGTCGCACGCGCACGACGCCGAAAGCGTCAATCTCCGTGCCGGCGAGCTGCTCATGCTTGCACCAAGCGCGCGCGTTTATGACGCAGATGCAGTTTCGTGTTCGCGCGCGGCCGCGGAATCGGCGATAATCATCCTCGCCAAAGGCGCTCGTAGCGCACCAGTTGCGAAGGGCTGCGGAGAAGTTCTCTTCGAGGACGCGGACTTCGTCGCCGTCCTGCCGCGCTAAGCCCTTTCCGTCGGAGGTGACGGCGTGATAGGGTTGTGTGTGGAGCAACGACGAGCGATGGCACAACGCACGCCCCTGGTGTACGAGGACCTGGTGTCCTTCCCCGACGACGATCTCCGTCGCGAAATTCTCGGCGGCGAGCTGTACGTGACTCCCTCGCCCTCCTGGCGGCACCAAAGGGTCGCCTTCACGATCGCGACTGCGCTTGATGTATACGCGAGGCAAACCGGCGGTGCAATGAACATTGCGCCTCTCGATACAGTGCTCAGCGCACAGGATGTTGCTCAGCCGGATGTGGTCTTCGTGTCCGTCGATAGAATGCACGTCATAGGGACCAAAGGCATCCACGGCGTCCCAAGCCTCGTCGTCGAAGTGGTTTCGCCGACGACCGCGAGTACGGATCGTGGGCGAAAACGCGACGTGTATGCGCGCTTCGGGATTCCGGAGTATTGGATCGTCGATCCGGACGCGAATACGATTGAGCGCTGCAGCGATCCCGAAG
>DATGJX010000087.1:0-2418 GCA_035294905.1 Vulcanimicrobiaceae bacterium | reverse complement strand
TTTCAACGTCGAGTATTGGTTCAAGCGCGGTACTTCCGGTGTTGAACCCGAAGTTTGTGTAGCTTCCCGTTCTATGGACGCGCATGTCAAGCCAAAAAGCATTCAAGTCGGATGCATTTATGAGGCCGACAGAAAGCACGCCGACCGCAAACTGTGCGCTTCCTTGAAAACCGTGCTGCACGGGGTAGTCGAAGTCCTTCGCGTATGTGTATGGCGCGTATCCCATGAACCCGCCTCCGGAAAAACTCGTGTCGTCGACGTACCCAGGTGGTGGAGCAATCGGGACGTTCGTGCTTTGTCCGGGGAATTGGTTCCCCGGTGCCGGCGTCGGCGCTGGCGTGGGTTGCGGCGTCGGCGTCGGTCCTGAAGGGCAAGGGCATGGCACAAAAATCGGTTGCGGCGTGGCCGTTGGCGTTGCGGCGACTGCGCCTTGCGACATATCCCTTGGCATGTTTGTTTCTGTGGTGTCGAGACCGAGCACGGAGACGACGTTCGTTTGGAGATCGGTCGGAATCGCGGGTGCAATGGCCGGCAACATCGCCACGCGCCCAGATGCTTCGCGTACGGCATGCAGTTTGGTTGCGAAATACCGATTTGCGGTCACAACCGGGCCATCCGCCTCAACGATCGATGCTCCAAGTCGGTCGGGAGCAACGTGGAATCCCGCGGATGCGAGCACGCTCTTGATGTGACTTCTTGTTTGCGGTGTCGCACCAAACTGTGCATCGAACTCCTGCGGCTTGAGAAAATGGAGGTATGAAGGCGAATCGGGCGTTTCTTGATCGGCGATGAGTTTTTGCAGTCCAGGTTCGTCTCGGTGCGCGAGCGTGATGAGCAGATGCACGTTTTGAGCAGCACTCGCTTCGCCCATATCCGAAAGGCGCCTGGAGACGAGGGTTTGATGAAAATCATCGGTCACGGGCTTCGTGGTACCGTGACTTTGTATTTGCGAAGCGCTTGGAATTACATCGCCGCCATGACGCTGCGAGCATGATGCAAAGCTCAGAACGGCAGCGAAGGAAATGACAAAAGCCCCATTCCTATAAGTCGAAAACGGCTGAAAATTCATACGGAAGCACCCTTCCTTATTGTAGAGAAGTCGAGATAAGATTTCCGCTCGCACACCGTTCGAGGGCCTGCTTCTTCGTAGCACGAATGGGCGCCCCAGTCAAGTGTGCGCTCGATCTGCCCGACCAATACCCACGTGTCCTCGACTTGTAGCGGGGAATAGCGACGCGCCACCTTACGCTTCTGGCATTTTTGCCTAACGCTGGTAGGAAGCTCTGATTTCGTGTATATCGAGGAGCCTGCGGCTCGATAGGACTATGGGGTCCATGAGAGCCGAGGCGGACGAAGAGCTGGACGAAATCGCAGCTTCCCTAGAGCAGCGTCAGAAAGTTTGCGACGAGGCGTTCGCCGTATTCGCTGAGTACGGATTCGGGGTGAAATTGTACGGCGTAGACCGGGAGCGTGACGTGGGCGATTCCTTGTACGACGCCGTCGGGGCTGTGCGCGACGGGGCGGAGTTCGGCAGGGAGCGTTGTGCCCTCGACGCACAGCGAATGGTAACGCGTCGCGATGAACGGTGAGGGGATGCCGGCGAAGATTCCGGTGGCGCCATGCGTGATTTCCGACGTCTTGCCGTGCATCTGCACGGGCGCGTGCGTGACGCGTGCACCGAGGGTTTCCGCAATCGCTTGCAAACCGAGACAGACGCCGAAAACGGGCATGCGCTCGCGGATCGCTGCGGCAAGGACGTTCATCATTCGCGGCTGTTGTGACGGATTGCCGGGACCGGGGCCGATGACGAGCGCGTCGTAGGAGGTAAGCGCGTCGGGTGTGAGGCGTTCGTCATCGTTGAGCATCACCTCCGAAACCGCGCCCTGCGATGCGAGGAGGTGGACGACGTTGTACGTGAACGAGTCATAGTTGTCGACGAAGAGCAAGCGTTTCATCGCGCCTCCAGACCGAGCACTTCGCGGACGATGCGCGTCTTGTGCAACACTTCAGCATACTCCGCATCGGCCTCGGAGTCGGCGACGATGCCGGCGGAGGCTTGCCACCAGGCGTGACCGTCCTGGACATGGACGCTGCGTAGGGTGATGCACGAATCGAAATCGCCGCCGAACGACCAACGGCCGACGCTGCCCGCGTAGAATCCGCGCGTCACCGGTTCGAGTTCGTCGATCAACTGCATCGCGCGTACTTTCGGGGTACCGGTAACGGTGCCGGCGGGAAATCCGGCACGGAAAAGATCGAGCCCGTCGTACTGCGGACGGAGCGTGCCGACCAAATCGGAGACGATGTGCATGACGTGTGAGTAGCGTTCGATCTGCAACAACTCGTCGACGACAACCGATCCGAACTCACAGACCGAACCGAGATCGTTGCGCCCGAGGTCGACGAGCATCACGTGTT
>DATGJX010000086.1:0-29048 GCA_035294905.1 Vulcanimicrobiaceae bacterium | reverse complement strand
CACGTTCCCGAGGACGAAGGATACGAGCTGCATCCGTTACTGAAAACGGCCATAAGCACGCGCCACCGCGGCGATGCGAGCGCTGCCGCGGCGTCACTTGCCAGCGCCTACGAGCGTGCGCGGCTGCCGATGCGCGCCGCGCGCTGGTACCTGCGTGCCGGCGACACTGCGGCCGCGAACGCCGCATACAATCAGCAAACGTTTGCGCAGATTGAGACAGTCACCAGCAACGACGCCACCGCCGCGGCCGCCACGCTTGACGAACGCGCGCTCGTCGAGAATCTCGCGATTTTCAACGTCGCGGCAGTCGAGCAGCTGTTTATTCACGACTACGAGCGGTGGTTTGCCATGGCGGAGGAAGCGCTGCGTCGCGCGCCGGACGAGGTTCCTTCCGAAGTTCGCGCCTTCGCGATCAACATGCTCGTTTCGCGCTACGCGTATTTCGGACGTTTCGACGATGCGCGCCGCGTGTTGAACGCACAATCCGCGCGGTTCGGCTCGCAACCTGAATACCAGCCGGTTCTCGCGTTGTGCGACGCTTTCGTGCGCGGCACCCATGATGAATTCGTCGACTTGGCGGAACTGCGCGTCAAGTTGAACGCGATGCTGCTCGACCCGTACGGCCGCGCCGCGTTCGCCTCGATGGCGTCGTACGTGTACGCCGTGCAGGGCGATTGGCCGGCCGCCCGTGTCGAACTCGAGGTGATGATCGACACGCTCGAACACGCCAAGCAAGACATGCATTTGGAAGCAGCATTGATGGGCGGCGCGTTTTTTGCGTGGCTCTATGGCGACAACGAGCGTTTCGACGACTGGTTCGGCCGGCACGAGCAGCTCGCTGCGACCGACGACGGCGCGTTTTTTACGCGCTGCGTGCGCGACGCGCAATCGCCGGCGACCGGCGAATGTTCCATCGCGGTGGTGCGCTATTTTTCGTACCTCATCGCGTCCGCCCGCGCGCGCGATGCGGGCGCCGCACGCTGGTACGCCCGCCATGCGCTGGAGGACGCTCGGCGCACGCAGCGCCCATTCAATTGCGCGCTGGCGCATCTCGCGCTGGGCTTCCTGCATCCGGAAGATGCGCAACGCCATTTTACGGATGCGGCCGCCGCTGCAGCAAACGTTGGGTGGCCCCGAGTGGGTGCCGCTGTTGCGGCAATTATAGCGGGCGACGAGGACGCGGGGATGCTCTCGGCGTTTCGCGCGCATTACCAGCACGGACCAATTACCGTAACGTCGCGATAAAAGCGATCACCTGAGCCCAAGCTTCTTGCGCGCTCTGAGCATCGCGATCGCCTCGGCGGCACCCTCTGTGTCAACCTTGGGTGGGACATCCTGCCTCGACATAATTACTGAGTGAGGGCGAGAATGAGGACCCCATGCTCGAAGTCTCATCCATGCCGAAAACCAATGATGCCATCCACCCGACGCGGCGGCGTTTTACCGACGAGTACAAGCTGCGGATCGTCGAGCAGTACGATACGCTGACGGATCCCCACGAACGCGGTGCGTTACTACGCCGGGAGGGTTTGTATACGTCGCACATCGCGCTATGGCGTAAGCTCGAAAACTCGGGACGTGCGCCGAGCAGGCGTGGCCGCAAACCGAAGAGCGACGATTCGCGCGAGGTCGAGCGTTTGCGTAAGCAGGTCAAGAAGCTCGAATTCGACCTCGACAAAGCGAACAAGATCATCGACGTCCAGGGAAAAGTCTCCGCGCTCTTGCACCAGCTCGCCGACAAGAGCCAGGCGGAGCAGAGCGAGCACTGATGCTACGCGAAGTCGACGAATTGGGCGTGCATGTCGGCAAACGGCGCGCTTGCAGAACATTGGGCGTTGCGCGCGCATCGTGGTACCGCTGGCGCCGCCCAGTAGCGGCTGACGTGGTGAACGTGCCGACACCCCGCAAACCGCAGCCACGCGCGCTGTGCGAGATTGAACGGCAGCGTATTTTGCACACGCTGACCGAACCGCGCTTTTGCGACCTTGCGCCCGCAGCGGTGTACGCCATTCTGCTCGATGAAGGCGTCTACTTGGGCTCGATTTCCACGTTCTATCGCGTCCTGCGCACCAACGAACAGGTTCGCGAACGCCGCCGCATCGCCACGCATCCACCCATGATCAAGCCCGAGTTGGTCGCCACGCGGCCGAACGAGGTGTGGTCATGGGATGTAACGCGCTTGGCTGGTCCGGTGAAATGGACCTGGTTTTATCTCTACGTGATCCTGGACATCTTCAGCCGCTACGTCGTTGGCTGGACACTGGCGCGGCGCGAAACAGCTGCGGTCGCGGAAGAACTGATTCGTGAGACGCTCGAGAATGAGGGCATCGTAGCCGGCCAGCTGGTAATTCACGCCGATCGCGGCGGTCAGCAAACGTCCAAAACCGTTGCCGAGCTCTATGCCGATCTCGGCGTCACGAAAAGCTTCTCGCGCCCGCACACCTCCAACGACAATCCTTTCTCTGAGGCGCAATTCAAAACCATGAAGTATCGGCCGGAGTTTCCCGCGCGCTTCGGGTCATTCTTTGAGGCGACAGCATTCTGCCGGGATTTCTTCGGCTGGTACAACGAACAACACTATCACAGCGGGATTGCGCTGCTCACCCCGGAAATGGTTCATCGGAGTAAAGCACCAGCAATTCTTACGCGTCGCCAAGCCGTACTTGATTTGGCGTACGCGTTGCATCCCGAGCGTTTCGTCCGCAAGCCACCGCAGCCGCTTCAACTCCGACCCGCAACCTACATCAACCCGCCGGAGTACGATTCGCTAATATCGTGAACGAATATATTTGACCCATGTGACAACTTCAATGCGGCTTCGGGCGCTTAAGTGGATTGCAGGCTGCGGGCTAGGGACACGATCCGCAGACGGCGAACCTCCGCAACCTATTCTCGCCTTTCCGGGGAGGTTTTATGAGAGTCAAGTTCCTTTCATTATTGGTAGTCGCGGCGCTTTTGGCGGCATGCTCCTCGCAGAACTTCAGCCCAACAACCAATCTGCCGCAGGCGCATACAGCGCAATCGAATCAAGCTGGGTCAACCGCTCTTCTTAAGCCGTCCGCGGCTAACGGGCTGGCGGCCGTTGCGGATGGCAGCGGAATCTCTTCCGATTACACCAGCCGTTCTTAAAGAATTTAGCTTCAATGCGCACATGAGGATGCACGACCAATCGGCGCGCGGTATAAAGACTTACTCGGAGGTCGATGACGACCACGGGGGTCAGCTCGGATTTGTGTCTGCAATCAAAATCCCCTCAGGGGCTACGTTTGCCGGTGGCTCTTTCGAACACAAATTCGTTAAGGATCCGCAGCCCGTTCCCAGCGGTAACACAGGGAACGTACTCTATGCGCCGACAACGCATCTGCCAGGTCAGTGCTTTGAAGTCGGCAGCGCATTTTTGCCCAACGACACGAAGGTTCAGCTTTATCTGTACGACTTTTGTAAAGGATCACCGGGTACGTTTTTGTTTCGGGGCAACCTTGTCGATGACATCTGGGGACCCAGCGGCAATAGCTCGTTTGGAAGCCTCTATCTCACCGAAGCGAAGTTTTGCGCGTACACAAACACGGGCTACTGCCAGACCCCAGACGTTTACACTGTGAACATTATCGTTGATGGAAGCGGCAATGAGACGGTGGGATTGGTAGAGTCTCCTACCGCACCATCACCCGGGCAGACAGATCTTTTGGAAAGCAACGGCGTACCGTTTACTGAAAACGTGAGCAGTGCAACATCCCCAAAGGCCATGGACGGATGGTCGATATTCGAGACGCATTACTACAACACAAGCCTTGTCCCGTGTCCGCAGATCATTGATGAAAACGCGGGCTACATCAACTGGCAGTATTACTTGAACGGTTCGCTGCTGACGGCGCCGACATCCTATCTGACGAACACATCTGCGTCACCGAATAACATGTGCACGACCGACACTGGGAGCACCGGTTACTACTACAACGTGTACAATGCGCCACAAACCGTCAAGGACAACACGTGGACAGTCGTCTCGTCACCTTCGCCTTAAAATTACGTTCCAGGCGCAACACGACAGGGAGGCCGAAGAACTTCGGCCTCTCCACCCGCCCTTTTGGGTGGTTTTGCACCGCGGCGATGCTTATAGGTGTACCGCCGTGCACGGCCACGGCGCAGCTGCCGACGGCAGTGCAAACGACAACGCCAGCGCCGTCGCCGACGGTAGTGCACACAACACCGCCAGCGGCCCCGCGGACGGGCCTGATGCATACACAGAGTCTTCCATTGGGTGGGCCAAATTGGGGGGCGGCGGCGAGCCATGCTCACCTTTTCTCCCTCTCGTTGCCAACGGGGTTTGCCGCGCGTTCCGCACGGATCACCGAATCCGATAACGGAATGTTCAGCCGGCACCTTGCGCTTATTGGTCAACGCGCTACGAAAGCCCATGTGTTCGAAGCTGGCTTCCTCCAGATGTCCAGCCTTGCGTCGCGCAGCTCGTGGGTGTACGCGGACTTCGAGCAAACGATTGAACAAGCAGATGCAGAAAAGCGCTTTCGTTTCCAGCGCGTTGATAGTTATGCGCTGTTTTCGGCGACCTTTCTTTCGGGGCAATGCTTCGAAGTCGCTGATGGTAGAGCAGGCACCAACGATGCGAACCGACTATATGTTTTCGACCTCTGTAATCACCGCATTCTTTTTGCAAAAAGCTTGAACGATGACGACTGGGGCCCCAAGCACAACGAATCATTTTTTGCACGCTACGTTGGACACGATCGAAAATTCACCGTGAGCATTGCTGTAGACACCACAGGCTTTGAGGAGATAAGCCTCGGCGTACCCGAAGACGACGGAGGGCGTGACGGTTTTATGGACACTGAGGGCAAGGCGATTACAGAACAGGTTGGAAACGCGCCGCGAATCGCGGGCTGGTCAATGATGCAGACATTTCTAGCGAGCGGCGACCGCCAAAGCTGCTCGCCGGTGCAAACAGGAGCTGGCAATTTTGATGGATCCACTGATGACGGCGTGCAGCTAACGAAAACAGCCCCCACTTTTCCCGTCCTCGCCGCCGGTGTGTTTCCAGGGCACGCCCGCGTGCAAATCGCGCCGCCGCTTGGGACGTCCTCTGCGAAGACTTGGTCCGTGGAGATTGGCTGCTAATGCCCACGGTTCTGTCACCGGAATGCGCCGCGCTAATTTTATGGAACGACGTGTCTCACCAGGGTTGACAACTTCCGGCACGCTTCGTTCGCGTTTCGGGCTTTTTCGCCATACCGATCCAAAGCATCCAGCGACGTTTATGGCTGGGTGCAAGCAATTCGAAAGCTCTCCACGCCTTCGGATCGCACTTTATGAGTGCACGCACTTCTCTCGCGAGAGCGGCAGACAGTGTAGGTTGCACACTATGGTTGCCGTCCGTGGGTTTAGCCGCAAGGCCTGCAGCGGTGAGCAGTCCGGCCTTTTCGAGCTCCGTCCACCGCTTGCGATTGCTGTCCGACCACCGGCTGCCGGGCTTGCGCGGCGTAAATTTGCGCGCATACCTATCATCATCAAGGCGCTTTATCAGGCTGTCGACCCAGCCGAAGCAGAGCGCCTCACAAACGCTATCGTCATACGCTACGCCCTTGCGTTCAGCGTGCGGTTTGAAATAGACCAGCCAGATGCCGCTGCTGATTGCGTGATTTCGCTCGAGCCACTTGCGCCACGCGCGCCGATGCGGTACTTCAAGCAACTCCACAGCGACATTATACTTTGCGTGCTGTGGGCAGGAAGCCTACACAAGAGGACGTTACTGGCAATCCCGAGCCACACCGTACGTGCGCTTTGCGCCGGGAAAGAGGCGTTCTTCGCGACCGGCATCGCATCGCAACCCGCCACCTGCTCGTCGAAACCTCAGGTGTTGCCTCACTCCGGATACTCGCAACAATGACGTACTACGCAAAGCCCGGACGAGAGGCCGCGCTCTACAGCGGCCTGGTTGCGCAGAATGCCCTTCTGACGAGTCACCACGTTCAGACGCCGACTCTTTATCGAGGATCTGCTCCTTCTGAAGGCTTCTTCGCCTTCGGTGGAGCGGACTCATCACTTAAGCGGCTGTGCGACTACCCGAGGCCAGCTCTCGGCAAGCCTTCGGGATGGAAGTTGGGCACGGCCAGCGATCTAGGCGGTGATCCCGCAGGCTATACGAATTTCTCGAACTGTCCAGCCTCGCCTTACTTTTCCGTAAACTACACCAACGCGGAAGTCGAGACCGACTACATATACATTCCCGCACATAAACCAGCTCGTGCTAGCATGCGTACTGTGCTCATTTTGCTCGCGGCAATCGCTTTGATGGCCGGCGCACACGCTAGCAACGCGATCGCCGCGCCTCATGGGAACGTGATTCCGCATTTTCGCCCGGTCTATCGCATCTCACGAGTCGGTAGGACGGGCGTCCCTGAGCTGAGTAGCGCGCAGAAGTCCTGGATTGGAAGGGTGCTGGCCAGTCCCTATTGGAAGGCGCGCGAAAATAGCCTGTGGTTCACGCCTGAGCCCTCAAAAAGAAGACCGCTCATTATCTTTTATGCAGAAAGTTATACCTTGCGGCAAGGAAGTGACCATGACGGCGGTCGCCCTAACGGTGATTCGACATACTACATCGTAGGCGAAGGGTGCGGATTGAGGTTTAGCCGCTACGAAGCCGTGGACAGTCTCATCGTACCGCCGCCGAATGACAGCGCGTTTTGGCCGGCAGGCTGCTACTATGATCCGTTTGTGAACGAACGCGATGCGAACCTTACTCCCCCGATTCCGCCGACGGCTCCGCCCGACAGCGGCTGCGCCACGCAGCGTTGCTAGGGGTCTCCCTTCTCGGCGCAGATTACTGGCTTGCTAAAGACGGTATGCGTGAAACCGCATACGCGACGGTAGTTGAAGGATCGCTAAGCGGCGAATCATCCAGGCATGTGGCTGCGGCGCTTTCTTGTCGTCTACGTCCTCGTTGCTGCGAGCGCTTGCGGTGGTGGGTCCGGCGCCGGGGGTTCACTGCCCGCAAACCCGACACCCTCATCATCGCCCACCAGCGACCCGAACTGCAGTTCTTCGAATGTTGTTCGCGTAGCAGCCGTTAATCCGCCGCGTAGTCGCCTCGGCGCGTCGCCTTCGCCGACGCCAACGACAATACCGACGGTGTCGCCGTCGCCATCTCCAACGGCGTCGCCGTCTCCAACCCCGACTCCGGTTTCCACTCCACCCTACTGCCAAGGCGTCGTTGAATACCAGTTGCCGTCGGGCAGCGGTCCGACCGCAATGATCGCGGGCTACTCAATGCCTGCCACGCCGGATGACAGTTATGTCTGGTTCGTAGAGACCGGCAGCAATCAAGTCGGGAAAATTTCACCGTTCGGCGTTATCACCCAGACGTCGCTACCCGCCGGCGCGCAGCCCAACTTCATTGCGAGCATTTCGTCGAATGGCGATACCCTGTGTTGCATCACGCACTATTACTTGGTCACTGAACCCGGAATAAACCAGTTAGCCAGTATCGCCGGACCCACATATGGCGTTCCTACGGCGAACGCAGGCCTTCGGGGCATCGCTGCTGCGGGCTACACTGCCGTCTTTACCGAGTACAACCTTAACCAGATCGGTGAATTGTCTTCCTATACGAGCGGAACCGCGGAGTACACATTGCCGACGCCGAATTCCGGACCGACCGCAATCGCTGCCGGATACAGCGGGAATTTTTGGATCGTCGAGTCGAATACCAACCGAATCGCGTTATTCAACTCGGGCGCATTCACTATTTCAGAATACGATATTCCAACCGCGAACGCTGGAGTCAGCGCAATCACGAGCAGCGGATCCCCCGGCCCCGATGCATATTTCGCGGAGCAGACGGCAAATAAAATCGGCGCGGTGACATCGACGGGAGTCATAACCGAGTTCCCAATTCCCACAGCTAACACAGGTATCAATGCACTCGTGGTGGGGCCTTCGGGGAATGTTTGGTTTACCGAACCGAACGTCAACAGAATCGGTATGATGACTCCAACCGGCACGTTCAAAGAATACCAAGTGCCGACAGCTAACGCCGGACTCGCCGGTATAAGTCTCGGCGACCGAGGGACCACGACGGTGTACGGCTCTTGTTGCGTCGACAACAGAATCTGGTTTACCGAGCGGAATGCAAACAAAATCGGTGTACTAAGCCCGTAGAGAGGAATATGGCGACGGACGTTCGGCTGTCGGCTATACACGCGAGAGCATGGGGCCGGTTTCGCTTTGGAGTACTCGGGTCTTCGCAACGGTCGGAATGTTGCTCTTCGGTGGAATCGGCGTCGGACTCATCGTATCGGCTGTGACGCAACGTGCCGATCTCGACCTTTCGGCCGCGCACCACTTTCAGGTTGGCCTCGCTTTCAGGTACTGGCCGCCCATGCTTCTCTTTATCGCGGGCGCATTAGCGTTCGCGGTTTATTACCTGCCAAAGATCAAAACTGAACGCCAAGTCGCCTGTGTTGCTCTCGTCGCTGCATAGTCTCTCGCCGGATCGGAAGCGGCTGCGCTTTCACGTCGACCCAATAGCAAATACAATGGGGACTCCTAGCGTTCGCTCTTTGGATAATTTTCGCGCTCGGTACGTGGCGCCGGTACACGCAGCAATAGAGCACGGCCGAATGAGGTTGTGGTGGATAGGGGCACTATGGATCGCCGATTTTGCTTTGGCCCGGGGTGGGATTCCCCAATGGGCCGCAATGCACCGGTACAATTCGAGCCTGCGGCATCGGCCGAACCCATACGTTGCTTCTGATCTATACGAAGTAGATGAATGCTGAATCACCTGGGTCGCATTCATTACAAAAGCCCCGGCGCATAGGCACCGGGGCTCTGCCTAAGTTACGCAAGAGTTGTTGTGGGAAGTCCCGCGGACAAGCCGGCGTCGACCTGGGCGTATTCGTTCTTGCAAATGCCCGCGGTCAGCGGTTCAAGAAACTCCCGAACGCGCTCAACGGAAGGCGCTTCCCAGAGGCAGATGGTTGTGGACCGATCGGTGCTGCTTATGTGCTGCGGCAGGCGGAGATCGGGCGGTAGGTTTTGCCCCGCATCGTTTGCCATTGCAAAGAACCGGTCCGGGTCGGTGATGCGATGGATCACGGAAACGAACATGACGCACCTCTTTCAGTGCATTACTCTGCAGACGACCAGTATAAAACAAAAAAGCCCCGAGGCAAGAGCTCGGGGCTTTCTTCCAAATGGCGACGCTGATGGGGCTCGAACCCACGACCTCCGCCGTGACAGGGCGGCGCTCTAACCAACTGAGCTACAGCGCCATCGCCACAGACCGGCCACCACTATTGGCAGTGTGCCCGTCTTGGACCTTTAACAGGTCCGCAAAGAAACCCCGTACGACTCTCGCACCACGCTCTTGGCCGCTTTCGTCGTTGCTGCGGCGGCCACAATGCCTCCGGCATTGCGTCCGTCCTCGCGCCTAGAAATCGTCTCAAGATCGCGGCACGACGGCCGCACGCGGTTTCTTCGCGAACCTGTCTAGACAAAATGGTGGGCACGGTTGGGATTGAACCAACGACCCCCCGCGTGTGAAGCGGATGCTCTCCCACTGAGCTACGCGCCCATTCGTCCCGGGACCGGGGTATTTTACGCTACTTGGGTCCCCCCTGTCTAGGGACTTGCTCGCTTGAGCGGCGGCCGTAGCGAAGAGAGTGGTATGCTCGAAGACTTTCCGTTGATTTCTCGTTTTAGCGTGCCGTTCGCGGACGTAGATATGATGCGCCACGTGAACAACGTCGCGTACATTCGCTGGACCGAAACGATGCGGTCCGAGTATTTCGCACAAGTCATGCAGGTGCCGATCAACGGCGATCACGGCATGATTCAAGCCACGATTAACTTCACGTACGAGCGGCAGCTGGTGTATCGCGAACAGATCGCGATCGGCTGCAAAATCCCGCGGATCGGAAACAAGTCGTTCGATTTCTATTACGAAATTTGGAGCGAAACGCACGGACAGCGAGCCGCGCATGGCATCACCACGATGGTCGCGTTCGACTTCGAAAGCAACCGAACGATCGCCGTCCCGCGAGCATGGCGCGACGCCATTGCCGAGTATGAAAGCGCCGGCCAGCGGATATACAGGTAGTGTGGAACTTCTCACCTTCGGGCACGGCACGCTGACGCAGCCTGAGATTGCCGGCCTGGTCAAGCGGGCCGAGATCGCACGCGTCGTCGACGTGCGCACCGTTCCGAAAAGCCGCACGCACCCATGGGTGTGGAGCGACAAAATGGCGATTTGGGTTCCCGCGGAAGCGGGAGCGGAGTACGTTTGGGAGCGCGATCTCGGCGGATTCCGCACCCCGCAACCGAGTTCGCATCACACGGCGCTTCGCAACCCGTCGTTTCGCGGTTATGCCGATTATATGGAAACGGAGCGCTTCCTGAGCGCACTCAATGCGCTTGTGGATTCGCTGCCGCATCGCAAGACCGCGATCATGTGCTCGGAAACGCTGTGGTGGCGTTGCCATCGACGCTTGATTTCCGATGCAGCCGTGCTGCTGCACGGAGTCGACGTGCATCATTTGATGGCCAACGGCCGCACGCAGCCGCACATGCTTACCCAAGGCGTGCGCCGCGACGGCGACGTGCTGCGATACGACGGCCAAGCGGCATGAGCGCCGAATCGTTGACGGATCCCGTTGCCTCGGCTAAGGCCGCGGGGCTTCGTTACGTCAACGATCAAATGCCCGGAATTCACCGCGTTTCGCGTGGAAAGCACTTCGCATACGTCGCTCCGGACGGCACCGAAATCGACGACGAACGAGAAGTCGCGCGCATCAAAGCTCTCGCCGTTCCGCCGGCATACGCCGACGTATGGATTTGCCCGATCGCGAACGGGCATTTGCAAGCCACTGGCCGAGACGCTCGCGGCCGCAAACAGTACCGCTACCATAAACGCTGGCGTGAGATTCGCGACGAAACGAAATACGGACGCATGATCGCATTCGCGCAGGTCCTGCCGGCAATACGAAAACGCATCGACCACGATCTCGCGCTGGCCGCCTTGCCGCGCGAAAAAGTGCTGGCGACGGTCGTGCAGTTGCTGGAAAGCACGGCAATTCGCGTCGGAAACGACGAATACGCGCGTGACAACGGCTCGTTCGGCCTGACGACGCTGAAAAATAAACACGCTAAAGTCGAAGGTGCGTCGGTGCGCTTTACTTTCCGCGGCAAGAGCGGCATTCGTCACGCGGTCGATCTGCGCGACCGGCGCCTCGCGCGCATCATTCGCCAATGTCAGGATTTGCCCGGACAGCAGCTGTTCGAGTACCTCGACGACGACGGCACGACGCGCGCAATCGACTCGTCCGACGTGAACGACTACATCCGCGAAATCTCCGGTGACGATTTTTCTGCGAAAGACTTCCGGACGTGGCTCGGCACGGTGACGTGCGCTGCGTTACTAGCCGAGCAGCAGGCAGCAGAAACGCAAACTGAACGCAAGCAGCGTCTTACTGCGGTAATCGCCGATGTAGCCAAGCGCCTTGGCAATACACCCGCGGTTTGCCGGAAATGCTACGTCCATCCGCAGGTCGTCGAGGTGTACCTGGAAAACGGCACGCTGCCCACGCCCACTCGCATGCGCAAAACGGAAGGCTTGCTGCCGGAGGAATTCTTCGTCCTTGCTTTGCTGCAGGAGCGGGCGGCCGAAAGCGACGCGGAGCGAACCGTGCGTCAATTGAAGCGTTCGCTCAAGGGCCGCAAGAAGAAAGCGGCGTGATAGCCGCCCTCACCCTTATCGCCGTGCTCGGCACAGCGCCGGTCGTGCATCATACCGTGACGACGAGCGTCCCGCAAGCGCAAGCCGCGTTCGATCGCGGATTGACGCTGCTTTATGCATACAACGGCCCCGCGGCGGAGCGCGCGTTCGCAACAGCGCTACAGCTCGATCCGCATTTGGCGATGGCGGCTTGGGGCGAAGCGCTCGCAAGCGGCGCCGATCTCAATACACCGCTGACCGACGCGATGTTTTCTGCTGCGCACGATGCGTCGCTGCGCGCACGCGCGTTGGAGCCGTATGCATCGGCCGAAGAACGAATGTACATCGATGCGCTGGTCACCCGTTATGCCGGAACCTATGCGCAGCGCGATTCCGACGAGGCGCAGTATCGCGCGGCAATGGCAGCGCTCGTCTCCGCGTATCCGCTCGACGACGATGCCGCAACGCTCGATGCCGAAGCGTTGCTTGAACACAGCGGCGTCGAGCAGCCGGATTTGGAAGCGATCGCATTGATAAACCGCGTGCTCGTACGCAATCCCAATCATCTCTTCGCGACCCACCTGTGCATGCACGCGTACGATTTCGCAGCCGATCGAACTTCGGCGGTGATCTGCGCGGATCGCATGAGCGGCTGGACATTCGACCCGGCGGAAGAGCATTTGGCTCACATGCCGGCGCACACGTACATCGAAGTCGGCGACTACGCAAAAGCGCTGGCGGCGAGCGAAAACGCGTGGCGCCTTCGCGAACAATGGAATGCGCAACCCGATCCGCCCTTCAAGTTGCGTTACGGTCCGCACGACGCGTACACGGGATGGACTGCCGCGCTCATGCTCGGCAATCTGCAGGCCGCGCAAGTGTGGGCGGCGCGTGCCGGGCATGAATATGAAGGCAGCGATATGTGGGCGACGTGGGCGCGCTTCGGCTTGTGGCAGCGCATCGCCGTATCGAGCGCGCAAAATGAATTCTACGCTCCGCTCTCGCGCGGACTCGCCGACATCCACCTCGGCGCAGTGAACGATGCGCGAACGATGCTCGGGCTCTACGGGAATATCGATGCGGATTACCGATGGCTGCTCGCCGCTGCGCTCGACGATCACGACGGGCGGTTATCTGCCGCAGTCAGTGATTTGCAGCGCGCTCTCGCGTATCAGCAGCGCGAAGACGGTGCGGAGCAACTGCCGGTATTCCCTGCCGGCGAGGCGCTCGGCGCACTCTACTATCGGCACAATGAGTATGCGCAAGCGTCCGCTGCGTTCACGGCAACGCTCGCGCGCTATCCAAATGACCCGCGTGCGCTCTACGGGCTGGCGCTTGCGCAGCATGCCCTCGGTCAAGAAGTAAGTTCGCAGCAAACGCTGAAGACGTTTAGCGCGATATGGAACGACACAACACCGCCGAATCTCGCAGATCTGTAAACGAGCCGCCCCGCATCACCGCAGCGCTCGTCGATTTCTGCCTCCACGTCGATGAACACACCGAAGTGCGCCTGCTGCGCCCCGAAGACGCGGACTCACTCTATGACGTCACCATCCGCAACCGCGAGTGGCTTGCGCCGTGGATGTCTTGGATGGACGGCGTCATCGACGTGTCCGACACGTACTCGTTTTTGCGCGCATCGGAAAAAGAAGCGTACGAACATACCGCTTTCAAAGCGGGAATTTGGCGGCACGGAACGCTCATCGGCTGCATCGATCTGCATCAGCTCGACTGGAGCAACGGTAATGCCAGAATCGGGTACTGGCTGGACAAGGAGCATACCGGTCACGGCATTATGACCCGCGCCGTCCACCTTCTGGCTGAATACGCGTTCGAGGCGCTCGACTTACACCGCATCGAAATCCACGTCGCGACCGAAAACGAGCGCAGCCGCCGCATCCCCGAGCGCCTCGGGTTCACGCCCGAAGGAACGCTGCGCGAAGTGCAGCGACTACGCGGTGAATATTACAACCATGTCCTCTACGCGCTGTTGCGCGACGACGCCCGCATGTAACGCACCTAGCACGGCGTGTTTGACGTAGCCGCCGGTGAGGACCTCCATTAGGAAGTCCTCAGCCGCCGCGCAAAATCAGCCAGTGCATTGCCGGCGTATTCCGCGCGGTCTGCAAGGTAGCCGCGAATGCTGCTACTTCGGCCGCTCTCGAGCATCCGAATGATGCGCGCGCGAGCAGCGTCTGCGTACAGTTCTTCGCGGCGTTTATCGATGTGAACATCAATCCAGATATCCATAAACGCCTCCATTTAGATTGTCATCCTGAGCTTCTAATTGCCATCCTGAGCTTCTAATTGTCATCCTGAGCCTGTCGAAGGAAGAAAAAAGCCTCCGCGACATCGCGGAGGCTTTCGAATGCCCGGTTTGAGCGGCGCTTAGGGCGCCGTACCTCGGTTCGAAAAGACTCCGCGCATCGTACCGCCGCCATTCGGATTGACGGCCGCGGTCGCAGGAACGCATGAGAATCCAATGCGCTGAACTTGCGAGCGCATGGTAAGCGATTTGAATGCGATCATCATAACTGCCGTCACTCCTTTCTTTGCGTTGTACGTAGCGTTACAGAAAAGTTTTCTTACGATAACACGGGCACGCTTGCATTGTCAAACAATCAGGGGAATTACGTAAAGGTGCCGCGCGTCGCGCCGCCGCGGCAGAAAGCAAAGTGAGGCGGTTCTCGTGAACAATTCATCAACCATGACGCGGCCGCCACGACAACAATGGACCGAGGGCGGGCCGGTCAAAACCATCATAGAGAGCACCGAAGTCCAGCGCCAGAAAGCCACCAGCGAAGCAAGAATCGGCGAGCCCGGCGCGATGGGGCTCTTCGGTTTTTGCGTCGGTACCACCGTTATCGCTTGGGTGCTGTCCGGATGGGGAGTTCTCGCGCACGAATTCTTGGGCCGGAACCGCGATGTGTTCTTACGGTGCCAACAACGTTATCGTAGCGATGTTCGCCTGGATGCAAGTCGGAGGCGTAATCCCGCGCACCGGCAGCAACATGCTGCTGCGGCATCCTGAGCGGATACTTTGCTCGCAGCCGCGTTCTTCGCGTTCTATGCCGCAACGGGGATCGTCGTCAACAGCGCCTGGCAGCGTGAAGTCGTACCACTCTACTCGCTCCGCAGATAGTACGACCAGCTGCCCGGTGACCGAGGGCAGGGCCCCGGACCGTCAATGCAAAATCGTTTGACGGCCCCGGGGCCTTTTGCTATACTCTGCCGGTTGCCACGGCACCACGGGCGGTTAGCTCAGTGGGAGAGCGCTTCCTTGACACGGAAGAGGTCAGAAGTTCAATCCTTCTACCGCCCACCACTTACATGAAAACGCTGACTCTCTTGTGTCGGCGTTTTTTTTGTTCATCGTAGCATTCAACGATAATCAGCAGCTCGCATTCGGATAGTTTTCGCGCGTAGTGTCGAACGATTACAGCACGGTATCCGTACGGGCCGGGGTGACTTGGAGATCGCGTAAATGCAGTCATTGGTCGCCGCCCACACGAGGAGATCTTAGTAGTTCGTGCTACTTCGCATGAACATGCGGCTGTCACCACGCGCTTGACGGTCCTTGACTGTGAGCGTACCATTCCAAGATGAAGATCGGCTCAGACGAGCATAAAGAACTCTTTTGCCGCTGGTTCATCGGTTCGCATCTTGCATACGAGCCTGCGGAGCTTCCATGGCCCGCTCTCGACGACCGTTCCGTCGAGTTTTTGCACGCCGTTCCGGTTTGGCCCAGCGCGCTGGAAGTAGAGGTCAACGCCGGTGCCATGCTGGACGAATTTGCGTCGACGCAGCAAGACCCGTTAATTTGCGAGGCGCTGGCACTGCAGGGATACGAGGAAGCACGCCACGGGCGCATGCTTCGAACGCTGTTCGATCGATACGGCATCGAAGTTCCGGACGTGAAACCCTCGCCGCAATCGAGCAAAGCCGCTTTCATATCCTTCGGTTACGACGAGTGTCTGGATTCGTTCTTCGGTTTCGGCATTTTCCGCATCGCAAAAGAAGCCAAGGTCGTCGCCGACTCGCTCATCAACGTGTTCGCACGCGTCCTCATCGAAGAAGCACGGCATATCGTGTTCTTCGTGAATTGGGTCGCGTACGATCGCGCGCGCCGCGGCCTTGGTGCAGCGCCGCTGCAAGCGCTGCCGACGGCGCGCGGTTATCTGCAAGCTCTTCTCAAAACGATTCGCCGCGGCAAAAGCGCAAACGCGGACGAGCGCGGGATGGGCGTTGCACTCGACGTCTTTGCAGGACTTACGTTGGAACGTTTTCTGCTGACGTGTCTTGAAGAAAACGACCGCTACATGGCAGCGTTCGACACGCGACTGCTGCGGCCGAAGTTCGTGCCCACGCTGGTAAGATGCGCGCTGCGCGTCTTGCCGCGGCGCGCGCGACTGAGCGCTGTAGCAGGAGAGAGCGCGCCGTAGACTACTCGAGTGCCGCGCGCACGAGATCGCGCACGTGCACGTTCGGTATGACGTTCTCGCCGTTCACCATGTAAATCTCCGCAATTTGAAGCGCTTCCCCGATTGCCGTCGCAGCGCCGGGAGAGCGCGACAGACCCGCGTGGCAATGCACGACCAGCGTATCGATGCGGTCGGCATTCGCACGCACGAAACGCGCGATTTGCCGCGCCTGCGCTTCGGACAGCGGGCACAACAACCGCCCCGCGAACGGCGGGTCATCCGGCGTGCAATCATCGGTGTGCACCACGAGCCGTTCGACGAACCCGTCATGCCGTTCCAGCTTCGGCGGCTCGCACCCGACGTCGATAAACGAGAGGACCGCGTATCGCTCCCCCGGCGTAGGCTGGAAGCGCTGCGCATCAGCAATGGACCCGACGATTATCCGGTTCACGCTTCTGTCCTTACCCGATTTCACAGCCTCTGCTCAGGACTTCTGTCGAGCGCTCCACGTTTCGTTAGTGGAGGAAGCAACAATGCCGCTCACTCGTCTTGCTCTTACCGCTTCGCTCGTTCTCGCGCTAACCGCTTGCGGAGGCGGCGGTTTGGGAAGCGTACTTGGGCCCAATCCCATCAACAATGTCCAATGCAATCCGGGCACGCAAGTGCAGCTCGCAAATCCGCTGCCCGGCCAAACCGGCGTTTCTACTAATACGAGTCAAATCACCATTGTCGCCAACGGCAGCAACAACTTTTTGTACAACAGCTACTCACAGTGGAACGTGACGTTGGTTCCGCAGTACGGCGGCGGACCGCCGATACAGGGTGGGCCGCTCTCGCTCGTCCCGGATCCAAACGGGCCTCACCCGTTCTCCTCGGACTTCTACTACAATTCTAACGTCGGCTCGCTGCCGTCCGGTGTTACGTGGGACGTCCAGCTGAGCGAACAATTCGGAAACTGTTTGCCCGTCCCGCTGAACACGTTCTCAACGTAATCAAATAAGAGAAATTTCACGGGGCATCGTGAAGATGATTTCGGGTTCGGGCTCACCGAATTCCGCGATTGCGAACGTACCGAAATCGCGCAGCCGCGCTACGATTGCTTGCGTGAGCGTTTCCGGCGACGAAGCGCCTGCCGTCACACCGACTCGCTGCACGCCTGCAATCCAGTCCGCTTGAATCTGCGCCGGATCGTCGACCAAGTACGAGCGCGAACCCAGTTGCTCGGCAAGTTCGCGCAACCGCAGCGAGTTCGAACTATTCGGCGATCCGACGACGATCATCACGTCGCATTGAGCCGCAAGCTCGCGCACGGCATCTTGGCGATTCTGCGTCGCATAGCAGATGTCGTCACGCGCGGGCGTACGAACGTTCGGAAACTTGCGGCGCACCGCGTCCATGATGTCTTTGGTTTCGTCGACGCTCAGCGTCGTTTGCGTTATGACGGCGACTCGATCCGGATCGGGCACCGCGGCATGCGCAACCGCGTCGACGTCTTCGACGAGCGTGATCTGCCCCGGAATCTCGCCCATCGTGCCGATGACTTCGTCGTGATCGGCGTGACCGATGAGCAGCACGTGCAGTCCCGCTTTGGCGAACTTCACCGCCTCGTAATGCACTTTCGAGACGAGCGGGCACGTCGCGTCCACGACGCGCAGCCGGCGCTCGGCGGCTTTACGCCGTACCTCGGGCGATATGCCGTGCGCGCTGAACACCAAAATCGAGCCCTCGGGCGTTTCGTCGACTTCTTCGACGAATATCGCTCCCCGCGCGCGCAAACGTTCCACGACCTGACGATTGTGGACGATTTCCTTGCGAACGTAGATTGGGCCGCCGTGCTGGTCGAGCAATTGGTCGACTACGGCGATCGCGCGGTCCACGCCGGCGCAAAAGCCGCGTGGATTCGCCAGAAGCATGTTTTTGGTACTCACGTGTGCAGGTGTTCGTCGCCTTACGGCTGACGCGCCTGCAGCCTCCATCGGCGCACGCCGTCGTCGCGCTGCTCGCCGTCGCCCCCGCCCGCGCGCCACGCTTTCGAAAACTCCGCGGCTTCGCTGCGCGGGCGTCGCCCGTGCGGCAAGTCGTCCATGCGAATGCGCATCGGAATCGGCACGCCTTCACCGGAGATAATCGCCTGCTGCGTGGGAAGGCTCGGCAACGCCGTCAGCATGCCGCGCGCGGCATCCGGAACCGTTCGCGCCACAAAGTCCTGGTCGAGTTCGTTGGTCAAGCGCAATGCAAAGATCGTTCCGCACTGCGAGAGCGCTTCGGGTGAAAGCTCCGACGGCCGCTGCGTAACGAGCGCGAGCGCGAGGCCGTACTTGCGCCCTTCCTTCGCGATGCGCGTGATCGTGCGCGCGGTCGCCGCGAATCCGACCGCTTCGTCGGCCGGCACGTACCGGTGCGCTTCTTCGCACACCAGCAGAACCGGCGGCATTGCATCGCGCTGCGACCACACCGCGAAATCGAAAATGATGCGTCCGCACACGGAGACGACGACGTCCGTGACTTCCGACGGCATTCCGGAAAGATCGAGAATTGCAAGCGGTTTGCCGTCGACGGGCAATCGCAGCAAACGCCCGACGATTTCCGGCAGCGCGTCGGGAACGTCGAACCCTTCCGCAAACATGAACGCAAAGCGCTTGTCCGAGCGCAGCGATTCGAGCCGGCTGCGCAGGCGCAGGTACGGCATCGTCGTTTCCGGGCGATCGAGTTTGCCCATCGCTTCGTTCAAGAAACGCACGAGATCGGACAGGCGATACGGTACCGGCGTATCGACGGTGATCGAAGCTGCCGCGCCGTCGCCGCCGGCAAAGTGGCGGCGCGCACGCGCGATACAGTCGCGCAGAATCAGCGCTTGCGATTCGCGTTCGGTCGGTGTACCGCCGCGCACCAGCACGCGCACCGCTTCCTCTGAATCGAGCACCCAAAACGGCAGTTTGAAGTTGTCGACGTTTATCACGTCCGCAAGCGGGCCGAACGCCGAGGGATATTCATTGTGCGGATCCAGCAGCAGCATGTGCGCGTTCGGATGCTGCTCGAGAATCTTGGACAGAATCAGCGCTGCAGTGCACGACTTGCCCGATCCGCTTGCGCCGAGCACGGCAAAATGTTTGCTGAGCAGATCGTCAACCTGCACGTGCGAAGGCTGCAACGGATTGTCGTAGAGCGCTCCCAGCCGAATGTTCGCATCCGACGAGCGCGTGAAGATCACGGCCAGATCCTCTTCCGTCGCGGCAAGCACCGGCGCACCGGGCACCGGATGATGCGAGACGCCGCGCGTAAAGCGCGGCCCCGCACCGTTCTCGTAAATCTCGCCGACCAGATCGACGACGAGCACGGGCTGCCTATCGCCGTCGACCTGCACGGCGGAGATGGAACCGATCACGTCGCGATGCATGCAGCGTGACTTGACCATCGAACCGATGCGGCTGGTCTGTTCGTCGTGGCCGTCGCCACTGAGGCGCACGGTCATTTGGGAACCGGTGATAGTGCCAACGGATCCGAGCATATCCTTATCATCGGCATTTTTACGCGGCGGTTTTTACGCCGGCGGTTGCCTCGGGCCGCATCCGCGCCTGGCTCGCGCGAGTAATCTCGGCGCCGAACAGCATCAGCTGCGCGGAATAGTAAATCCAGAGCAGCAACACCACGATGCCGCCCGCCGCCCCGTAGGGCGCGGCCGGGTGGACCCGCGTGAAATAGATGGAGAGCGCGACTTCGCCGATGATGAGGATCACTGCCGTTATGGCGGCACCCGTGTACGCCGCCTTCCAGTCGACGGCGCGCTGCGGAAGTTTGCGGTAAACGACCGCCAAAAATACCGTGAGCGCCACGACGTTGACGATACCGGTGCCGATGACGTACGCGGGACCCGCGAACGTGCCGCCTATCGCTGTTTGCATCACGCCGCCGATAACGTTCGCAAGCGCCAGCGCCGCGACCGCGATAATGGCCAATACGGCGATGACGATGAGCGCGTTCAGACGCAGCACCACCAAGGTGATGAAACCGCCTTTGCCCTCGGGACGAACCTCGAAGACCTCGTCGAGCGCGTTTTGCAGCGCTATGAACATGCCGATGGCCGAAAATACAATCAGCCCGATGCCGACGATCAGCGCGATCGTTCCGGTGCCGTGATGATTGGCTCCCGCGATCAGCGCGTTGACCATCTGCACGCCGTTCGGCCCGACGACTTGCTGCAACTGTCCTTGCACTTGCTGCTGCGCGTGGCTCGGTCCCAGGAAGAGTCCGATGACCGCAATCACGACGAGCAGCAACGGCGCGAGCGAAAATACCGCGTAATACGCGAGGGCCGCAGCTAAGCGGCCGTCCTGGTGGCGCTGCCACCCGCCGAACGCATCACGCAGCACAAGCCAGGCGTTTTTCATGACCCGCTTGTACCCGAGTGCCGAGCCGCCGCTAACGCGAGAAAACGAAAAACGCCACGATCAACAGTGCCGTAAAGGCGCAGAGCAGCCAGCCGAGGGCTGTCGGCAACGGAGGATTGACGAACCGTCCCATGATCCGCTTATTGCTCGCAATCTGCGTGACGATGAACAGCAGCGGAGGCGAGATGACGCCGTTGAGCACGCCGGAATAGTAAAGAAGTTTAAACGGCGGAATGTGTGCGAGGTTGACGGCGATGCCGACCACACAAGAGGCGATGATGATGCCGTAAAAGCGCGGCTCTTCCCTAAGTGTCTTTCTTAGACTACGGCGCCATTCGAACGCTCCGCCGACCGCGTACGCGGACGACGCCGCCATAACGGGAATAGATAGCAGCCCCGCGCTTACGATTCCGAGGGCGAACAGCAGCGAGGTGTCCGCTCCCGCGATCGGACGAAGGACCTGCGCGGCCTGCACTGCGCTCTGCACGTTCGTCACGCCGCGAGCGTGAAGCGTGGCGGCTGCAACGACGATGATGAAAAACGTAACGGCATTGGAAAAAAACATGCCGAATACCGTGTCGTAACGGACCCCCTGAACGTCCCGGCGTGTGATGTTCGGGCGTTCCGCTTCCTCTTCGGGAATCTTGTGGTTTTCTACGAGTTCTTCCACTTCTTCACTCGATTGCCAGAAAAACTCGTACGGCGAAATCGTGACGCCGAAAACCGCCAAAAGCGTAAGCAAAAAATCCTTGTGCCACTCGACGTGCGGCACAAAGGTCGCAATCGCAATATGTCCCCACGGAACGCGCACCATAAAGGCCGACGCAACGTACGTGAGCAGCGTCAAGCCCAATATCTTCAGATATGCCGCATAGGTGCGGTAAGGAACAACGACGATGAGAACCGTCGTTAGAGCCGTGACGGCCGCGAGAAGCAACGTATACGAAAGATGCAGCAGCAGCTTCGCCGACTCAGCCATCGCGCTCAAATCCGCGCCGATGTTGATCGTGTTCGTGACCACTTGAATGGTGACGATGAAAAAGAGAACGGGACGCGCATAATTGTTGCGAATGACGGCTGCAAGGCCTTGTCCCGTCACCGTGCCGATTCGCCCGCACATCTCCTGCACTACGGACATCACGGGGAAAGTGAAGAGCGCGGTCCACAATTGCAGATAGCCAAACTGCGCGCCGGCTTGTACGTAGGTTCCTATTCCTGCCGGATCGTCATCCGACGCGCCGGTAATGAATCCGGGCCCCAGCCTTTTCAGCAGGTCACGCAATCTCACGCTCCCTCTTTTCCCCGCGGGAAGTGTTCTGAATTGCGGCAACGAAGAACAGGGGCCCGACCATGAACGAACACCCCTTGAACGAACAGCCCGAAACGCCGGCGAGTATCGAACCGCAGGCCGAAGCACTTCAGACGTTGGAGCCGCCGCAAGCGGAAGAACCCGCGCAAGCGCAAGAGCCGCCGGCGGAAGAGGCGCCACCGGAAGAACCCGCGCAAGCGCAAGAGCCCGCGCAAGCCCAAGAAGCGGCACCCGAGCGCAAACCGGAGCAAATTGCATCCGATGAACGTCGCAAGGCCGCACAAGCGAACTGGCAGCGGCTGGTCGATGCGAAGGCGAGCGGGGAAACCGTCGAAGGGCTGGTCAAGACGCCGGTCAAGGGCGGTCTGCTTGTGGATATCTCGGGCTACCGCGGATTCTTGCCCGCTTCGCAAAGCGGTGTTGCGAAGGGCACGCCGCTCGAGAGTTTGGTGAAGAGCACGGTTCCGCTCAAAGTGCTCGACATCGACGAAGCGCGCAAGCGCGTCGTCGTGTCGCATCGCCGCGCTTTGCAAGAGGAGCGCCGCAGCGCGCGCCAAGATCTGATTCGTTCGCTCAAGGTCGGCGAGGAGCGCGAATCGACGGTTGTGCGTTTGACCGATTTCGGCGCATTCGTGGATCTCGGTTCCGGCGTTGATGCGCTCGTTCCGGTGAGCGAACTGGCATTCGAACGTGTCGAGAAGCCCGCAGACGTCGTGCACGTCGGCGAAAAGATGAACGTACGCATTCTGCGCGTCGAGCAGAACGGTAAGAAGATCGCGGCGTCTCGCAAAGGCGCGCTCAGCGATCCGTGGCGCGAACATGCCGACGTTCTGCGGCAAGGCAAGACCGTCGAAGGCAAAGTGATCGGCAAAGATCGCCGGCTCGACGTCGAGATTGCTCCCGGCGTCAGCGGCAGCATCAGCGATCGCGAAGTAAACCCGGAAGACTACGAAATCGGCGAAACGATCGAAGTGACGGTGCGTTCCATCGATTTCCGCAACCGGCGTCTTCGCTTGGGCAGTCCGCACACCGCGGCCGCAGCGCAGCAATCATCGACCGCGTTCGCCCCGCTCGGGGTGGAACTCGGCTCAAAATAGCGCCACACGTGTAGTGTCGCAGTGTCATGGTGAGGTATCGAACCACCCGAGCGAAGTCGAGGGGGGGCGCCGGCGCTTATTCGTAGTGCAATGCGGCGGCGGGATCGACCCTAGTCGCGCGCGCGGCGGGTACGAGCGCCGCCAGCACGGTGCACCCGAAAAGCAGTCCTACGACGGCCACGTACGTCACCGGATCGAGCGTTGACGTTTTGAAAAGCAGCGAGCCGAGCATGCGCGAACCGATGGCCGCCAAGCCTAGACCGATTACGACGCCCAAAGCGCCCTGACGCATCGCATCGACGACGACGCCGGTTAGCACGTGAGCGTCGCTCGCTCCGACAGCCTTGCGAACGCCGAACTCGCGCGTACGCTGCTGCACCGAATATGCCGTCACCGCATAGACGCCGGCGATCGCGAGCAGCAGCGCAATGCACGCCAGCACGCCGAAGAGCATCGCCGTTCCCTGCCGGCGTTCCGCGCTGGTCTGTAAGACCGCGTCGAATGAATCGACTTCGGGCGCGGGATACGCCGGGTTCAAACGCCGATATGCGGCGTGCACTTCGTCGGCAAAGTGCGGGTCGGAGGCTTTTAGACGAACGATGATCTCGTTGCCCGCGCCGAGTTGTCGCGACGGCATATAGAATCTGGGCTGCATCGACTGGTCGAAATCACCGCGCGTATCGCCGACGACGCCCACGATCGTTCGCGTTTCAGAAGGCGAGAGGGGCGTGCCGAAACCCGGTTTCATTCTCCTCCCGATGACGTCGAGCGTTCCGAAATACCGGCGCGCGAGCGACGCGGTAACGATTGCGACCGATGGAGCATGCGCATCATCCGCCGGAGTAAAGAAACGGCCGCGCAACAGCGGAATGTCCATGACGCTGAAATACGAAGGATCGACGGCGTCACCGTTCAGTGACGCAACACCCGGTCTGCCGGGAAAAGTCGTTCCCACGGTAAAGTTGCCGCCCGAGAACGGCATTATCGTAGACATCGACGCTCCCACGACGTTTGGTATCGCACGAACCGCGCCGGTCACCGCTTCGTCGTTGCGCAGTTCCGTAGCGTAACCAACTTTCTGCGTCGAATCGCTTGGCGTCGCGACGGCGTACAGCAGCGATGGATTGAATCCGAGCGTCACATGCGTGAGCATGACGAAGCTGCGCAACGTGAGCCCCGCGCACGTCGTGAGGCCGACCGTGAGCGCAATTTCTGCGACGACGAGCGCGATCCGAAGTTTTTTCGCACCGCTCGCGTCACCGGATCGGCCGGCAGCTTTGAGTCCGGATGCAAGGTCTTTGCGCTGCAGGATCGCCGGTATCGCGCCCGTTAGCAGGCTCGTGACGATAGCGATCGCCGCGACATAGGCAATGACGCCCGCGTCCACGTGCACCGCATCCCAGCGCGGAATCATGCCGGAGCCGAGTGTATCAAAGAGACGCAGCCCCAGCCATCCAAGTGCAACGCCGAGCGCTCCGCCGGCGAGCGCGATGACGCCCATCTCGGTGCACAACTGGGCGGCGATTCGGGTACGCGTTGCTCCCAGAGCGCTCCTCACCACCAGCTCGCGATCCCGCGCAGCCGCGCGCACCAGCGTGAGATTGACGATATTGGCGCAAGCGATGACGAGCAGCACTGTGACTGCCGCGTACAACAGCCACAGTATTTGGCGTACGGGGCCGACCAGGAGATTGAGCGCACCCAAAACGACAGCCGGCGACGCGTTCGCATGTGCCGCCGGAAACCGGTGTACAATCCCGCTCATCACGCGCCGGCCATCCGCTTGCGCCGCCGCGGTGCTGACGCGAGGACGCAGCACGCCCCAAACCTCTAAACCAATCGCCCCGCGCGAGAGGATCATGGGATCGTGCGTATTCACCGGGACCCAGAATGCGAATCGTTTGAGTCCTTGCTGCGTAAGATCGCGAAGCGTCGCGGGCGCAACGCCGATAACTATATATGCATTTGCGTCGAGCGTGACAGTGCGTCCGATGATCGACGGATCCGCGTGGAAATACGTGCGCCACGCGGCATCGCTTAGCACGACCCGCTTGGTTCCTAAATCGGCAGTCGTGAACAACCGGCCGAGTTCAGGCTGCGCCGAAAGCACGCGAAAATACCCAGCGTCCACCATCGATCCGTAAAGATTTACCGGAACGGGAACGCCGGTCAGCGCCACTTCGTCATCTCCGCGAACGCCGAACTGCGATAGTGTCGTTTCCCCCGCGCCGTAGTCGCGCGCGTCGAGATACGAGCACGTTATCGTGGCGCCGTCGCAGCCGATTGCGACGATGCGATTCGCATGCGGATACGGAAGCGGGCGCAGCAGCACGCCTTGCAATACACTCGTGACGGCGACGTTCGCGCCGATTGCCAAAGCTATCGCCAACGTTGCTACAGTCGCGAACATCGGTGCTTTCCGCAGAGTCCTCGCTGCGAACGCCACGTCGCGCCCGAAGCTCTCGGCATGAAGCAGAATGCCCGTCCACGCGACGTTCGCGCACGTCAACCAAAAGGGCAGCGGCGCCGCGCGGTGCCGGTCTAGATCTGCGGCGATTTCCCGCGCGCAGTGGTTGCGAAATTCGCCCGGGCAAACGAAAAGTGCCGCGCGCAAAAGCGGATGCATGCGCTGCATCAGACCAGCCGTCCCGCAGGAAGCAGCTTGCGTGCGCGCGCCGTGCGCACGAGCGATTCGAGGCGCTCCGATTCCGCGATCGCAATGCGCCGGCCGCGCGGCGTCAAACGATAGTAGCGCCTCCGTTCTTCGTCTTCGTCACCGTCGATTTCAACGATCCAACCATCCGCGACCATCTCTTTCAGCAGTCGATAGAGCGTGCCCGCGAGCAATCGGATATTGCCGGACGTCGAGTCTTCTACTTCTTTGATGATGCCGTAACCATGACGCTCGCCGTGCGCAAGCGCGAGCAAAATATGGTACGCCGGCACCGAAATCGTCTGCGCCATCGTATATTCCTAAAGGCTATATTTTTTAGGAATATACACCCATTTCGCTTGAACTGCAAGAGGCGCGTTGCGCCTCGTTGCCATGGTGAGGTATCGAACCACCCCGAGCGTAGTCGAGGGGCGCGCCTTTGGCGCGGGCTTCGACAGGCTCAGCCATCCTTCGATACCTCAGGATGACAAAAATGGACCTCAGGATGACAAAAAATGGCCCTAACGAGGACACTGCGGGTTACTCGACTTTGATGATTCTCATCATTCCGCGATCTTCGTGGAAGAGCATGTGGCAGTGAAATACGAACGTTCCGCGCGGCACATTACGAAAATCCAGCAGTATCTTCGTTAGGCCCGGCTTGATGAGTGGAAAGTCCGGATCCGCTTTATTCGGAAGCATTTTTCCCGTCGGCACGAGCAGCGTGTCGAGCATCACCGGTTGCGGCCGCTCCATTTCGGCGACGAACGCCATTTGATGGATGTGAAACGTATGCGGCTCGAGCGTCGCGTTGAAGAGGTACCACTCCTCGATGCTGCCGTGCTTGACCACGACGTCCGGCTGCGGCACGAGCGCGCCCTTCGAGTATACCGGCGAGAATGGGCGTTCGTGGAAATTCGTCGTGCTGGTCTCGGTTATGTAGAATTCGGGGTGGCCGCCCTTCTTGCCGATGTTCGGCACCATGTACTCCGTGTACGTAAACGCTCGGCGCCGCACACGCTTCGCGTGCGCCCGCGCGTATCTCAAGAGTTGCACCGCGGGTGACTGGCTTTCGGCCAGCGGCGACGATGCAATCGTTGCGGGAGAAGGCGCCGGCGCTCCGCCGGTGATTGTGAGCAGATCGTGCGGAAGTTGATTCTCGTCGAAGAGGCTGAAGCAGTTTGGGTGCGTCGAGAGCGTCAGCGTTTCGCCCGGCTTAAGCGTCACGAGCACGTCGGCGCGATTCGTTGGTACCAGTTCGATCCCGTTCATTGCGATATAGCGCGACAACGGGTGATCGGAATCGCCCGAGATAGGTACTCCGTCGCGGCCGACGATGTGCATGCTTCGAATTCTGCCTGAGGAATCGCGAACCCGGAGTTGTTCGAAACTGTCGGACGTCGCGTTGAGGATGCGCAGCAACTGCGGTTGGCCGGCCGGCACCGTTAGCGTTGCAGGCAAATCCGTTCCGTTCACGGCGACCAGGCCCTCCGGAACGATTCCGCACCGCGGCATCGAATAGCCGCTTGCGCGAACCGGCCACGTGCTCGGCCACGGAGGCGGATCGAACGGATCGTCGCGGAGCGGTCCGGAATTGTTCTGCATCGCTTCATGCGCAAGTGCGCGGCTGTCGAAAAAACCCTGCGGCGGCATGTATTTGTCGTCGTCGCTCACGAACGGTACGCGATACTTGAGGATGATTTCATGCTCGTCGTCGCGCGCGATTTGCGGCTCGTCCGGCTCGACGATCCACATTCCCGAGAGGCCACCGGCAACCTCGTCGTCGGACATGCCATGCGCGTGCGGATGATAAAAGTAGGTACCCACGGGCTGCGTCCGCGGAATCGTGATGTCGTATTCGCACGCATGCGCGGGCGTGCTGAGCGTCGATAGGAAGACGTTCTCCTCCGACGGAGCGCCTTGGAAACCGTGCAGATGCAGATTGACGTCCGTAGGCTTCATGTACGAATCGGCGCCGTAATACTGCACGTGATTGAGATAGCCGCGTGCCGCTCGCACTGCGGACATCGGCATCGCCATCGGCATGCACGGCGGCAAAGCACTTGCCGCCATCTCGGCGCCTTTTGCCGGCCCAGCCAATTCATTGACGATGCGAATCGCAAACCGCTCGCCGCGATGCATGCGCAGAATCGGTGCGACGTGCTCTTCCACGCCGTTCAACGTGTACCGGTAGCAGAATCTATCATGATCGCGTGCTACGCGCAGAATGAGTTCAGGCAGGCCTCGGTCGTCATGCGGAAGCGACGCCATTTGAATCTGCGGAAGCGTCGAAAGAGCACCCGAAGCGATAGGCGCGCCACAAATCGCCGGCGTCGGTGGGGGTGCCGGCATATTCATGCGAGCCAGTATACTACGATACCGGCTTATCAATCGTGGGCTATCGTGCTCATTCCCGAGCGATCAGCCGTCACTCGACGTAATTCTCGACGATTTCGCCCGACCGCATGCGGGCGCGATTCGGATTCTCACCGAACTCGCGCTTTGCGCGGCGCTGCCGGAGCAGATCGTAGTAGCGGTCGAGCTGCACGTTCAACTCGTCCAGTCGCTTGCGCTCGTCCGGTGTGAGCGACCGATCGTCTCCAAGTTCGTACAAACGGTGCTCTTCCGCGACGAGCTGCTCGATGTGCTCGTGAATCGACCTATCGTTCATCGTGCTCTCCATGATGTGCGCTGCGCGATCGGCGCAGTCCGAGGCGAGTGAGGTCGTCAGGATTCAGCGCGATATTGGCCGCGGCGATGTTCTCTTCCAGGTGCTTCATCGACGCGGTTCCCGGGATCGGGAGCATCATCGGCGAGCGGTGCAGCAGCCACGCGAGCGCGATCTGCGGCACGCGCACACCGTGCGCTTTGGCGACGATCTGTGCTTCGGTGTGGTTCGAAATCTCCTCGTCGCCCGCGCCGAGCGGAAACCAGGGAATGAAGGCTATCTTGTGCTGGTCGCAATAGTCGATGACACGCTCTTCTTCGCCGCCGCGATGCATCATGTTGAAGCGGTTTTGCACCGAGACGATCGGCACGATTTCCTGCGCTTTGCGCAGCTGTTCGAGCGAGACGTTGGAAAGCCCGGCGTGACGAATCTTGCCCTCGTCGCGCAAATCGCGCAAGGCGCCGACTTGATCTTCGAACGGCACCTTTAGGTCGACCGCATGCAACTGATAGACGTCGATGCACGCAAGTTTGAGCCGGCGCAAGCTGCCCTCGCAGCAGGCTTTCAAACGCTCCGGGCGGCAATCGCGCTCCCACTCGCCCGGTCCGGGTCTGGTCAAGCCGCCTTTGGTGGCGATCACCAGGTCGGACGGATAGGGATACAGCGCCATCGCGATTTCTTCTTCGGCGACGTGGGGGCCGTATGAATCTGCGGTGTCGATGAAGTTCACGCCCAGTTCCACCACCCGCCGCAGCGTGGCGATGGCCTGGTCCCGGCTGGGCGG
>DATGJX010000085.1:0-9011 GCA_035294905.1 Vulcanimicrobiaceae bacterium | reverse complement strand
TCTTGTGAACTGACGATTTTTCCGCCGTAGAACGCCGTGTCCCATTTCGCCATGTCGGAGACGGTTGAAACGATGCCGCCGGCGGCGCCCGCCCAGGGGCCATTCAGAGGCGGCGCGACTTGCAGCCGGCCCTTTTTTCCGCGTGAGTAGCCGGTCGCGACGTCGGGCATACTCGGTTCATCTTGAATGAATCCGCTGCGCATCATCCCCGTCGGTTCGAAAATGTTCTTGCGGATGTACGTCTCCCACGGCATGTGCGAAACGCGCGCGACCACCGCACCAAGTAGGATGTAGTTCGTGTTGCTGTACTCGAAGCGCGTTCCGGGTTTGAAATCGAGCGGTTTCTTCGCGATGAGCGCGATAGCCGGATCCACTCCGCCCGGCGTTGTGCCCGCGATGTGCACGAAGTGACTGACGTCCGTGTAGTTCGGGACGCCGCTGACTTGCCAGAGCAGCTGTTCGATTGTAATGTCTTTGCCGCGCGCATACTCCGGAACATACTTGCCGAGCGAATCGCCGAGGTCGAGCTTGCCCTGTTCCTTGAGTTGCAAGATGGCTGCGGCAGTGAACTGCTTGGTGACCGATCCGATTTCGAATTGCGTTTGCGGCGTCGCCGGCACTTTTTGCTTGAGGTTCGCCATGCCGTAGGCATCATCGACGATGAGTTTCCCGGAGCGTACGACGCCGATCTCCGCGGCGGGAGTTTTGTTGGCCTGCACGGCGTTTTGCAGCGCGACCGAAAGCGCAATTGCAGCGAGCATTATTCCTCCACTATTCTTTTAGACTGGCTTTGCCTGAGATAACGTCACGGACGGGTACCGCGGGATAGCCGACACTCGCGTTGAGGCTGTCTTCCCACGCCCATACGGTAAGGTTGCGCAGCTCCGCCGCTCCGGCGGCTAGACGCGAATTTACGAACTGCACGGCCTGCGGGGAGCCGGTTTCGAAGCCGCCGCTTTTTTCGATTGTATAGAGCTGCGGCACGGTATGAGCGGTCTGCAGCAGATAGCGCTCGATTTCGTGCATCACCGTTTCTTGCGAGAGCAGCGTCGCGGGATCGCTCAATGCGGAATGCGGCGCAACCAGCTTCGCGACTTCGGATTCGTTCGCATTTTTGTCGACGAAATCGCTTTCGAAAAACGAGTGCGTTCGACGCGATTGCGTAAAGCCGTTCGGATTCGGATAGTCACCCCAGCCGTTGAAGTGCACGGTTACGTGCAGCGGCTGCGAGCCGTCGCCGATAAAATGGCTCCAAACGCCGATGTCGCGCAGAATCAGCTGCTCGTCGAGGGCTTTCACGCTGCCTTTGTCGACGCGCAAGTACGCAAAGTCGGAACGTAATTGCTCCCAGCCGTCGAGAATCGCGTATGGCAGATAGCCTTGGCGATACGCATCCGTTCCGGCCGCATGCAGCGCCGCATCATATGCTTCTTGCGACGCCGGCAGCGCGTTGAACCGCACCGCGCCGGCAACACTGTCGTTATCTTCCACATCGACATAGTGGCCCGGATCGTTGTCCGCATCCCACGAGCGTCCGGAACCTTTCAAGCGGTCTTCCTCGGGACCGAGTTAGCCGATTTCAAACGCCGCTTGCGAGGTTTTCAAAAATGCCGGAACGCTCTGCGCGGCAATCGCTTTTGCGCCGAGGGTGCTGATTATCGTGTGACCCTTGTCTCCCCACGCAAGCGCGGGCGACGCGGATGCTAGTGCAATTGCAGCGGCAAGAGCGGCGATGAGGTAGTTCATGCGTGCTAAAAAAACTCCGTCAGTTCGTCTAAGTGCGTAATGCGGGTTGCCGGAGGCAGTGCGTTCAAAATGATTGCACCGTAGCGGGAAGATGCGGCGCGGCCGTCGAGAATCGCCACCAGGCCTCGATCGCTTTTACTGCGGATGAGACGGCCGAATCCCTGTTTGAGCCGAACGATTGCCGACGGAATCATATAATGTTCGAAGCCGCTTTGGCCCCGCGCTTCAATCGATTCGATGCGCGCCTGCACGAGCGGATCCGCGGGAGACGGAAACGGCAGCCGGTCGATGATGACGCACGAGAGCTGCTCGCCCACGACGTCGATGCCTTCCCAAAACGTGCCCGTTGCAAAGAGCACTGCGTTGGGCGTGGAGCGGAACCATTCGAGCAGATGCGTTCGCGGCAACTCGCCCTGCAACCGAATCGGATACGAAATGCGCTCGCGTACCAGCGCGTACACTTCGCGCAAACGCGCGTATGACGTGAACAGCACGAACGCGCGTCCTCTGCTGCGGTCGAGACATTCTTCCACAAGCGGTGCTGCACGCCGCGCAAAATCTGTCCCTTTCGGATTGAGCGCGGGCGGCGCGACGTAGAGCCGCGCCTGCGAGGGATAATTGAACGGCGAGGGCGCGATGAGTTCTTGCGCTTCCTGCACGCCGAGCGAGCGTTTCAGAAAGTCAAATGCGCCGCGTTCGACAGCGGTGGCGTTCGCAATCGTCGCACTGGTCATCACGACGCTGGTGGTGCGCTCGAAGAGTGCGGCCTGCAAAAAATCGGCGACGTCGAACGGTGCACTGTTCAACTGGTAGCGCGCGTCGCTCTCGCCGCGCTCGACCCAGGCAATTGCCGTTTCGGTCGGCTGCTGCGCGCGATCGATGGTCGCCTGATGCGCGAGAATCGCACGCATCGCGAGATCGCGGCGCCGTTCGGCCTCGGCATCGTTCTGCGGCCGCTTTTTCAGGCCGTCGTGCCAGTTCGCGTACAGCCAGTTCTCGAGTTTGAAGAGCGTTTCTCGCAGCGTTTCGAGAGCCGGCCACGCGTCGTCGTTCGCGTGCAGCGGATAGCGATCGCCCGGGACCTTCGCGAGCGCCGACTCGAGGCCGCGCATGCCGCTCTCGAAATCGACGTCGAAATGTCCGGGCATCGTGTACGAACGATGCAGTTTGCGCAGCATGCGCCCAATGGTCGCGCGCGAGAGCGTTGCGGTTAGGGCCGCCGTCGCCCAGCGCTCGCATTGGTGCGCTTCATCGAGGATCGCAAAATCGTACGGCGGCAGAAGGGCGCCGCCCATCGCGAGGTCCAAAAAGAACAGCGCGTGATTGACGACCACGATGTCGGCGTACTTTGCTTCGTCGCGCTTGCGGAAAAAGAAACAATCGCGGAAGTGCTCGCAGAACTCACCGACGCAATCGTCGGCGTCCGCATCGAGCTGCTCCCACTCGTCTCCCGGCGGCGTGAATGGCAGCTCCGCGCGATCGCCGGTTTGCGTGCGATCGCCCCACGTCCACATCTGCTGCATCGAGCGCGACGACGCCAGGAGCCGCTCGGAGCGCATGCGTTCGAGTTTTTGCTTGCAGAGATAGTGGCTTCGGCCTTTGAGCAACGTGATGCGCGCTGGAATATCCAGCGCTTTGGTCACCAGCGGAATGTCTTTTTGAAAGAGCTGCTCCTGCAGCGCGATGGTGCCGGTCGAGAGCACGATCTTCTTCCCGCTGCGCAGCGCCGGCACGAGGTATGCAAGCGATTTTCCCACGCCGGTTCCGGCTTCGACAATGGTGTGCATGCCTTCGAGAAAGCCGCGCTCGATGAGCTGCGCCATCTGCACCTGTCCCGGGCGCGCCTCAAACCCTTCGAGCGCGCGCTCGATGGGACCGCCTGCCGCAAAGACGTCGTCAATTGCGATCATCGGGCATCTCGACATGCGATTCGTACTCTGCGCCGCTCGACGGATCGTACACGCGCGTCGTCACCGGACGCGGCGGCGAGAAAATCAAATACGTTGTAACGAAACCGGCGACGAGTCCGCCGATATGCGCCTGCCACGAAATTCCGGGAAAAGAAAACGACCACACCAGGTTCAAAATGAGAATGCCGATGTTCGCGCGCACCAACTCTCTGCCGCGGTCACCGAACCTGAACCCGATCGCAAAGAGCGCGCCGAACAAGCCGAAAATCGCGCCGCTTGCGCCGAGCGTTGCTGTCTGCGGAGCGGAAAAGTAGACGACGCAAAACCCGGATATGACGAGCGAAACGAAGTAGACGATGAGCATCCGCATCGGGCGGAGCGCCATCTCGATGAAACGTCCGAGCCAGTAGAGCGAGAGCATGTTCACGCCGATGTGAATGATGCTGCCATGCAAAAACGCCGCCGTGAATATGCGGTAATACTGGTGGCCGACGAGCACCTGAACCGGCGCGAGCGTTCCGTTCCAAATCGGAGAATCTTGGGCGATGTTGCCGCTGAGCACGCCCATGCCGCCCACGCGCAGCTCCCAAAGGAAGCCGAGCACGTTCAGCACGATGAGCAGACGGGTGACGACGTTAGACGTTTGCAGCGGGAACCGGCTCAGTCACGACAACCATGCGCGCAAGTTCGAGGGAAATCGCATGGCGATGCTTCTCCACTTCGACCGTCATCGGTCCGCCGAGCGGCGCTTTCGCGAGCACGCGCACGCGCGCACCGGGACGCAACCCAACCTCGCCGAGATAACGCAGCATCTCGGGCACTTCGTGCGTCACGCCTTGCACCACGGCGTCACTGCCGATTTCCAGCTGCGCGAGCGGCATGCCGTTGCGCTCCGGGTCGCTCAAGTCTTTCGGCGGAATCGGCAACCCGTGCGGACATTCTTTCGGATCGCCCAAAATCGCGACCAATCGCTGCTCCACGTTTTCCGAAATCGCATGTTCGAGCATGCACGCTTCTTGCTGCACCTGGTCCCACGGCATATGCAGAACGTCGGTGAGCAAGCGCTCGGCTAACCGATGGCGCCGCACGACGCGCACCGCGACTTCAAGGCCTTGCCTCGTGAGTTTTACTTCACCGCGCGCGACGTGTTCCAAATAGCCGTCCGCCGCGAGCTTCTTGAGCATCCCCGATACGGACGCGGGCGCGACGCCCAATTCCGAAGCCAACCCGGACGTCGTGACGCCCGGGCCTTCGCGCTCGAGGCGGTAGACGGCTTCGAGATATTCCTCGGTGGACTCGGCGAAGTGGCTATGGCCCGACATGCTGGCGGTAAACTTCGAGCCGCTGATGGAGGGCGGCCTTCCGCTCGGGCGCCGTAAAACTCGCGTCGACCGCGTTGGCGGCAAAACGCAGCAGCGCGTCCATGCCGGCAATCTGCGCGACGTACGCGTACTCTTCCGTAATACTGGTGCCGAACAGCGCCGGGTCGTCCGCGTCGATGGTCACCATGCACCCCGCGGCATCGAGTTCCAGCAGCGGATGCGGATCGCCGCGCCGCGCGACGCCGGTAAGCATGTTCGACGTGGGGCAAATTTCAAGCGGAATCCGGCGCTGCGCGAGCAGCTGCACAGTCTGCGGATCTTCGAGCGCACGAATGCCGTGCCCGATTCGTTCGGCTCCGAGTACGTGGATGGCGGCATGCACACTCTGTGCGCCTGCTGCTTCACCGGCATGCGCAACTGTGTGCAAGCCTTCCTTGCGCGCGAATACGTATACGTCTTCGAAAAGCTCGGCCGGATAGCGCGCTTCGTCACCGCCCAAACCGATGCCGATGACGCCGAGGTCTTGCAATTCCAATGCGGCGCGCGCCGTGCGCATCGCGCTTTCCACACCGAAGTTGCGCGTGACGTCTGCGATCAGTTGCACCTCGAGCGCCTGACTTTCCGCATCGAACGCTTCACGCATCGCCCGCACGCAGGCGCGCACGTCGATGTCGGGATGAAAGAATCGCCACACCGATGGTGAGATGAAGACTTCCGCGTGCGCGACGTTGTGCTTGAGCGCGTCCTGAACGTACTCGGACGCGAGGCGCCCGTAGTCCGCAGGTTCGGCCAGCGACCGGCTCACCGCCGCGAACGTCATGAGGAATTCCTGGAAATCCGCAAATCGGTAGACGCCTTCCGGGTCAACGGGGTCTTCAAATGCCGGCAGAACCTCGCGTGCTTGACCCCGCCGGTAAGTAAGCGCAACCCCCCGGCGGCGCGCCAGGTCTATGAACGTGCTCGGGCGGAGCGTCCCTTCCAGGTGGCAATGCAACTGAACTTTGGGGATACTACGCAGGAGTTCGGCCGTCACCATCACGTATACAACCGTTCGCCACGACGCGGGGTGGAGCAGTCCGGTAGCTCGTCGGGCTCATAACCCGAAGGTCGCAAGTTCAAATCTTGCCCCCGCAACCACATAGAGGACCTCTCGCACTCGCGAGGGGTCTTCTTCTTTTTCGTCATCCTGAAGTATCGCTTTTGTCATCCTGAGGTATCGCTTTTTGTCATCCTGAGGTATCGAAGGACCCCGAGCCTGTCGAGGGGCGCGCAGCATCCCAGCCATACGGCGCTAATCGAAACCACCGTTCGAGACTTCCTGCTCGACCGACGGCTGATCGACCAAAGCACGCGACAGCGCAAGGGCGCGAAATTAACGGATCGCAAAGCGATACACGAGTGGCAATGTTAAAATAGATTCATGAGCGTGCCTCTCTACTGGTCTCTGCGACAGGCGCTCCACCCGCGCGAAGCACTTCGCAATTCCTGGTGGCCCGGAACGCTCTAACGGCGACGGCGGTCGCAAACCCAAGACGAGGCTCGCTGCCATGAGCGTTCGCAATGTACCGTGGATCGCAGCATTTCTCGTTCTGGCCCTACACCTAATCGGCAATCCACATTACGGCTATTTCCGCAACGAACTGTACTTCATCATACGCGGGTTCCACCCGCAGCTCGGCTACGTAGACCAGCCGCCCCTCATCCCATTACTGGCTGCGCTGACGCAATCGTTCGGTCATTCAATCTTCCTGCTCCGGGCGCTTGCGGCACTCTGTGCCGCAGCCGGCGCGTACGTCACGTGCCACCTCGTTGTAGAACTCGGCGGAGGAGTATTCGCGCAGGCCCATGCTGACCCCGCAGCGCCGCTTCCTAAAAACGCCCTGGTTTGCCGGCGGAATCGCGGTTGCCGTCGCCATTGCCCTTCCAAACTTCGTGTGGCAATGGCAGCATCAATTTCCCATGCTCGAATTGCTCAAGGCAGGACAGAGCGGCAAGAACATCATCGTCGGACCGCTGATCTACATTGTTCAACAACTGCTTATCACCGGATTCTTTCTTGCTCCGATCGGGATCGCCGGATTGATGTGGCTGCTGCGCAAAGAAAACACCCGTTTCTTGGCGTACGGCTATCTGCTGCTCATCGGCGCGATGATTCTTTTTCGTGGAAAGAATTACTACCCAGCCGACGTTTATCCAATCCTCATTGCCGCCGGCGCCGTCGCGATCGAAGTCTGGGTTGGAATGCCGTTCGTGCGAACGGCGATAACCGCGGCAGTCGTCTTAGTCGGCTTATTACTCACGCCCATGACGCTACCGATCTTGCCCGAGCAGACGTTCGTGGCCTATACCCAGGCGCTGCATCTTTCGGCGCGCGCCACCGAAACGGAGGCGGGGCGCAATGAAGGCGCGCTCCCCGTCAACTGGGCCGACATGCACGGCTGGCCGGGCTTGGCGCAGGCCGTGCAGCGCGTCTACGGCTCGCTGCCGCCCGATGAGCATAAGCGTGCCGTCATCTTCGCCAGCAACTACGGAGAAGCTGCGGCAGTGCAGTTTTTTGCTCCCAACGTTCCGGTGATAAGCGCGCACAACCAGTACCGGCTTTGGGGACCGGGCGGTTCTTCAGGTCCGGTAGGCTCGCCGCTACCGCAACGGATCGCTGGGCGATCAGTTACGAAAGCAATATCCCGATTTCGATATGCCGCGGCATCCGAGAGCCGCTGGCGCAGCTATGGCCTTCAATCAAGACTTATGAATGATTGAGCGTCACGGTGCTAATCCCCGAAATAGCAGCGCCACTGTGGATATATTGACGGTATGGGAATTGAGAGAATCTCATCGTAAACCGCTATCATGACAAAGCGAATCTGATCCGGATCTACGCAAACCCCCGCAACCGAATTTGGCGCGTAGCCTTCGTGAGTTGCGCTGATTCTTGTCACGCCCGTAGGCAAGGACATGAACACGAAGAAGCCGTTGCGATCCGATTTTGTCGTAAACAAACCGGAGGGTGACCAGGCTTGCACAATCGCGCCGGCGAGCGCGTGCCCCGTTTGGCGGTCAATTACACGACCTTGCACCACACCGGTATCCTGAGCTCTAGCGCTACTGACGAACACTATCGCCATCAGGAGCAAGAGGCAAACGGTCCGCATGTTACTGTAGTCGGCCATGCCCGTAAGAACGTGACGGGACGATGGCATAACGCCCAAGCATGATAATCGGAGCGTGAAGCCCAAAAGTCCCGCGTGGCGCTTCGACAGCCCGTCAAAGTCTTCGGCAACGGTCTGCAGCTGTACCGCAAGCATCGCGTCGCGCGCGTTGCCGCGGGCCTTTCATTCTACGCCGTGTTCTCACTTGCACCCATAATTTTTATCTTCGTCGTCGTGGCGCGCGCACTCGGGCGCGTTAACGCGCTGTCGGACGTCGATTCGCAGCTCGGCCTGTTGATCGGTCAAAAGGGCGCGCACAGCGTCGACACACTAGTCCGCGCATCGCAGCATAACGTGGCATCGAGTCCGATGTTCTTCGGTGCGCTGCTCGTGCTGGTCGCCGTATTTGCGATCTTCATGCAAGTGCAAGAAGCGCTCGACGACGTCTGGGATATTCCGGAGCAGCGCCGCGGCGGCGCGTGGGAGATCATCGCGCTGCGCCTGCACGTGGTCATTGCGATTTTGGTGCTAGGTACCCTTGCCGTCGCCGCGCTCTTCATCGCTGAAACGCAGGGACGTCTCGCTGGCGTCGCCGCAAACGCGGTCGTTTTGTTACTCTTTCTCACGGTTGCGTACCGCACGATGCCGCGCGAGGAGGTGAGCTGGCGGAGCGCAGCGCTGGGCGCGCTCATTACGGGCATCATCCTTATGCTTGGCCAAGCAGCCATGTCGCTGTATTTTTTGCGATTCCATCCCGAGAACGGCTACGGCGCAGCCGGCTCGTTCATGGTGATTTTGATTTGGATTTACTATTCCGCGCAGCTGTTTATGTTCGGCGCCGTCCTTACGCGCGCAATAGAGAATTAGTTACGTTCGCAAGCCGA
>DATGJX010000084.1:0-3552 GCA_035294905.1 Vulcanimicrobiaceae bacterium | reverse complement strand
GGCATGTACGAAGTCGATCTGGCGCCGGCCGTCTACGAGGTGGCGAGCGCAACGCTGCTGACGAACACGGTGCCGTTTCGGCCCGACGGCCTCTATGGCGTGTGGAAGTGCTTCGGCGAAAATCTCGGCCGTTATTATTCCGACGAATACGGAATGCAAGTTGCTTGTCTTCGCATCGGAGGCATACGTACGGAAGATACCCCGACGCCGGGCGACGTGAAGAACGAGGCGACGTGGCTGAAAATCTCCGATGACGACAAACGGCGGCGGATGCGCGCGATTTGGATGTCGCAGCGAGACTTGGCGCGGCTCGTGCGTGCAATCATTGCAAGCGACGTCCCATTCGGAGTCGTCTACGGAGTCGGCGACAATGCCACGCGCTTTTGGGATCTAGAAGCGGGGCGTTCGCTGTACGGATTTTGGCCGGTTGACGGCGTGAAATGAGCCTAACCGGCGAGAGCGTTCTCTTCATCGGAGCCGGGAACATGGGCGGCCCGATGGCAACGCATTTGCTCGATGCCGGTGTGCAGCTCGCGGTCGCAGATCTCTCGGAACGCGCACTCCAGCCGTTTGCCGCACGCGGCGTCCCAACCGCAACGAGTGCGGCCGATCTGGGCGGCGATGTCGTGATCACGATCTTACCGACCGACAAGCACGTCCGCGAGGCATTGCTCGGAAGCGGCGGCGCAATCGGCAAACACAAGCGGTCGATCGTCATTGAGATGACGAGCGCTGCGCCGACGGCGACGAAGCGTCTTGCCGCCGAGCTTCACGAGCTCGGGATCCCACTGATCGACGCGCCCGTTAGCGGCGGCGTGCGCGGCGCCAAAGGCGCGAAGTTGACGACGATGGTCGGTGGCGATGAGAAATTATTCGAGCTCTATCGGCCGCTCTTGGCCTTGATGTGCAACAATATTCGGCATGTCGGCGCGGTGGGCAGCGGCCACACGCTCAAGGCGCTGAACAACTTCCTGTCGGGCGTATCCCTGTGGGCGACGTGCGAAGCGCTTTTGATCGGTGCGAAATCCGGACTCGATCTGCAGACGATGGTCGATGTCATCAAGACAAGCTCCGGGCAAACGAATGCGCTTGATACAAAGATCGTCATGAGCGTGCTGCCGCGAACCTTCGATTATGGTTTCAGCATGCGCTTGATATCGAAGGACGTCTCGATCGCGGCGCGGCTTGCGCGCGAGCTCGACGTCCCGGCTCCGGTCCTCGCACAAGCTGAGGAGAATTGGATGCTTGCGAAGTCTCAGCTTGGCGAGGACACGGATTTTTCTGCGGTCATGCGGCTGCTCGAAACCTGGGCAGATTACGAGCTGCCGAAGACCTAGCTATTTGCTCTGATCCTTTTGCTTCGGTGATGCATGCGTCGCAGGCGCTGCATGCTGCACCGGAGCTGCGCGTTGCACCGGAGCTGCGCGTTGTACCGGAGCTGCGGGTGCGGCACGCTGCACTGGAGGCGCGTAGTGCGGAGCGGGTGCTACATGCTGCACGGGTGCCGCGCGTTGTACCGGAGGCGCCGCGTAGTGCGGAGCCGGTGCTACGTGTTGCACGGGTGCCGCGCGTTGTACCGGAGGCGCCGCGTAGTGCGGAGCCGGTGCTACATGCTGCACGGGTGCCGCGCGTTGCACCGGAGGTGCGTAGTGCTGAACCGGTGCTACGTGTTGCACTTGCGGTGCTGCATGTTGGACCGGAGCTGCGTAGTGATGCACAGGAGCAGCCGGCGCTACGTGTTGCACCTGAGGTGCCGTATGTTGCACGGGAGCTGCGTAGTGATGCACAGGCGCAGCCGGCGCTACGTGTTGCACCTGAGGTGCTGCATGCTTAACCGGAGCGGTGAAGTGCTGGGCTTGCGGCGCACGTTGTTGGGCCGGAGCCGCGTGTCGCTGCGGAGCAGTGAAGTGCTGTGCTTGCGGCGCACGTTGTTGTGCCGGAGCTGCCTTACGCTGCGGAGCAGTGAAGTGCTGGGCTTGCGGCGCACGTTGTTGTGCCGGAGCTGCCTTACGCTGCGGGGCGGTGAAGTGCTGCGCTGCCGGAGCCGCGATGGGTCGCGGCGCAGTGTGCGTTGCCGTGATATGGACGTGACTCTGATAGCTCACGACCGTTCGTCGCTGTTGGGCGAACGTTGCCGGTGCGTGCGGCGTCGTGCGGAACGCGTGGAATGTTCGCGCCTGAACCGGTCGGAACGAAGCTACGCGTGCCGAGTAACGCATCGCTGAGGTTTCCGGTGCGATCGGAAGTCCGCTGCGAACGATCGCAGCGTGATTGTAGTAACGCGTCGGAACCGATTGGAAGCTCGTGTAGCGACCGCTCGCGAAGTTCGAGCGTCCAGTCCAGCGGAGTGCGCGTCCGTTGCCCCAACGTGCGTTGCGATAGTACGTTGGCGAATACGCATTGTACGAAACGTTGTAGTTGCCGTACGCTGATGAGCCCCACCACGGATAGACCGGTTCTGACGGTGCGAGCGGAACCCAACCGACGTTGTCGACTAAGTTCAGACCGAAGCTGAAGCCGCCGGTATTGAATCCGATGAAGGCGACGAGTGCCGGTGACCAAGTCTGCACGGGTGCAGAAGCCGGGCCCGGGACCCACGCCCACTGATTCGCATAGTTGTCATAGAACCAGCGGCCGTAATGGAACGGCGCGTAGCCCCACGGATCGTTGTCGACCCACGTCCAGCCGTAATACGGTTCCCAAACCCAACGGCCGTTCGAATACGGTGTCCAGTTTGCAGACACGTCGTTCGGAATCCAGACGTTGCCGTATCCCGGATACTGCTGCCATGAGCCGTAGCCGGACAGGTCGTATGCGCCCGGCATCCACGTAGGAACGTCATTTTGATATGCGGACGATTGATCGAATGAATCATCGCGTGCGACATTCCACTGGTCGAACGAATTCGACGCGTACGTGCCGACGAAGCGATATTGCGGATTGCTCGGATTCCCCCACACTTGCATCGTGCTGCCCGCAGCGAGCTGCTGCACGCCTTGCGGCAGCAGAATCGCGGCGTCGCCGGAACGAACCGTGATCGACGTTACGCCCTGCGAGTTGACATCGACGCGATAGAATCCCACGTCGCGCGGACGAACCGTAACGGATGGCGTTTCAACTTGCTCGTAGGTTCCCATCGGTCGAACGATGCCGACCCCGACGCTTCCCGAAGCGAGCTGTACGGAATCGCCGTTTCCGTCCATTTCGTCAAAGCGGACCTGCGTGTTTGGAGCGACGCGCAAAACGTGACCGGAGTCGAATTGGACTTCGGAGCGCGCGCCCCCGTCGGTCGAAAGATAATCCCCGACCATGAGCGGCGCGTTGATCGCCGCCGCTTCGGCGTTTCCGGAATCGCCGCGCGTGATCGCGACGTTTCCCGACATGTTGCTGATATAAGCTACGTCCGGCGCTTGTTGCGCGAAAGCGGCCGTAGGTAGCGCAAGTAATGCGCTGGAGACGAGCGCCGCCGCCGCCCCGGAACTGATGATTCTAGTAAGTAACCGCATTGTTATCCCCTTCCCCTCAATGCTGATATAAAGAAACGTGACCCGC
>DATGJX010000083.1:0-8331 GCA_035294905.1 Vulcanimicrobiaceae bacterium | reverse complement strand
TTCAGCACCGCGTGGTAGGTGAAGATCCAGTCGTTCGCGGTCAGCGGCGTGCCGTCGGCCCACTTGACGCCCTTGCGCAAATGAAACGTGATCGTCTTTCCGTCTTTGCTTATGCCGCCGTTCTGATAGGTCGGGACTTGCAAAGCGAGATCCGGAATGTAGTTGCCGTTGGGATCGTAGCGCATCAGGTATGAAAACAACATTGCGGAGACTTCATCCGTCGCGACGGTGTGGCCGAACATCGGATTGAGGCTGTCCGGTTCGTCGGGTTCGCCGAGCCGCAAAACTCCCGGCTGGGTCCACGGATTGTGCCCGCCCGCGGCTGTCGGGCCGCCCGTCTTCGTGCACGAAGCCAGTGCCAGCGCACATGCGGCGAGCAGTGCAAGAATCCGGGCAATCTTCATACGTTCACCTCTGCGGAGAGCGGCGCGGACTTTTTGAGCTGCGGCTCGATTGCGGACCACAATGCGTGCGGGCCGAAACGCACGACGTCGTCCGCCGGAAGCTGCGTCTCGGCTCGTGCCCGTTCGATTTCTTCACGCGTGCGCTCGTCCGAAAGGCCGTGCGTGTTGAGTGCGATGCCGACGACTTTCGCCGGCTTTACTGTCCCGCACAGCGCTTCGTACGTGCGAATGAGCGCGCGATAGGAAAGCGTCGGCGTCTCATACACTTCGATGTATGTCCGTTTTGGATCGACGACGAGAATCAGCGCATCGGGTGCCGAGCCGAACATCAATGAGAGCGTTACGGGCGCATAGGCAGGATGATTGATGCCGCCTTGGCCTTCGACCAGAATGTAGTCCGGATTGCGGCGAGCAGCTTCAAGGACGAGTTGCTCCGCCGCTCCGGTTGCGAAATCCGAAATGACGCGGTCCACCGAAATGCCCCAACCCGCAATCATGATGCCGGTTTGCCCCGTCGCGACAAACTCCGCGTTCCGTCCGCTTTCTTTCGCGGCGCGCGCCAGTTCGAGCATCACGGTCATCTTGCCCACCGCGCAGTCGTTGCCGACGGCCAGCGCAATGGGTGCGCGCACCTCATACACTTCGCCCGTGAAAAGCGGCACTTCGGGCGGCTTGCGCACGTCCCAAATCGATACGCCCTTCCGCTGCGCGGCGGCGGCAAACTCCGGATCGTCGCCGAGCATGTCGTGCAAACCGCTGACGATCTCGAGCTCCGCATCGATGGCGGCGAGCACTTGCGCGCGCCAATCCGGCGGGAGCTTTCCGCCTTTCGGTGCGGTGCCGATCAACAGCGAGGTCGGCTTGTACGCAAGTGCTTGCGAAACGTCTTCGACGATAGGAGCGTCGCTTTGCAAGTACGGAAGCACGTCGCGCACGCGTTTTCCGGCGACTGACGGATCGATAACCGCGACGGTTTCATCGCTGCTGTAACGAACGACGCCGTGCGCGGTCTTCGCATTGTTCGCAAAGCAGTTTGGGGCGAGCACGACATAGCGCCGGCGTGTGTTAAGCAATCGCTTTCTCCCGTACACCCAGGCCCGGTCCGTCGGGCAGCACGATCTTGCCGTTGCGATAAGTCATTCCGGAGAAGGGATCGTTTTTCGTGAGGAACGGGCCGTCGATGTCGGCCCAATCGACGAGCGGCGAGATTTGCGCGGCCGCGGTTGCGGAGATTTGGCTTTCCACCATGCACCCGAGCATGATTTTCATTCCGAGCGCCCGAGCGGTGTGAATCATCTTCACGGCGGCGCGTATGCCGCCGCATTTGGCCAGCTTGACGTTGACGCCGTCCACACAGCCGTAGAGCTTCGGCAAATCTTCGGCGCGCAGCGAATCCTCGTCGGTGACGATCGGAATCTTCGAATGCTCTTTGATGTAGCGAAGTTTCTCCGGAGACCCCGCTTTGATCGGCTGCTCGCAAAACTCGATGTCGAAGCGCTCCATCTCGTGCAGCACCTCAACTGCCTGCTCGGGCGTCCAGCCTTCGTTGGCATCGATCCGAATCGTGCCGGTGTACTTGCTGCGGATCAGTTCGATCGTTTCGACTTCCTCGCGCACGCTGCCCAGGCCGAGTTTCACTTTCATTATCGGGTGATTGCCGATTTCCGCAACTTTGCGCAGCGTCGTCTCGCGATCGCTGATGCCGATGGTAAAGGATGTTACGGGCGCTTTTGCCGGATCGAGGCCGAGCAAACGGTACAGTGGCCTATCGAGGTCCTTGCCGATCAGATCGTGCAGCGCAATGTCGAGTCCGCAGCGTGCAGCCGGCGGAATGTCGTCGGTGAGCAGCTCGTCGAGCAGATATGGATCGTCGCCGCGCGGCGGATACTCGCGAAAATACGCGATCACGCTTTCGACCGATTCGCCGTAGCGCGGTATGGGCACGGACTCGCCGAGGCCTTCAAAACCTTTCCACGAGATGCGAAAAACGGCGGTGCGCGCCATGTCTTCGGTGCCGCGCGCAATAGTAAACGGATGAACGAGCGGAAGCTCGAGCGTCGTGAGGGAGAGCGAAAGGGGCATTCTCGGGCATTGAATGCGAAGAGCGGCGCATTCCTGCACTGCTCTAGCGGTTCTCACCTCGTCGGGCGTTATTCGCCGTCACGCGGGTCGTTGCGGCTGACTGCGGAGTCGGCCGTGCCGCGCTCGACGCTCGGGTCGCCATCCGCGGTTCGGCCAATCTCCCCGCGCTCGATGCGCTGCCGCTCTTCGTCGTCTAGCGTGCGGCTGCCGTAATCGCTCGGGTGACCGACGAGGTCGCGCTTTTTTTCGTTTGGCTTATCCATTGAACTGCAGCTCCTGTACCCAGCGCACCTCAGCGAGAAACGGGGGTCGCTACGTGGAACGCCTTGCCGCGATGGTCGAATCGCACGCCCTCGCCGAGCGTATGGGCGGCGTGCCGTTCACTCCCGCGAATTACGCGTCGCTCTTCCGCGTTGTCATAGCCGGGCAGCGCGCGCGCACTGAGCCGCGCCTCTCGTTGCGGCGCTTCGACCGCATGTGCAATCTCGTGTCCCAAGCCGAGCGCCGGCGATTGCGTTCCTCCGCGCGTCGTGCGCAGCGCGCTGTACGGATCCCACGCAATAGTGTTCGTATTCGGATCGAAATGATCGTCGTCATGACGATTGGTCGTCAAATGAAAATGCCGCGAGCTACTGTCTAGCCGTTCGAACAAACGGCGTTCATCGCCGTCGCGGCACAGATACGCGCGTGCCAGCGCGTAGTCCGAGCGAGCATCCGCAGGTATGGAGATCATGCCTGCAAATCACGACATTAAGGCCTTCTGTCAAGACTTGACCGCAATGGTACAGTGGGAACGTCGACTGCGCATGGCGCGCAGCGTACCATAGGTGCTGGACCAACGAGATAACATAGGGAGCATCAGCTCCGGTCACGACAGCCCGGCTTGGCCTTCACGGTTGCCGGACTGGCGCCCGGGCCGCACCCACCTGCGAGAACGCAGGTTCGGACCTTGTGCGAAAGACGCTACGTGCGGTCGACTACGAACGCGGTTCGCCAACGGCGAAGCGCGTTTTTCATTTCCTCGACAGCTGCATCGCCTGCGGGCGCATCAAACACGACGAAGCCGCGGAAATCGCCGAGCAACTGTGCTGCCGGTTCCGTATCGTCGGAAGCGCGGGCCCACACCAACACGGTTTTCGCTGTAAGGTCTCGTGGGTCGCTGCCCGCGTCAAGCGTGCCGAAATCCGGACCGTAACGCAGCCACGCGGAATCGGCTTCTTTTGAAACGCGTTTGAGATCGTGCGAACTCGCGGCAAAGGTGTGCGGCGCGTTACGGACCGCGAGCGTGACGTTGTGCCGCTTCGCAAGCGCGGTCGCATTGCCCAACTGCGCGAGAACCTGCGGCCATGCCGCCGCGGTTTCGGGAGCCAGCGGTGCGCAGAGCAGCGGCGCCCCGAGTGCAAGCGCCATTTCCAATGCCTGCTCCATTACCGCTTCGCCGGCCGAGAAAAACCCGTCGTGGCGCAGCGCGGCGACCGTCAAACCCAGGTCGACGGCCATCTTCTTGGTCTGGGCGAGGTAGTCCGTATCGGTTCTCGGAAAATGCCGCACGTCGAAAACGGCGCCGTCGGCTGCCAGCTCGTGCGCGCAGAGATCGATCCACTCGAGTTGCGTCAGCCGATCGCCGCGAAGCTGTTCGTCGAACGCGGTGCTGGAGCAGGCGAGTTTCATGGGAAAAGGGCGTTCTGCCGCCCGCTAGAATCGCCTTTTGACCATGACCATTGCAATGGGAGCCGATCATGCCGGCTTCGAAGTGAAAAATCGCGTCGCGCAGCTGTTGCGCGCACAAGGTCACACCGTGCTCGATTACGGCACGTGCGACGAAACGCCGGTCGACTATCCGCAGTACGGTTATGTGGTTGGTGAAGCAGTCGCATCGGGTCAAGCGGAGCGCGGCATCGTCGTTTGCGGGTCGAGCTTGGGCATCGCGATGGCCGCCAACAAAGTACCGGGCGTGCGTTGCGCGGCGGTGTTCGACCCGCTGCAAGCCGAACTGTCGCGCCGCCACAACAACGCAAACGTCTTGGCCCTTTCCGAACGGCTCACCGGCTGGGAAATGCTGGAACGTTTGGTCGACGTCTTTCTGAATACCGGCTTCGACGGCGGACGCCACGCGTGGCGCGTCGAGCAGCTCTTCGAGTACGGCGACGCGCAGCGCCAACGCACGCTCAAAGATATTGAAGCCGGCGAAGTTACCGACGCAAAGACCCCGGAAAAGCTTTTGCAACCTCAACACTAGGAAAGAACACCCAATGGCCATCTTGTCCCTAAGCCACGTCGAAGCCCAAGACCCCGAAGTCTTCGCCGCCATTCAAAACGAGGATCGCCGCCAGCGCGAGAATCTCGAACTCATCGCATCGGAAAACTACGCGAGTAAAGCGGTGCGCGAAGCCACGGGCAGCGTCATGACCAACAAGTACGCTGAGGGTTATCCCGGAAAGCGCTACTACGGCGGATGCGAGTATGTCGACGTGGCGGAGAACTTGGCCATCGATCGCCTCAAGCTGCTCTTCAACGCCGATCACGCGAACGTGCAAGCGCATGCGGGCGCGCAAGCCAACATGGCCGTGTTCATGGCGGTGCTGCAGCCCGGCGACAACGTGCTCGGCATGTCCCTCGCGCACGGCGGCCATTTGACGCACGGCACCAAGGTGAGCTTCAGCGGCAAACTCTACAATGCGCTTGCGTACGGCGTCCGCAAAGACACCGAACTCATTGACTACGACGAACTGCGCAAGATCGCGCGCGAGCACAAACCGAAAATGATCATCGCCGGCGCGAGCGCCTACCCGCGCACGATGGATTACGCGCCATTCCGCGAGATCTGCGATGAAATCGGTGCGGTGTTTATGGTAGACATGGCCCACATTGCCGGCCTCGTTGCTGCGGCTTTACATCCCTCGCCCGTGCCGTTCGCGGATTTCGTTACGTCCACGACGCACAAAACGCTGCGCGGCCCGCGCGGCGGCCTCGTGCTCTGCACCGAGAAGTGGGCGCAGCCGCTCGACAAATCGATCTTTCCCGGCATTCAGGGTGGACCGTTCATGCACTTGATCGCCGCCAAAGCCGTCGCCTTCGGTGAAGCGCTGCATCCTGACTTCAAAACGTATCAGCAGCAAGTGGTGCGCAACGCGAACGTCATGGCGGAAGAGTTTTTGCGTGGTGGATTGCGTCTGGTAGCCGGCGGAACCGATACGCATCTCATGCTCGTCGATGTATCGGTCAAAGGCCTCACCGGCAAAGCCACCGAGGAATACCTCGACGCCATCGGCATCACCGTCAACAAGAACGCGATTCCGTACGATCAGCAGAAACCGTTCATCGCGAGCGGCATCCGTATCGGCACGCCCGCGATCACCACGCGCGGTTTCGGTGAAGACGAGTGCCGCGAAGTTGCGCGCATCATTTGCGAAGGGCTGGAAGACATCGCGACGCGCGCCAAAGTTGAAAAACTGCGCGACCGCGTGCACGAACTGACCTCGCGGTTCGACGTGCCATAGGGATAGCTACTCGTACGTATCGCGTACGCTTTCAAGCCTGGTTTGCCCAGCGGCAGGATTGCGATCGGCATCGAGCACGTCGACTTCGAAACCCGGATAGACCGAATGGAAGCGTTCGCGCTTCCACTCCGCAACCGTCCATGAATCTTTGGCTGCGCGCTCGTACGGCCAGGTTGGGATGCCCTCGCGATCGGAGCGCATGTCACGTCCGTCTGCGTGCTGTATTGTTACGAGGAACCCCTCGACCTGTGAAATTCGAAGCTCTACGCGCCCGACTTTCGGCACGGCTTCACTTCAATGCCGCGTTAGCGCGGTGAATGAGCTCTTGCAAGTGCGCCGCAGTCACTTCGTCATGACGCGATCGCAAAGCGGTTTGCGCGGCGTGGGCGATACGTTGCAGCTGTGTGCGGGCGAGTGATTGTGCGTCGCTCGGCGTATCCTTCGCGGAATTGTTAGCGAGGTCGATGAGTTTGCCCAAGTATTGCTGCTGCAGGTTGCGGCGAACCGTAGGGATGCTGCTGTCGGCCAGGTCGCCGTAGATGCCCGCGTGCAGCCAGTCGAAGAGGTCGGCAATGGACATCGTCGGAGCCGTCGCCATTTGCGGATTGTCGTCGATGCGCTGCAGCACGAGCGGCTGGAAGAAGAAATCGATCACACGCATCTGCGTGCTATTGATCTGCTCAATGAGCGTGTAGTCGTGACGCGCGGGCGGATTGTACGCCCAGGTCGGCAGGTTGCCGTAACCCTCCCAACTCGTGTAGCCGTAGCCGGCCCATTCCGCGTAGCCGAGATTCTGTAGGACTTGCGCGCGCACGGGCAACGCCGAGGCGCTGAAGAGATACGTATCGATCAGGTCGAACGCGCGCTTCTCTTCCGCTCGGGAGACCGGAACGATCGGTGCCTGCGAATTCGGATCGCCGCGGTGCGCACGCGAGAGATATTGTCCGCCGATGAAGTGTGAAACGATGACGGGGCAGCTCAGGTAGGGACGGACGATCGCCGAGAATGCGTCGCGTTCTTGCTCGTAGCTGTTGCCGGGCAGCGGCCAAAAGCGGTTGAGGCCTGCAATTTGATCGCGATCCATGCGCATCTGCACGGCGCACCACGCAAGGGTATCGTTCGTAAGGTCGCCCTGCTCCGAACGCGGATCGGCTGCATGGCCGTCGTTCCACGAGACGTCCTCGTCGGATGCGTAGCGGAAGCGCGGATCGCTCCACGCCGAGGCCCAGCGGCGAAGCGTCGGGACTTCCGCTTCGGGCGTGTTCGCACCGGGAATATGCGCGTAGCCGTATTTTATCGCGTAATAGTCGTACGGCCCAATCGTCGTTTGAAAGTATTCGCCTTGGGGCGTGCCGCGCGGCCAGAGATTGAGCGGCGCGTATTCCATGACGCTCGTCGCTATGCCGTAGCGATCGGTAAAGGCGGTGCTCTGCAAATCCTCGGCCGAATAGGCTTCCGATCCGATGAAATTGTGCTGGAGGCCCATATTGTGGCCCATCTCGTGAACGAGTGCGGCGAAGATCGAGTCGTGCACGAACTTCGCCGGCGTCGGATCGGTGTTGCGGCCGAAGCGGACCGGATCCACGCGGTACTTCCACGTGAGGTACGGACTCAGCCCCTCGACTGCTGAAACGATGACGCCGGTGCGAATCTCTTCTCCCGTACGCGGATTGAACAGCGTCTGCGAGTCGGCTCCGAAAGCTGGTTGTACTTCATTTAACCAGCGAATGACGTTATAGCGAAAATCGTCGGGATCGAAATTCGGATCACTCGGTTGCGGTTGAACTTTCACCGCGTCAAGGATGCCGATCTTCGCAAAGGCCTTGTTCCATTCCAAGCACGCGTCCGTAATTGCTTGGCGGTACTGCGGCGGAATCGTGTTGCTGAGCGTGATGACCATTGGATGACGCGCACGCGACGGGCGCGACGGATCTTCCGGATCGAAGTTCCAGCGAATGAGATAGCGCATCTGCCGCTCGCCGCGCCGGTCGTTCGCAAAATCCATATAGATGTCATCGTAGATGCCGACGCGATCGTCGGCCAGCCGCGGTTTGTAATCGTCGTCCGGCGGCTGAACGAAATTGTAGACGACGTCGATGCGCAGCTTGCGCGCGTCCGGCGCGGTATCGATAACGTGCTTTGCGTCGGTGCTCCACGTTTGCGAAACGGTGACGACGTCGTTCTGCGGAAACGCCTTGACCGAATCGATGTACGAAAGATCCGGATTGAGCCGGTAACGCTGATCGGCAGGCAAGCCCTCATCGATAATATTTTGTAAATCGAGCTGGTCGCTCAGCAGCGACGAAAGATCGAAAACGATCTTGCCGCTGACCGGATCTTCCGCC
>DATGJX010000082.1:0-9228 GCA_035294905.1 Vulcanimicrobiaceae bacterium | reverse complement strand
CATCGACTCGGATAGGGTAACATCGTAATCGGCCACCGTTTCGTCCCTTCGGTTGAGAAGTTGTTCACAAAATGAATCTTCCGAACCGAAACGGTGGCTCCTCGCCACCGGCCTTTTACAGCATTTTAAGGGACGTCATCTCCATTCTAAACTAGAAAGACCTGTTACGCCTAAAAGCGCAAGAGCGATACCAGCCGCCCCGTCAACCAAAGTGGCGGTATCGTAACAAGGGCCGTCTCATAGGAATCTTCGGCGCGCATTATGGTCGCCATAACGTTTCATCACAACGAACCAGTTGCGCGGAACGCGTTAGGCGCAGCACATGGACGTTCTGCCAGGGAGCGCGCACAAACGTCGATCGCATAGACGCCGCTACGAAGCCGATTCAACGTCCGAACTAACGAGAAGGTCTTATCCACAGAATCCCCACAAAGGGCTTTTCCGCTTCTGCTCGAATGCGATAAAACTGTTATTATGTCGCTTTCAGTCTGGCCTGGGGGAGAAGTCTGTGTACAACTTTGGGGGCCCCAACAAGGGCGGCGCTGAGGAGGCTGCCGGGCGATGAAATCAGCCGAGGGCCCAAAGCCTGCAAAGCCTGCAAAGGGCGAAAAATCTGCGAAGTCTGCGAAAAAGCGTGATACGGGCGAAAAAGTCGTCGATTTGCTGCTCATCGACTTCATGGCGCATCTTAGAGGCCTCAAACGCCGCAGCGATCTTACCGTTGACGCGTACGCTCGCGATCTCCATGAGTTCGGTGCGTGGCTACAAAAGTTACCCCTCGGCGAGTCAGCAATGGGTCGCGACTACCCAGAGCTGCGCGGCGTAGCGCAATCGGACATCAATCGGTATATCATGTATCTCATCGGGCCTCGACGTTGTAAAGGAACCACGGTTCGCCGGAAGTTATCGTCCATCAAGGCGCTCTACAAATACATGAAATACGTGCATCTACGCGACGACAACCCAGCCGGCGACGTGGAAGCGCCACCGATCGACCGCGCGCCGCCGAGCCATCTGCCTGTTCCCGAAGTTAATATGCTCCTGCGCACAAAACCGAACGCTGATCGTCCCGAGTGGCAGCGGCTTCGTGACAACGCGATTATGGAACTGTTATATGCAAGTGGCATCCGCCGGGCGGAAGTGTCGAGCATCAACCTTTCGAACGTTAACCTTCGCGACCGCCTGGTACAGGTCTTTGGTAAGGGACGCAAGACGAGACTTGTCGTGATTAATCGAACGACCGCAGCGGCGATAGAGCGATATCTTGCAGTACGCCCCCGCACGAAGGACGAGGCGTTATTTGTTGGCCGTGGCGGTAAGCGGCTTACGCCGAAGCACGTTTGGCGGATTTTCAATGAAATTTACAAGTTGAGCGGCCTGCAGCAACGCGCCACACCGCACACGATGCGTCATTCGTTTGCAACGCATCTTGTGGAAAATGGCGTTGACCTAGAGACTCTGCGATCATTACTGGGCCACGAATCCCTCGCTACGACGGGCATGTACCTGAGTTCAGCAATGGAACACAAAAAGCGTGAGTACGATGAAGCGCATCCACGTGATCGTATGAAAGATCGCTAGCAGCCGGGTACATCACCACGCATGACCAGCCGGGAATACGCCAAATCACCCGCGCCGCGTTCGCCGCAGTTGAATGATGCCGCGGTTCGCTGGCCGACCGTTGAGCGCGCCGATACTGTCGCCGCAGTCGCGCACGGCGCGATCGGGCAGCGCCGCGCCGATCACGTCACGCCGTACATCGATCATCCGCGGCTCGCCGCAACGCTGATCTTGCGGTGGCAAGACGATGGCGTCGTATCGCTTGACGACGATACTCTCGAACGCTGTGTCGCCGGCGCGCTCTTGCACGACGTGCTCGAGGATACGAAACTTCCGCGCGCGGAGCTGCGTGCGCAATTTCCGAATAATGACAAGTTGCTTGCGCTCGTGGAGCGCATGACCGAACCTGCGGGCGATCCGGATGCGCCGGAATATTATCAGCGCATCGGTCAAGACCGCGAAGCCACGGTGGTGAAATGCGCCGACCGTTGCGCGAATCTCGAGGACGTGCTCAAAGACGTGCGCCGCGGCGAAGGCTTGGATCGCTGGCGGCGCTACCTCGGCAAGACGCGCCGCGACGTGCTGCCGATTCTTCGCGAGCCCGCGCTGGAGCGCGAGATACTGCGGCGCATCGAGGAGATCGAATCGGTGCTGCGAACGCCAGCACCGTGAAGCGGACGGCTCTTCTTCTTCCGCTGGTTCTGCTTGCTGCGTGCTCCGCGCCGCCGCCGGCATTCAAAGAAACCGGCGTCTTTCCACCCGGTGCGACAATCGTCGCCCGCAATATCAACGGCAACATCGACGCGTACGCGCCCGAGCGAGGACAGCCCTCGGATGAATACACCGTTGCCGCATACGGACCGCCGGGGAGCGTCAGTGTCAAGAAGGCGCCGCTGCTCATCACGGCGCGCGCCACGCGGCCGGGCGTCAATTTTCTGCTTCGCGGACCCAAAGGCGGGTCGATAGATATCAGCACGCAGCATGGCGACATTCACGTCGGCGATTTCGAAGGGGTCGTCAACGCGCACACGGATCGCGGCAGCATCGCGATGCTGATTCCGCAGTACGGCAGCGCATCGATCGGAACCGGCAACATGAGCGTCATCTTTGCGAGCACGGATTGGCCGGGCACGCTGACGTTCAGCATCGGGAACGGCGACGTCGAATTGTACGTCAACGAGCACGCGAAAGCGCACGTGCATCTGCATACGGACAACGGCACCATCTTTACGGATTTCCCTCCGGCACCGCTCAAAGGCAGCTCGCACGGTTCGAACGAGACGCTCGACGGAACCATCAACGGAGGCGGTCCCCGCTCGATTGACGTCGAGGTGCATAACGGCATCATCCGCGTCTTGCAGTTGAAGCCGCAAATCTGAGCGAGCAAGGCGGATTCGACGCCGCCTGGACGCCTTGACGCTGCTTCTTTGTATCGTCGCCGGCTGCGGAGGCGGTGGCGGCGGCGGGACCGGCGGAAGCGGCGGAGGCGGAAATCCGCCGCCGGCAGGCACTACGATTTCCGCGACATTCTCGAACGCAAACGGCGCGCCGATGCCCAATGTCATCGCAACGTCCAGCGGCACGTTTTCCGGCTGGACCGTTGCAACGCTTAGCGGGGGAACGCTCCAGTACACGCTTCCGCCCGGCGTCACGCAATACGCCATTGCGTACTACTGCCAAAACAACGAAACGATCTTCGAAGCCTCGACCAGCGATACGGTAAAACCAAGTCTTGGGTGCTTTCCGAACAATACCGCCACGAACGTGACGTTCAGTTACGACGTTCACAACATCGCCGGCGCAACGCAGGCACGGATAGACGTCGTCAACGGATCGAACGCCGCTACCTCGGGCGCACAAGCCTCCGTCACCGGGAACTATACGTTTGCTCCACCGTTTTCGGTACCGGCCGGCAACGACGACATCATGGTGAAGGCGCTGGACAATTCGGGCGACGTGCTCGGCGCGCACATCTTTCGCGCGCAGTCCATATCGAGCGGCAATACCTATCCGCTGACACCGCTCAGCTCGTCGGAAACGACGACGCTGCAATCGGTTGGCGCTTCAAATGCTCCGTCCGGTTGGACGTTGACGTATCTGGGCGGAATCATCCTTGCCGACGGCAGCCGTTTCTTCATGCCGGACTTCTCCGGTTCGTACGCAATACCGGCGGCATCGCAGGTGCAGCCGGGAGATTACTTCTTTGCCGGCGCGCAGGCATCGCCCGCGAACAACTCGTCGCTCACCGCAGCCGTCGTGACTGCGAACGCCCCGCCCGCTTCGGTCTCGCTCGTTGCGCCGTTTAGCTACGTCGGCCCAACCCCGGCGGACGATCCGGCCTTTGCATTCAGCTATAGCGGCGCATTCAGCGTAAACGGAACAATCGTCTACCAAGTCTCGATGCAGTGGGGAACGAATTCGCTCGGCGTGACGGCAACGAAAAGTGCCGTCGGCAGCAATCCGTCGATAAAGGTTCCGAATCTCGCCGCGACGTCTTCGCTCTTTCCGAATCTGCCCTCAGGTGGCGTGAACGTCAATTGGACCGCGTACGTCGTCGACGAAACGCCACTCGACCTGACGGGCGCCGTGCTTCCGCCCAATTTCAGCACGCAAATTACCGGAGCCGTTGGCGCGTACACCGCGCCGTAGCTAGTTTGCCGTGACGAACGTGAAGGCGCTGTTCCACTGCTGACTAGCGGCGCAGTAGCGAACCCACACGATGCACATTGCTTCCAAGTAGCGCGATGCCTCGATGCCGCCCATGTCGCTCGCGTTCCAGCCCCATTCCTCGCACAGCTTGGCAACGGCGGCCTTCGCTTCGCCGTCGTTGCCGGCGAGGAACATCACGCCGCGAGGTCCGTGAAAATCCGGATGCACCATGAGCGGATTCCCGACGGTGTTGAACGCTTTCACGACGCGCGCTCCGGGAAGCGCACTTGCGATACGCTCACCGTTGGACGGATCGCAGTAAGCCAGAGACACAACACCGCCGTCAAAGCGCAGCGGATTGGTCGAATCGATCACGATCTTGCCGGCGAAGTGCTGCGGGCCGGCTTGCGCGACCGCATCCTCGGCTGCAGTGCCGAGCGTTGCGATCACGACCCATTCGCCGAACTGCGCCGTTTCCGCGAACGATCCGACTGACGCGCGCTGGCCGGAAGCCGCGCGCCAGTCTTTCAGCTTGGCGGCATCTCTCGTGCCGAGCATCACGACATCGCCGCGCTGCAAGAACCCTTTGGCGAGCGCTTGCGCGACTTCGCCGCTGCCGAGAATACCGATGTTCATGGCCTACCCTCCGATATCGACTCGCCGAAACGCCGCGCGCCCGAACTGCTCGGGAGCGTTCAGGAGATACGCCGACGTTCCCGGCCAAAGGAACTCACCGGGCGTGACGGAGCGCGCGAGGTAATGCAGCGTGTATACCCCAGGATCGAGATGTTGCGCGAAGGCAACGACGCGGTCGCGGTAGATTTGCTGATAATCGATCTGCCAGTCATCGGATAGCGGCTGATAGTATGCGGCCGTCGTAAGGAACGACGTATCGAGCGCTTCGAATCCCGCCGGCAAAGGGTCGCTGATAAGGACGCGGTCAACCGGATGATCCGCGATCACCTGAACGGAGACGTCGTAGACCTCGCCCGCCGGGAAGGTAAGCGGGTCAGCCTGGGGAGCGACGTCGATCGTCGCGAGCGGCGTTTGAACGTTCGCTTGGCGGATCGTGCGCCGCACCCGCAGACCCGAAAGCCGTCCGGGCGAATCGGATGCCAAAGCGTACGTGTAGGACAATAGGTAGTGCAGCGTCCCCGAACCACTCTTGCGCAGCACGATGGTATGTGAGCCCGCTGCCGGATCGCGCAGCGTAAAAGTGTGCGCCGCAGCGTTCATGCCGGCAAAGTGCGCGTTGCCGGCGGGCTTACCGTCGACTTCGAGCGTTGCCGTAAAGTTTGGATGCGTCCGCTGGGCCGCCGCATACGCAGCAACCCCTTGAAGCGCGGCTGCCGTGTCGTCGAGTCCGGGCCAACCGCACTTGCAGGCTTGCGCTACGAGCGCTTGCAGCGCGCGATCCTGGTCCGCCGCAGGCGCTCCGCGCGAAGCCAGCAGTTCCAGGTATGAAGCCTGCGCTTCGACGAGGGAGCCCGACCAAACGTTTTCCGGTTGGATATTCGCGTAGCGTCCCGTCACGTACACGTGCTGCGAAACTTCCGCGGTGAGCGCGTCGGCTTGCGCGCGCCAACCCGGTGTCCGCTGCAGAAAGACCGCAAGCTCTATCTGCTCTGCCAGCGCGAGGTCGCGCCGCCCGTCGTAAATGTTCTGCAGAAAGTCCGTCCGCCGGTCGCCCATCGCCGCAAGCGCGCGCAGCATCTCGAAGCGCGCGGACAACGTACAAGACCGGTCAGTGCACCACTTCGCGGCGCCGGAGGGATCGGCGAGCGCACGCACGAGATACGGTTTCGCTTTTGCCGGCAAGCCGTTCGTGTCGATTCCGGCCTGCGACGCTGCAACAAGCGCGCGCACCGCATCGGCAGTCCCGAACAAATCCGATGCATGGGCATGCGGCCAGAATCCGAATCCGCCGTCGATGCGCTGCATCGCCGTAAGGGTCGAGACGTCGGCGGACGCTTCACGTAGCGGATCGACGCCGGTGAGCTGCGTTCCGAGTTGGCGCTGCAACCGCAATGCCGAAGCGGCGATGCTCAGCCGGCTTGCAACCGGCGTAAGCAAGGAGAGGCGATCCTGCGCGAGCGCCGCGGTAATCGGCTGCGCGACTTGTGGGACGAGCGAAGCGGCCGCTTCGACTTGAACGGTCCCTCCGTTCGCAATAGTAACCGGAATCGAAACCTGCGTTTGCGTCGCGCCGGAATCCATCGTCGTTTCGTTCGCGTCCGCAGTGCCAATGTCGAGCGGCACGCGGAATGCATCCGACCCCGCGGCGCCAATCGACGTGGTGAATTGCATGCTCGCCGGTCCGGCGCCGTTCACGACCATCGGAAAACGCCACGCATTCATACCGGCTCCGAACTGCTGCTGCGCCTGCGCCGTTTGCGATCCCGACGGCGCAGAGAATGCGAGTTCGCCGCTCAGCACCGCCTGCGTGTGCGCGTCGACAGTTTCAAAACCTGCGTTCATCAGCAGCATTCCTGCGTCGAAGCGATCGCCCGGCCGCGCGAATTGCGGAAGCAGCGGATCCGTGACCAGCGGTTTGGTCGTGACGAAGGTCGTATCCGACGTTACGAATCGCGGGCGATCCTCGCTCGTAACGCCGACGGCAAGGACGCGCCACGTCGTCAGATTATCCGGCGTCGTAAACGTTATGTCCGCGGCGCCGTTCGCGTCGGTGTCGACCTCGCCGTTGAAATACGCGAACGGCACGAACACGGTGCGCACGCGCGTTCCCGCTGCGCCCGCGAGGAACCCGCCGCCATACCCCCAGCCCTTTTGCGCGACGTCGGTCGGCTGTGCGAGCGTGATGCTGGGGCGGTTGTCACCAAACCGAGTGGCGATCGGCTGCGCGGCAAAGACGGTCTGCACTAAATCGGGCGGACGATACCCGCTGAGTTGGAGAATCGCGTCGTTCACGATTGCAACGGTAAACTGTCCCTGCACGGCTTTCCCGTTCGCATCGCGCAGTTGCAGATGAACGCGCTGTTGCGTGTCCGGCAGCAGCCGCGGTTTTGCCGGCGTGATTGTCGCGCGCAAATACTGCGCGCGCAGATCGAGTGAAAGCGGTACCATACCGATGCGGACGAGGCTGTCAACGGGTTGCGCTTTCGATTTGTCGAGCGGTGCGCCGCGGCGCACGAGCACGCCTTGCACCGCCGCGTTGGGAAACATCGCCTGCACGATAGGAACGTGAACTTTCGGCGCGCTGCCGTTGACGTGAATGAGCGTCTTGTAGAGCACCCGATCGCGCACGACGGAGAGGTAAAGGTCGGCGCGATCGTACGGCGAGGCGACTGCGACGGTAGCGACGTCACCCGGGTGATAGTTGGGCTTGTCCAGTTTGAGCTGCAGTTGCGACGGGTTCTGTTGCCCCCATACTGCTCGTCCCGGGCCGGTTACCCACACCTGCGTATCCGTAGCGGTTGAATCGCTCGATGCGCCGGCGAAGTTCGCGCGAATGCGATAGCTGCCCGCGTCTTTTGCCGTGAGCGAAACATTCTGGGGCTGCGTACCGCTCGTCACGTCGGCTTTCGCAACGGTCGTATAGCGAACCTGATTGCGCGCTGCTTCGGATCCTTCAACGATCTGCGTAACGCCGCTGTAGTCCATTTTCTGCAGTTCGAGATGAATGCTCGTACCGGGAATCACCTTGCCTTGCGGATCCGTTGCGATCACCGCCGTCGTGATAGGCGAGTTCACGGTCCGGACGAAATCGCTTCGCAGCCCGATCACGGTTGCGCTCGGAACGGCAATGAACGTTTGCGTCGCGCTGCTCGCTAAATGCGAAACATCCGTCACTTCGAGGTCTACCTGGTACGTCATCGGATACGGGAGGTCGCGCGCTACTTGAAAGTGCGCCGCGCCAGTTCCGCGCGCGTCCAGCGAAACGTCTTGCTGACCGGCATCCGCAGTAACGTCGGGCTGCTGCTCCGGCCAGAACCACTGCCTTCCGAACGTGAAGTCGTCCCAGCCCTTCGGCGTCAGCGTCGTCTGTTGGCGCGTGACGTGTAAGGTGGCGGCGGCTCCGCTCATCGGCGCGCCGAACAGGTATTGCGCGCTCCCCTGCGCGTTTACCGTGTCACCCGCGGCCGCAAACTGCCGATCGAGTTTCAAGTCCACCGTGAAGTTCGGCGGACGGAACTCCGCGACGCGGAAGGCGCCCGTGATCTCCGCTCCGTCCGGACTCCGTGCGACGATCGTGTAATAGCCGAGCGCCTGCGTTTTCTTGAAATCGATGGGAAACGAGAACGTCGCAAAACGGTTCGTGGTGCGATCCGCAAGACGGATGTGATTGCCGTTCGGATCTTTCAGCGATACGCGATACGTCGCGTTGCGATCCGCCCGCAGCTCGCCGTTCTGCAGGACGTAGCACACCGCGGTGAACCAACCGCGCTCGCCGGGCTGGTACATGTCGCGATCGGAATAGACGATGCCGCGCGAAATGGGTTGCCCGTTCGACCACGTCGCGTCGCCGATGTCGTTGCCGTATTCGTAGACGCCGCTCCAGTCGTACGTGCGCACGTACGCCCAATCGCTGCCGGACCGCACCGCGACATACAGCTCCGGTGCCTGGTCGGCAGGGCGGTCGCCGGCATAGCAGCTCTCCAGATCGCTTCCCGCAATCGTGACGCGGCCGCTCGCGTCTGCCGTCGCGCTCGCGCAAAGCCGCGCGGGCACCGGCGGGGAACCGAAAGGATTTGACGTGTATACCGAAACACTGGCGTCCGGGACCGGGGAGCCGTCGTCGAGATGCTGCACCATAATGGTTCCGCTCTGCGGAAACCACTGCGCGAAGACGCTCAAGTTCGTCAGTTGGACCAGGCCGGTGTACGGATAGGCGTTGCTGCCGGTGTCCGCTGCTGCGCCGTACGCCAGAACGCCCGCGTTTGCGCCAAGTTTGCCTGCAAGCGGCACGTCCACCGTCGAAAGCGCGTTCGGCGCGGCATTCGCAATCGTGTATCGCGGCCACGTTCGGTCTTTTCCAAGCAAATCGGCGACGCCGTTGTC
>DATGJX010000081.1:0-3114 GCA_035294905.1 Vulcanimicrobiaceae bacterium | reverse complement strand
ACGCTCGCCGCGCTTACGGTGCGAACGTTGGCGGACGCGATTGCATCGGCCGCAAAACCGGGCTCGCGCGTCCTGGTCAGCGGCGGCGGCGCGCACAATCGCGCGCTTATGAACGGTTTGCAAGAGCGGCTCTCGCGCATGCGCGTCGAACGCACGGACGTAATGGACTTTCACGGCGACGCGAAAGAAGCGATCGCCTTCGCACTGTTGGGATACGAAACGCTGCGCGGGCGAGCCTCGAACGTGCCGCGGGTTACCGGGGCGCACCATCCGGTTCCGCTCGGCGCCATTGCACCGTACGATTTGCACTCGCTGCTCGCAAAGGTGGAATCGGAATGCCGGCAATAGCGGTGGGCGTCGACGCCGGCGGTTCGAAGACGGCGGTCGTGCATGCCGTGGATGAAACCGTAAGCAACGTGGAGCTGTGCGAGGGCGCGAACGCGTCGATGCGCGGCGCGGAGCGCGCGGCGTCGATTATCGCCGATGCAGTGCAAAGTTCGTTGCACGGTGCGCTGCCGCACGCTATTTTCGTCGGCGCTGCGGGCGCCGGCCGCGCTGAAGTGCGCGGCGCCATCGAAGAGGCGCTGCGATCCCGATATGCGTCCGCGCGCATCGAAGTGCGCGACGATGCGTACATCGCGCTGCGCGCGTCGGTTCCGCAAGGCGACGGCGTCGTGGTGATAGCCGGCACGGGTTCGATTGCCTACGCGCAGCATGGTGAACACGGGTATCGTTGCGGCGGTTACGGGTATCTGCTCGGCGATGACGGATCCGGTTTTGCAATCGGCTCGGCCGGCATTGCCCACGTGCTGCGCAGCTATGACGGACGCGTTGCGCGCGACGGCTTGGTTTCGGCCTTGGAGTCTCACCTCGATGCGCGTGACGTGGAAGGCGTGCTGCAAGCGGTGTACCGCACCGGACATCCGGCCGGCACGGTCGCGGCCGCCGCGCGTGTCGTACTGGAAGTAGCACAAGCCGGTGAGCGCAGCGCGACGAAAATCGTGCAGGCTGCGGCACTGGGGCTCGGCGATCTCGTGAAGAGCGTCATCAAGCTCGCAGGATTGACCGGATCTGCAGCGCCGATTGTGCTCGCCGGCGGGATGCTGCAATCAAACAGCCTGCTGACGTATCTGTTGGAAACGCGGCTGCTGAACGAGCATCCGGCGATGCCGGTTTCGAAAGATTCGGCGCAGCCGTGTTTCGGCGCCCTCGCCGAAGCGCAGCGGCTTTTGCAGTCATGAGCGAACAACTTCCTCAAACCGAAGCGATCAATCCGCGAACCACGGGTTTGGATCAATTGAGCAACGCCGATCTGGTGCGCGTGCTTGCCGGCGAACAACGCGCCGCCGTCGACGCGGTGATGGCGGTGAGCGAAACGCTCGCGATAGCCGTGGAAGAGATCAGCGCGCGTTTACGCAGCGGCGGACGACTGCACTACGTCGGAGCGGGAACGAGCGGAAGGCTCGGATTTCTCGATGCGTCGGAGATGCCGCCCACATTCGGCACCGATCCGTCGCTGGTGTGCGCGCATATCGCGGGTGGTATCGGCGCGCTCACGCGTGCCGTCGAAGGCGCGGAAGACGATCCGCAGGCCGGTGAGCGCGAGGTCCGCGATCACGTTCGGCCAAACGATGCCGTCGTGGGCATCAGCGCGAGCGGCGGAGCCCCGTATGTTCTCGGCGCGGTGCGCGCTGCGCGCGCCATCGGCGCGTGGACGCTCGGCGTTGCGAACAGCGCCGGCTCGCCGCTCCCGCAGAGTTGCGATCTCGGCATCGTGCTTTCGACCGGCGCGGAGCCGCTCACCGGATCGACGCGCTTGAAAGCGGGGACGTCGCAGAAGATTCTGCTCAACACGCTGTCCACGGCAATAATGGTGCGCTTGGGGAAGGTGCACGACAATCTCATGGTCGACGTCGTGGCGACGAACACCAAGCTGCGTAAGCGGGCGCGACGTCTGGTCATGCAGCTGGCAAACGTGGATGAATCGCGCGCGGATGCGCTGCTCGCGCAAGCGAGCGGCAGCGTGAAAATTGCGGTGCTCATGGCGCGGAACGACGTAGGCGTCGCGGCCGCTCGCGATCTCTTGCAAGCAAACGGCGGTTCACTTCGCGAGAGCTTGCGTCAATAGCGGGTATTCTTAGCAACGGGGGGATCGCGCAGCGCGAAGCGCGCGTGCGCCTGCTCAAGCGTTGAAAGGAGAAGTAATGGCTGCTCTCGCGGGAATCCTCTGGACCGTTATCGTGATCTTGTTCGCCATCTGGATCGCGGGGTTGATTCTGCACTTTTTGGCGGGATGGATATGGATACTCTTCGCCGTCGCCATCGTGCTGTTGTTCGTGAACCTGCTCACCGGACGAGGCGCCACGGTCTAGTTACGCGAAATGCGCCGCAGACGTGAAAATCGCGGCGCTTTTTTTTGCCCTGATAGCATTCGTGCCCTTGGACGATCGCCCGGTAACGCGGCAGCTGCCGCAGATGCTCGGACAGATCGCGGGTGCCGCGATCGTCGAACCGCCGCGGGAGCTGCTCGGTAACTACCTGACGTTCGGTCAACCCGATTCAATCATCGCGTGGCTCAACGGCGCGCAGGCGCGGCGCGCAAGCGACGTGGTCGTTTCTACGGATATGCTCGCGTACGGCGGCCTGGTCGCATCGCGAGTTCCGGGCGTTTCATATGCCGACGCGTATTTTCGCCTGCAAGAGCTGCGGACGCTGAGGCGTCTGCATCCAAAAGGCTGGATCGGCGCGTTCGGTACGATAATGCGGCTTGCGCCGACGGGCGTGCCGGCGCTCGGCCCGGCAAAGAACTTCTTCGCTGCGTATCCCGCTTGGGAGTACTTGCAGCAGTATGCAAATCTGCACGACCCGCCGCTTCCGGGTGAAATGGCAACCGCAGCGCATCTGCGCGAACTCATCGGCGAACCGACGCTGCAAGCCTACCTGGACACGCGTACGCGGAACGTGAACGTCGATCTGCTCGCGATTCGCATGACGGCCGATAACACCGTCGACGCACTCGTGCTCGGCCAAGACGACGCGGGGCCGGTCGGGCTGCATTTGAAGGACGTCGCCGCGCTCAAAGCCGCGGTTGCGCAGGACAATTTGGAAGATCGC
>DATGJX010000080.1:0-16426 GCA_035294905.1 Vulcanimicrobiaceae bacterium | reverse complement strand
GGTCTCTTCGCGTCGGCGGGACGTCCGGAACGGCGCCGCTCGGCAGCGGTTTTGCGAGCAGCGATTGGAACAGGCCCATGCGCCCGGTCCGAAATCCCTGCGCGCTTCCCGCCATGTACAATCGCCATGCGCGATACGATTGCTCGCCTGCAGCCGCAATCGCCTCGTCTCGGTTCCGCTCCAAATTCGCAACCCACGTTCGCAGCGTGCGGGCATAGTGCTCGCGCAGATTCTCCACGTCGCGCACCTCGAAGCCGGCGTCTTCCGCAACCTGCAGCGCGTCGCTCACGTTTACCAGCTCACCGTCCGGAAAAATGAACCGGTCCATGAAACCCGATGCGCGTCCGTCGCGCAGCGTACGATGCTGGTTCGCGATGCCGTGGTTCAAAAAAAGGCCGCCGTTTTTCAGCAAACGGTGCGCCGCGTCGAAATACTCGGGCAGCTTCTCGCGCCCCACGTGTTCGAACATGCCGATGCTCACGATCTTGTCGAACGTCGTTGCGGGCAGCTCGCGATAATCCCACAACTCGACGCGCGCACGATCGGAGACGCCTGCACCGGCAATGCGGCGGCGCGCCTCCTCGCATTGGTTTCGGCTGAGCGTCACGCCTAAAACGTACGCACCGAACTCCTGCGCCGCGCGCACGACCAAGCCTCCCCATCCACAGCCGATGTCGAGCAGCCGTTCGCCGGGCCGTAATCGCAGTTTACGGAGCGAATAGTCTATCTTCGCGCGCTGCGCATCGTCGATGTTCTCGACGCTTTCATCGAAGTACGCGCACGAATAGACCAGGTTCGAATCCAAAAAACTGCGATAGAATGCGACCGGCTGATCGTAATGAAAACCGATGGCGGCGCGATCGCGCGCGAGCGAATGGCGTTTGCCACGAAGGTGCGCTTCTCGAAGGTCGGGCAGTTCCGTAGCCGGGAACCGGCGCAGCAGCATCGCCAAACGCGCCATCGTGCCGATCGCCGGGCGCTGCATCGCGGTCATCATTACCTCGACCGCCGACTCGACGTCACCCTCCACGTCGAGCAGCCCTGCCGCAAACGCGCGCCCCGCGTTCAAATCGATCGGCGGATGAAACGCCGCTCGCAGCGCGCCCGGATCGTTCACGCAGAGCGTGAACAGCCACTCTTGCTGCGCCGGCACGAACGTGCCTTCCCACAAACGTATTGCGAAACGCCGCGCGTAGTCGTCGCCGAATACCGAACGTAAAACAGCCGCAGCAATACGCGCGTTCGGATCAGTAGAAGCGAACCGTTCCTCTATGGTTACAGCCCTCCACGGTAGATATACCCGAAAAGACCGGGAAGCCGGGACCGAACGCCCGTTCTTCGTGCATTCCGGCGAGCGTATACTGCAAGCGCCTCGGAGGGGTTTGGTTTGAGGAAGCTTGCGTTGCTGGTGCTGATCTCGGGGATGCTCGCCGCCTGCGGCGGAGGCGGGAGCGGCGGGAGTACTCCACCCACCTCGCCCGGCGGCGGTCCGCCGCCTCCCGGTTCGACGCCCTCGCCGGTGCCCAGTTCCCATCCGACGTCAACGCCGGTTGGTCCGTCGCCCACACCCGTCGCAACGCCAACGCCATTCGCTACGCCCACACCAAGCGGGGGCGGCATTACGATCCTGCCCGACACGACGGGACGATTCGGGCTGACGCAAATCTTCGATTGGGACGGCGTCGCCAGTCATGCGCCGATGTCCGCCTCGCAGATCACGAGCGAAGCTCCGCACGAAGACGCGGTATGGGGTGCGTTTTATCCATCGACCTGGAACGCCGCGCATCCGGGCATGATCGTCTCGCGCTACATGCTGCCGGTTGAAGACGACAGCATGCTCTCCGGTCACGATTTGAATTGGTGGCAGACGAATCACCCCGATTGGATATTGTATGCGTGCAAGAGCGACGGCACGCCGACACGCGACCTCGCCTGGACGGGAACGAGTTTTCCGGACGTGCCGCTGGACTTTTCGAACCCGGCAGTCATCCAGTATCAGATGAACCTGCTGATTCCATACATGAAAGAGAATGGCTACACGGCGCTAGCAGCGGACAACACGGATCTGCTCAACTACGTCAAAGGAGGTAATCCGAATTTCGGAGAGACGCCGCAAGCCGGCGAATACGGCTGCGGAACGTACGATTCAAGCGGCAACTTCCATCGGTCCTTCGATGGACCGCTCGACTCCAACTCACCGGCCGATCCCGCGTTCGTCGCAGCCATGGTGAACTGGGTGAAAACGGTCGATGCCGATGTGCACGCCGCCGGACTGAAACTGCTCATCAATCACCCGCTGTATAATCCTCCGACCGATCCCAACGAGGAGCAAATGATCGCCTCGGTCGACGGAATGGTCGACGAGAACGGTTACACGCGGTACGGGAATTTCGCGAGCGGGAACACGTACGCATTTACGCTGGAGTGGATAGAATATCTCCAGGCCCATCGCGTAGCAGTCCTTGTAACAGACTACTTCTGTTTGGGATCGTCATGCTCCAATGACGTCAATTCGCTTTCGCCGCAACAAGTCGATTGGGCACTCGCGTCATATGCAATCGGGAATGAAGGCGGTGAGGACATGTACACCTCACCTTCCGGCGGGCAAGAGTACTCGTACCGTTCGGAATACAGCACCGGATACGGAGCACCGTGCAGTTCGTACACGCAACCGGCGAGCTACGTGTACGAACGCAAATTCCAAAGCGCGCTGGTGATTGTAAATGCGACGAGCAGCAGCTACAGCTTCCCGCTGCCGTCAAACCACACGTACCGCGACATTGAAGGGCAAACGCTAGCGAATCCCCTCACGATGCCGCCGACGAGCGGTTACGTGCTGCTCACGAGCAACGGCTGCTCATGAGCAACCTCATTACGAGAGTCCGTTACGTAGAACGTAGATCGCTACTTGCGTACGCGCGGTGACGTTCAGCTTCGAGAAGATATTCGAAACGTGGTTTTTGACGGTCTTGTCGGAGAGAATCAGCCGCTCGCTTATCTCGCGATTCGACAGGCCTTGGGCGATGAGCCGCGCGACGTCGAGCTCACGCATCGAGAGTTCGATCGCGTTCCGGTGCACCGAGTTGCGCTTGAGCAGCACGCTTGCAAGGCGCGGATCGGCGTAGAACCCGTCGTTGTGAATGCGCTTCATCGACTCGATCAGCTCGGTCGGCGTGATGTCCTTGACGATGTAGCCGTCGGCGCCGGAGGACAGCGCGCGGTGCATTGCCTCGGGACGCGTCTGCGAAGAAAGCACCGCGATGCGCGCGTTCGCTACGACCGAACGGCATTGGGCGATGGTTTCGCGGGCGCCGGCTATGCCCGAATCGCAATCGAGCAAGATCAGATCCGGCCTCGCCTCCGAGAGGGCGGTCGCATCGAACGTGCGGCCGTCGCCGACGAGGTCGATGTCTGCATCCTGCGAGAAAATACTACACAGAGCTTTTGCTAACAGTGTCTCCGCTTCAATCACGTAAACGCGAAAGGTCGTTGAAGGGGAAGTAGCAATAACGGGACATTCCATAGACGTTCCGCCTTCCAGAGTCGCAGTACGATTTGTTCAGCCTTTGTAAAGGGCTGTCCGTACAGTACCAGGGGGGACCGTGCCCACGGTAGAGGCCTTCATCCTGTCACTAGGGCCCTATTTCACTGGTAATATGGCACCTAGCTGCTTACTGCCACCCTCGCATGCAGACGCGCGAGGCGCTGCTGAAGACGCTCGATGTCCCGGCGAGCAAGTTCGACTCCGGGGGCCGCGCCGGCCGGCCGATGGAAATCGGTGCCGCCCGTGACGAGGAGCCGGTAACGGTCCGCGTAATCGCGCAGACGTTCCCGATCGTCCGGACCTGTGGTGGGGTGCAGTACTTCGATTCCGTCCACGCCTTCTTCGCGAAGATCATCCAAGACGCGCGGCTCTTTTAGGCGCAGGGGGTGAGCCACGACCGCGATTCCGCCGGATTCGTGCATGAGGCGGATTCCCTCTCGTGACGACAGGCGGTCGAGCGGTACGTAGGCGGGCGCCCCCTCTGCCAAGTACCGGTCGAAGGCTTCCTGGATCGTCGCAACGACGCCGCGAGAGACGAGCGCCTGGGCCGCGTGCGGGCGGCCCAGACTCACGGCTCGAGGCGCGTGCGCGCGAATGTCGTCGATCGTCACTTCAATGCCCAAGGCGTTCAGACGGTCCACGGTGTCTTGCATTCGCGAAGCTCGCGCGACGCGCTGTTCGCGCAGCCGTTCGAGCAGCGGCGAATCGGGCGAGATTCCGTACGTCAAAATGTGTACGGTCTTTCCCTCGTGCACCGTGTCGACTTCCATGCCGGGGATTACTCGCGGGGCGAGCTGCGGCGGCACCGGATAGGCGTCCATCGTGTCGTGGTCCGTCACCGAAAAAAACGCGATGTTGGACGCGGCGATGTACGCGTAGAGGAATTCCGGCGGCCACGTCCCGTCGGACGCCGTGGTATGGAGATGGAGATCGACGATGCTCATTTATACGCTCCCGACGACAGCCTTTGGACCGGTCGTTGCAACAGGTTTCTCCGCCATCGCTTCGATGAGCACGCGCGCCACTTCGGGGCGCGAGAACTCCGGCGGCGGCATCTTCCCTTCGCGCAACATGCTTCGAACCGCCGTTCCGCTGAGCGTAACGTGGAACGTGTCGTCATGGCTGCACGTTTTGCGCGACGCCATGCCTTCACAGCGCCGGCAGTAGAACGAATTCTCGAATTTGAGCGGCGTGATGCCGAGTTCTTCGGGTTTGAAGACGTCGAAAAGCTTTTGCGCGTCGTACGTGCCGTAGTAACTTCCTACGCCGGCATGATCGCGCCCGACGATGAAGTGCGTGCAGCCGAAATTCTTGCGCATGATCGCATGGAAGATCGCTTCACGCGGTCCGGCATATCTCATCGCCGCCGGCAACGTGCTGAATAGCACGCGCTCCGCGGGATAGTAATGCTCGAGCAGCACTTCATAGCAGCGCAAACGCACGTCCGCCGGCACGTCGTCACCCTTGGTTTGTCCGACCAGCGGATGCAGCAACAATCCGTCGACCGCTTCGAGTGCGCATTTCTGAATGTACTCGTGCGCGCGGTGCACCGGATTACGCGTTTGGAAACCGACAATGCTCTTCCATCCGCGACGCGCGAACTCCACACGCGTTTCCGCTGGCGTCATGCTGAGCGGGTCGCGCTGATACGGCAGCACGCGAACAGGGCCGCCCACCAGAAATTCCTTGCGACCGTAGAGCGCGGCAACGCCCGGATGCGCTTGTTCGTCGGTGCCGTACACCATGGTCGCTTCGACGGCTTTCTGATAGGGAAAGACTTCCGCGACTTCCATTATCGCGCGAAGTTCGCCGCTCTGATCGTACAGGCCGCAGCTGCGCCCTTCTTGCGGAAGCTCGGCACGATCGGCCGACAGCGTTACCGGCAGCGTCCAAGGAAGTCCGCCCGCCAGACGCATGTCGGCGACGACGCTGCGATAATCGGCGCTCTGCATGAAACCGGTCAGCGGACTGAGTGCACCGTTGCCGATCAATTCCAGATCGTTGATCTCGCGCGCGGTGAGCGTTAGTCTGGGCAGCCGCTTGGCCAGCCGAAGCAGTTTGGCGGAATCGGTCCCGAGCCCCAGGGACCGATCGATGAGGGTACCGCCGTGCGGCGCGATCATACCACCGCCTCGAGTTCCGCGTCGGTGTAACCGCGTGCTTGCAGCGCTTGGAGAATCTTCGCGACGCTCTCTTCGACGGTTTCCGTGCTGCTGTCGACGACGACGTCCGGATCGGCCGGAGGCTCGTATGGGTCCGAAACGCCCGTGAAGTGATCGATCTCTCCGCGGATTGCCTTGGCGTACAAGCCCTTCACGTCGCGGCGCACCAGTTCGTTCAGCGGGCAGCGAACATAGACTTCGACGAAATCGCCGATGCGCGTCCGCGCTTTGGCGCGCGCTTCGGCGTACGGCGAAATTGCAGCCGTGATGACGCCCACGCCGTGACGCGTGAGCAGGTCGGCGACGAATGCAATTCGCGCGATGTTGGTGTCGCGATCTTCGCGAGAGAAGCCCAGGCCTTTGGAGAGATGCGTACGCACCTCATCGCCGTCCAGCACTTCAATCTTGTGGCCGCGCTCGATCAAGATGCGCGACAGGAGTTCGGATATCGTGCTTTTTCCGGCGCCGGAAAGGCCAGTCAGCCAGATCGTGAATCCCCGTTGGTTGTTCATGTTCTCCTCTGTGTAGCAGTTGTTAGATCGCGAGCAGTCGCGTGCCGGCAACGACGAGCACCAGCGCGACGGCGGGCCGGAGCCACCGCTGATGCAGCGCGCGGCACCATTTCGTGCCGAAGTAGGTTCCGGGTAACGCACCGGCGAGCAGGTTGAGCGCGAGCCACGGGTGCACGTCGCCCATCGACCAGTGGCCCGCCGCGGCCACCGGAACCAGCACGGCGGAAAAGACGATGTCGGATCCGATCAGTTCGGGAAGCGCAATCGCCGGCGAAAAAATCGCAAGGAGCGGAAGCGTGAGCGAGCCGCTGCCGATCGACGTGATCGTCACGATGAATCCGACGACGGCACCGATCGCCACGATCCGCAGCGTCAGCGCCCGGGACGATCTCGACCGATCGCTTCCATCGGCCGCGGGTTTGTAGAACGCGCCCGCGACGATAAGCGCGGCTGCCAGAAACAGGCAAGCGCCGATTGAGCGCGAGATCCACGTGTGAATCGTGTGCAGGTCGACGACTTGACGCACCCAGTGAAGGACCAGCAAGCCGGCGATTGCCGCCGGGATACCGCCCGCGCACAACGCCTTGACGATGCCGAGATTGACGTTGCCGTTGCGATAGTGGAGCGCGGCGCTGTACAGGCGGCTGGGAACCGTCATGGCGAGATCGCTGCCGACGGCCGCCAGCGGATTGAGACCAAGCGCCATGAGAATCGGCGTCATGAGGCTTGCACCCCCAACGCCGGTCAGCCCCACGACGGTCCCAACCGCAAACCCAACAACCGCGATCAAAAAAACGCTCATGCAGAAAAAGCTCCACGGTTCTCCTAGCGAGAGTTCAAGCGTATCGTGAGCGGCGCGCCGTCGGCAGAACGGAAATGACCAGAGGGAACTAGGCCTTAGGCAATACTTCGGGTAGGAACAAGCGCGCTACGTGACATAGCAAGGCGCGGGGTATTCTCTGGAGGTGACTTTGAAGCTGCAGTGGTGGCCCCGCCGGCAGCGTCTGCCGCTGGTGACGCTGCGATACTATCACCGCGATCCGTGGGTTCCAGAGATAGGGCGGCGCTGCGATCTGTGCGGTCAGTGGTTCACCACGATCGGCTTCCCCGAAGATTTGCCGGAGATCGAAATCCACGAAGGATGCGAAAAAGCAACGCCGAGCACGCTTGACGCGGCTCGGCGCTTAGTGCTGCACTAGCGGCAATTCGCAGCTAAAACGTCATTTAGCGGTTGGCGATGTCGCCGGCGCCGCATGCTCCCGGAGCAATCAAGATAAGCGTCGTTGCGCCCAACAAGACGTTGGCACGTGATTCCGTTGCCGCGCGATCGACGACGTACAGTTCGTCGCGCTTTTCCTGCACGTCATCGAAGCTGATCGAACCGGACTGCCTGATCGTATCGAAACGGACGATAGCCTTGCGCAAATCGTCTTGGCGCGCGGCTTGGTCTTGTTGCGCCTGGCGGAACGTTGCTTGCGCGTTGTGCACTTCGTCCAGTGCCGCATCGACGGCGGACGATATCTCTATCTTTCGCTGATCTTCCTGCAGCGCGAGCGACTGGAGCTGCGCCTCGTACTGCTGACGCAGTGCAAGTTCTTCCGCTTTCGCGTGGGCGGGCACCGCCAAATTCAGCGTCGCCTGCACGTTATAGCCGGAAACCGCTTGCGTCACGTCCGTCACCGATCCCGCTTGCAGACCCGCGCTCCCTTGCACGGGCGCCCACTTCACCTGACCGAGTTCGGCGCGGATCTGATTGGTTTCGGCTGAGAGTGTGGACAGCGTCGAGTCGGTGAGTTCGGCGGATGCAACCGCACGCGAGCGATCGATCGTGCAGTTGTCGAAGAAGTCGGGCTCCATCGGTTGAAACGCCGGAACCTCGGATCCCATTGCGAAATCGACTTGTGCGAGTTGACCGCGCGCGGAGCTCGCGAAGTTGTCCGCATCGGTCTTCACTTTTTGCACCAGATCCAAAAAGTCGACCATGTTCGTCGAGGTCCAAAATCCCGTTTGGCGTAGAACTCTTGCCTGCGAGAGCGACTGTTGCTCCGTGCCCGCATAAGCGAGCGCGATACCCGTCTCGCTGCTATACTGCCAATATTTAATGTAAGCAGTGCGCAGCGCGGCCAATCGCTCGCGCTGGGTTTGGTTCAAAGCGATCTGCGCGAGCAGCGCCTTCTCCTGCAAGTCTGCGATCGCGTCGAACTGCTGCGTGCGCGAACCGAGCAGCGGCATACTCACGCCTGCGCTTTGCTCGAAGCGAAATGAGTGATAATCATACGATCGCGGCACGATGATATCCGTCGGACCCATCGCAGCGTTGTACGTGTACGACAACCCGCTTTTCGCTTGCTCCGCGCGCACCGCAGCTTGCGCCGCCTGCACGTCGTACTGGTCGGCCACCTCCAGCGGCGCCTGGGGCAGCTTCTGTTCCAAAGCCGCGAGCGAGAGCGGCGCATCGTTTGCGCGCGCTGCGCTCGCGGAAAAGATCAGCGTCAAGGCAAGGAGCGCCGCGCCGGCAGACCGCGCGTTCATTATGCTACTCGCTGGAGCTGTTTGGCGAACAGAACTTTTGCGCGCTCATACAGCTCGACGTCGGCACCACGATATTTGTTCACGGCTTTACGGACCTCCGCGTCGATGTGGTATCCTTCTGCTTGTCGAAGGGGATTGACGTTTTCGAATTTCACGTCCAGCGCAGTGCCGAAGATCGCCTCGAACATCGCGAGACTCTCGGCGTATTCTTCGGACAGGCCCACGAATGCGAGATCGTCGATCGAAAGGCTTCCCAAGAACTGCGACTGGTGATTTTGAAAAGCGCTCCACTCCAGATAATCCGCGAGACTCATGTTGCGCTCGTGGAAAATCGTCTCTTCAGGGTGCGGGCGCTGCGGATTGCGTTGCAAAAAATAGTAGTGGGCGACGGCCTGCTGATACGGGTCGCGAAAAAACGCGACGAATTTCGCATCGGGGAAGAGCCCCACGTATTTGTCCGCGATAAAATGCCCATGTATCGCGTCGTAGTTCGAAGCGAGCTCGTCGCGCCGAGCGCGCATATTCCGCTCTCGCTCCGCGCGCCGCTCGTTCGCTTCGGGAGTGTTGAACCCGGCCCAATCGCCGTAGTCCAGCATGATACGCGGGCCGTATGCGCCCATGAGCGCTTCCCGGAACGAGTTACCCGCGGCTTTCGGAACGTGAATCGACAACAGCATGGGTTAAATCGTAGCCGTCCCGGTCGGCCCAGTCCTAGATACGGCGGATGCAGATTCTCATGGTACCTTCGCTCTAGAAACCGGTAGGAGTGCAGCCCCTGAGGGCGTGCGAGCGGCCAATGCTATGATCGCCGCAAGTCACCCGTCTTTGGAGTTTTTGCTATGCGGCTCCGCTCGTGGCGCGGCTCTACGCCGTTGTCCCCGTCCACGCGCAGGCCCTTTCCGTGGGCACGCATCCTTCTTTTTCTCGCCATCGCCGCAATTGCGGCCTATATCTTCGTTCCGCCGTACTACACGGTGAAAGCGGACGCGCTCGTCCAGGGCGACCTGGTCCCGGTCGCGGCGCTCTACCGCGTGCGTGTCGATCGCCTATTGGTGAACTGCGACGACCGGGTGACCGCCGGTCAGCAGGTCGCCGTCGTCAGTAATTTCCTGGTCCAGGCCGACTACCAGCGCGAGTACCTGCAGAGCACGGCTCAAGAGCAGATTTCGGCGATCGACCTCAGCCAGCAAGTGGCGGCAGCCAGGGCAAACGCGGAGAACATGCACGAGAAGTACATCTCGGCCCAGCTCGACGCGAAGCAGCTGCACGACACCTATGCTGCCTACGACAGCGCGTATCGCCAAGGCGCCGTCTCGCAAGTCGAGTGGCAGGACAAGAAGACTGCCGCGCAGTCCGCGGCGGCGCTGGAAAGCGCCGCGCTGCAAGCATGGGGCCGCTCGGAGCAAGAAGTGCAGCGCATCAGCGCCGATCGCGACCAGCAAATCGCCTCCGCGCGTGAGATTGCCTCGCAGGCTGCGGGTCTGGCGGACCGCACGGGCAGCGAATCCCTCGTCGCCCCGGTGAGCGGATACATCGTCGGGTGCGTCGATCGCCCGCAGAACGTCCTCGAACCGAGCACGCCGCTCTTTCACATCTTCCAGCCGCAGCGCGCGTACATTCTGGCGTACTTCAGCCCCGACAAGCTGGGCAAAGTGCATATCGATCAAAACGTCGACGTACACGTTGCCGGCATCTCGCATCCGCTCAGCGGCCGCGTCGAGTCGATTTATCCCGACCTTGCGAAGTTGCCGCCGCAGCTGACCCGGTTCTTCTGGGAGCACGTGCAGTGGTCGCAGTATCGCCCCGTACGGATTTCACTCGCCGGCCTCACCGCAAAGGATCGCGAGGAGCTGTACTACGGCGCACAAGCAAACGTCAGCATCTCGATCCACGACTATCCGCAATTCGCCCAAAGCCTATTGAAACGCGTATGAACGAACTGACTTCACGCCAACTGCGCGTTCTAGCGCTCGTGCCGCAAGATTCCCGGATCGAACCGGTTTGGGAGTCGGCTGCGCGCACCGGCTTCGTCTATCGCGGCGCCGGCTCCGAACTGCGCGACGTCAGTCTTCTCGACGATCTCGAAGAATTGGCGGACGGCGCTTTTCTCGAGCGGGTCTTCATCGAACGCATTTCGCTGTGTCCGAGTTGCGAGAGCCCTGCGCTCAACGTGCATGATTCGTGCGCGAGCTGCACGTCCTCGAACCTGCAGCCGTTCAAAGCGCTCTTCCATTTCCGGTGCGGCTATGTCGGACCCGCGACGTCGTTCAAGCCGGAGCGAGACGGTCTGCGCTGCCCCAAATGCAACCGCATGCTTCGCGATCTCGGCACGGACTTCGACAGTCCCGGCGACTATTTCCAATGCCGCTCGTGCGCCTCGATGTTCCAAACGCCCGCCGTCGGTGCTCGCTGCCTCTCGTGCGGCGGACGCTTCAGCGGGGACGCGCTGCAGCACGTCGCGCACCGCGACGTGTACGGCTATCGTTTGACGCCCGCCGGCAAATCGGCGCTCGGCCACGAGCGCATCGTCGAGATCGGTACCATAGCCCCCGAACGCTTGGTGGTCTAGGCGCGCGTGTCCGACTTCATCCAGTGGTTTCTCGCACCGCTCAATAGCTGGTACATCCATTCCGGATTGGCGTCGGGAGCCAACCTGATTTGGAGTACGAAGCTCCTCTTCTGGTATCTGGTTCTCGTCTTCTTACGCTACGAGTTTCCGGATTTTGCGCTCTGGGCCGGGTACATTCTGCGCCCCAAAAGCTTCGAGCCGGAATCGCCCAGCCCGGTGCTCGAGCGCAAGCCGCTGGTTTCGGTGCTGATTGCCGGGCGCAATCCCGGGTACAGCATCGTGACGTGCATCCGCTCGGTGCTGAACAGCACCTACCAAAACACCGAAATCATCTTCGCCGACGACCATTCCACCGATAACAGCGTCACACTCGCACGGAAATTCGAAGGCACCGGACGCGTGCGCGTCTGCGAGAACGCGTATCACAGCGGGAAGCCCGCGAACTTGAACGTTGCGCTGATGCTCGCGCGCGGCGAGTTTATCTTCGTGCTCGACGCGGACAGCCAAGTCTATCCCGACGCGATCGAAAAGATGCTTCCGTACTTCGACGACGAGCAGGTCGGCGGCGTTTCGCCGATTATTCTCGTGCGCAACGGTAAGGCCAGCATGCTCACGGCATTCCAGCGCATCGAATACGTCATGACCTACGCGCTCAACCAAATGTGGCGCGATCGCCTGGGCATCATGATGATCCTTCCGGGAATGGGAACGTTCTTCCGCGCCAAGGCCATGCGCAGTGTCGGCGGCTACGACATGGGATTGGGCGACGACACCGACATCACGACGCGCCTGCGAAAGACGCAGTGGAAGCTGCGCCTTGCGCTACGCGGACGGATCTCGACCGACGTGCCGGTCACGCTCTCGCACCTGATTCGCCAGCGCTCGCGGTGGGTTCGCAACATGGTGAAGATGCGCGTTCGCAAGCATCGCGATCTCGGCTCGTTCCGCTACGGTTGGGTAAACGCCCTGGCCTTTTACGAACTCGTGTTCAACCGCGTCATCCATCCAATCAGCATCGTCGTGCTACTCCTGTACACGCACTACATTTGGGGTTTGAACGCGCCGATACTCATCGGTTCGTTATACTGGTACTCGACTATACTGCTGGCGCTCAAGTTCTTCATCGGGCGGGATATGACGCTCGGCGAGCCGGGCATGTCGGCATTCCTGCTCGTGCCGTTCTACTTTTTATATCGCGTCGTGCTGCTGGCGGTCCAGGTCGTCAACGTCTTGCGCGAACTGCTGATGATCTATCCGTGGCACCCCTACGTGCCGCGCCGAATCTGGAATTCCATCCCGCACCACTAAAGCGCGCGCGGCATCGCGCGAAAATACGGGTCACTAGCCATCTTCGCGAACGCGCGAATGCCCTCGCGCGACAGCCTCCAGTCGTTCGGCGGGAGTCCCGGCGCGTCGAAATAGATGACGGCCTTTACCTGCGGAAAGAGCGAAGGCAAATCACTGGTCATGCCGCTGAAGTATTGCGGCTGGAGCCCGCTGGCGGCTTGTTGGGCCGTTTCCGCGATGATGAGCGGTACATTCGTGCAACGCGCATGCGCCATGTCGTAAAACGGACGTGTGGCGGTTGTAAAGCCTGCCCCCGTTCGATCGTAGAAGTCACCGCCTATCCAGTCGGCGTAATCGGTTCCGGGAAAAAACGACATCAGATCGACGCGCCGCACGGACTTGACGCCGGCGTCCGGATTCCAAACCCAACTGACGTTCGCCGCTCCCTCTCGGACGAAGACGTCGTGCACGTGACGCCATGCGGCGATGAACTCTTCGGCTTGCACGCGCGGATCCGCCGACTCGAAGCATCGCGCAAACTGCCCGTTGGCCCTGCCGCCGCTCAGGTTCAAGTTGAATTCGTGAAACCAACGCAGCATGACCGGCTTGCGCAGCGCCGCGATCGCGCGGGCGACGGGTGCGACGATCTCGGCGTCGTCCCTCCCCGCGGCGATTGCCTCGAGCGAATCTCCGCACGTCCACGTCAGCACCGGCGTGCGGCCCTTGGCGAAGTCGTCCGCCACGCTTGGATCGCCCGCGACGTTGACCAGCATTCGCCAGCCGTAGAAATGCAGGTGCATCGCGAGCACGCGATCCGCGCCGCCGGCGGCACGCATCTGCGACTCCAGCGCGTTGATGGCGCGCGCGAACGCGGAGCGCGGCGGACGCTGCAGTCCCTCGGGGTTGACGAATGCGCCCAAAAAGACGCCGTTGCCGGGAACCATGGAATGAACGTTCTCTCCGCGTGCGGAGCTGAGTCCTTCGCACCAGAACTGAGGAAAAAGCCCGTCCCGCCCGCGCTGCGTCCTTTTTTCCTACAGATTTTTGGGAGAATCGATGATATCGCCACCCCTCCCGGCGACCGTACAATGAAGCCCACACAAACTCTAGCTTGGAGCGTTTGAAACGTATGCACGGTCGCAAGGTATTGACAGCCGCGGCATTTTTGGCTGCAGCAACTCTCTTCGCAGCATGCGGCACCGGAGGCAGCGGCGGCGGCGGCGGTAATCCGAATCCGCCGGGCGGCGGCAATCCGGGGCCGAGCCCCACGCCGAATTACACCTCTGACTCGGTGAATATGGTGAACGCCGTCGGCGCGCTCGCGCTGAGCGATCAAGATTTGGAAACGGCCAACACGTCGCCGAAGAACGGGCCCGGCGGCGGAACACCGAATGGCCAGTGCACGTATTCGCCTCAGCTCAACCACGCCGGCTACGAGTTCTTCGATCCGGACAAACAAGGCACGCCGGGTTCGACGGAACGCATCGTCTTCTACGACCATAGTTGCACCCAAATGGCCATGGACGTCGTGCGCGTCGTGTCGAACGTAATGCCGACAAGCGAAACGGTTACCCGGACAATCACCCGGTACGCGCAGCCGACCGGCACGCAAGCGACGGGCAACCAAATTGCGCAGCGTACGGAAGCGATCAACTACAGCAAAGTGCAGAACGGCTTCGATGCCTACGGATACCCCAATACGAACGCTCCGCTCATTCGCACGAGCACCAGCACGTTCAATCTGACCCCTCCAAGTGGTAAGTCGTTTACGGTGACGCAAGACGACGAATTCATCGCGGGAAATCAAACGAGCGCGACGACGCTTGCCTTCTGCGCGGATGACGCGGGAATCAATCAGGCCGGTAACTACGGTTTCGCCACGCAGACGGATCCCAGCGGCGGCACGATTACGAACGACGCCTCCAACGACACCACGACTTTCAAGATGACCCGGATGGGCTACTCCTATCCATCAGGTTCGCTGCAGTTGAATCTTGGGACGCCGAATGCAGCGTGTCCGATCAGCACGCCGTATTACACCATCGCAGGCGGCAACACACCCGGACAATACGTCCTCCCCATCCAAATCACGATCGGTGCGCCCATCGGCTACCCGGTACCGCCGGTTGCAGCGATGACCGTCAAGAACGCGTCCTTTCCAAACGGAGAAACGCTGAACGTGCAGTCCACCAATGGACAGAATTCGCTGGGTCAGCAAACGACGGCAATCACCGGAACGTTTACGAACTTCGCCGGTACGGTCAGCACCTTCACGATGGACGCTTACGGTTCGGGAACGCTGACCGTGAACTCCACCGGCCAGACGCTGCCCATTCAAGGCTGGCACGTAGCACAAAACTAACGATTTAGCGACTTCTCGGACTCACCGGATTGCCGCCGCGCTACGGACCGCGGCGGCAATCATTTTTTGGGACCAAAGTCTCTGGGCCTTGCCGGAGCCTTTTTCCTAGCCGGAATTGGGAGTATCGATGATGCCGCCGCCGTACTGCTAGCCTTACAATCAGTGCCTCAAGTCATTTTTTGGGAGCGCTGATTAGGTATGTACGCGCGCAAAGCACTCATCGCCGCGGCATTTTTCGCGGCAGCGGCATTCATCGCAGCCTGCGGCACGGGAGGCAGCGGCGGCGGAAGTCCGAACCCGCCCGGTGGCGGAAACCCGGGGCCGAGCCCCACGCCGGATCTCCTGAGCGACTCGGTCAATGCAATGAACGCGGCCGGTGCGATCGCCTTGAGCGATCAGTATTTGGAAATGGCGCAAGAGTCGCCGAAGAACTCCGGCGGCGGTCCGCCGAACGGGAACTGCCGAGCGAACGGCGATGCCGGCTTTGAGTTCTTCGTGCCCGACAGGAATCACGATCCGTACTCATCGGAGCGGCTGGTGTTCTATGACGGCAATTGCACGCCAACGGACATCGCGCTGGACGTCGTGCGAAAATATACGACCTTGTCGTCGACAAGCGAAACGGTAACGCGAAACATTACGCGGTGGACGCACGGCGATTCCAACACCCCGGTCGCCGTTCGAACGGAGACCATCAACTATAGCGGCGTTACGGACGGCTTCGACAATTACGGCTACCCGAATCTCAATGCTCCTCTCACACGGACCAGCACGAGCACGTTCAACCTCACGCCGCACAACGGCAGCGCGTTTACGGTCTTTCAAGACGATGAGTTCATTGCGGGGGCGCCGACGACGGGCGGAACGGTATTACCGTTCTGCGCGGATACCGCGGCGGTCAATCAGGCCGGAAACTACGGGATGCAGGCGCAGACCGATCCGAGCGGCGGAACGATCACGGACAACGCGGACGGAAGCGCCACGTTCGTCATGACTCGCCAGGGATATTCGTATCCGTCAGGTTCGCTTCAGCTTCAGGTGGGGACGGCGAATAAACAGTGCCCGATTACGCAGCCGCTCTATTCGATCTCGGGCGGCAACACGCCGGGGCAATACACGCTGCCCATCTCGATTACCGTCGCTAACCTCAACCAAAGTGTCGTCCCTCAAGTCGTAAATCTACAGACGACCGGGGCAAGCTTCCCAAATGGAGAAACGCTGACGATATCGACGACGACAACCTCCGGTATCGTCGCCGTCAACGGAACCTTGTCGAACCTCACCGGCACAATCAGCACGTTTACGACCGACGGTTACGGCTCGGGCACGATGACGATGACGGCGACCGGCACGCAGTACCCAATCGACAGCTGGCACGTCTCGTCCACACCGTCAACCTAGCAATCATTTTTCGAGCGTAGAACTAGCCGGCATGAAGGTCCGCTTGGCCTTGTCGGC
>DATGJX010000079.1:0-5424 GCA_035294905.1 Vulcanimicrobiaceae bacterium | reverse complement strand
GGCGCAAGACCCCCCTGCCGGGTTTAAAGGCCGCCGAACCAAGCGTTCGCGAAGGGCGCTTATTCGATCATCGCGATGTATTTCTTGAGCGTCTCGTCGTCGACTTTGAGCTGCGCCAGCATCATGTCGCGCATCGCGTTGGCCTCGCGCAGCAGTTCAGCGCGCTCCTCCATTTCGTCATTGAACTGCGCTTCTTGCGCTGCAACTGCGTCGCTTGCCGGCGGTTTGGCCGCCGGTGTCATTTCCAAGCGGCCTTTTGCAATCGTTTCCAGCATTAGTCGGTGATCGACTGCACGAACTTCTTCACGATGCCGTCGTCGGCTTTCCGCTGTGCCATCTGCACGTCGCGCAGCGTATTCACTTCGCGCATCTGCTCCGATTTTTCGTCCATCATTTCGTTGAACGCTTCGGACTGCACTTGCATTTGATCTTGATGACGCATTTCCTCAGCGTACATCATCACCTGAAAGTTCTCGTCTTGCGCGTCGAGCGCACCCATCGCGCCGTTGCCGAGGTTTCCGGCAAGATTTCCGCTGGTTCCCGGTTCAAGCGCGCCCATCGCGCCCATGCCGGCAGCCATCATCGGGTTGCCGGTCATCAGGTACGCTTCGCCTGCGGACATGAGACCGTTGAGAATGCTGATGCTCATAATTGCTCCCTAGTCGACCAAATCGGCATCGGTGACGCCGCCGTACGGATCGCTTTGCGTCGAGTTGCCGTTGGCGTCGATTCCGGCGAGCTGCGCGTACGAGTACGTGGTGGGCGTGCTCCCCGGATTGAGTTCGGCGCTCATCGAGTCGAGCAGCGGATCGAATGTTTGAACGTTCGGGTTCGGCGCGCCGGCTGCGCCGGTATTGTCGTTTCCGGTTAGGCAAGTGGCTGCGCCGATGCCCGCGGCGATGAGCGGATTTCCGGTTTCGACCAGCGCCGTAAGGCCCGTCTCGACGCCTTTGACGATGCCTCCGAGACTCAGATTCATGACATGCTCCTTTGAAAGCGATTCACGCTGCTATCACGCTCGAAAGCGTCACTCGCTAGAGGCGTCGCCGTCGATAATCGACGCGAAGTCCTCGTTATGCGCTTGCCACCGGCGCTGTGCTTGCGGCTGCGCAGGCGGCGGTGGCGCGGGAATCGCCGGGCAGAAGCTTGCGGCGAACGTAGACAGCGCGTTGACGTTTGTTTGCTCGTCGCGGCTCTCCGCAGAAAGTGTTTGCTGTAAGCTCTGCGGCGATTCACCCGCGAGCTGCGCGTAGTGGCGAAGCACCGAGTCCGCATACCCGAGGCACTGTCCGTCTTGCCAAGTCGTCTGCGTGCCGCGTGCGTCGGGGCTACCGGCGTTATATGCGGAAAGCGCTTTGTGCACGTCGCCGCCGTACTGCTTGAGCAGCCCGGCAATCATGCCGGCCGCATAATCCGCGTTGGTCTGCGGATTCATCGCAGCGCCGGTCTTCGCAAAGTCGTGAAAGCGGTCGTCTATTTGGAAGATTCCGTGCCCGTGCCCACCGTCGCCGACGACGTTCCGGCCGGCGTTGCTGCCGGGTCCCCCGGTTTCCTGAGCGGCGACCGCGGCGAGCAGGCGCGGATCGAGGCCGTATTTTTCCGCCGCGGCAGCAATTTGCGGCGCGAAGGCCACCCCCCGCGCGGCAAGCGAGCGGGCCGCAGGGGCCAAGGCTGCTATCGTACTTCTCACAGCCTGCCTTCACGCAGACGACGGTGTTTGACAATCATCTGCGAAGGGGTCTACAATGTGTCGGGTTTAGAAGGCCCCCAAACGGGCGGCCTTCCTCTATGTTTATGGGTTCTTCGCACAAGGTCGATATCGGCGGCCTGCTCGCTGGCGGGCGCCAGCGCCTGTCGGTGGACCAGGACGTGGCTCTGGAGCCGTTTGAGGGGGTACAGTTCTCCGAGCCGGCGCACGTGCATCTCGATGTCCACGCGACGGGTGAGATGCTGGAAATTGCCGGTACGGTCGACGTGCGGATCCATGGCGAATGCGACAGATGTTTGGGCGAGGTCGATCGCGCGATGCACATCGACGTCGATGAACGGTTTCCGGTGGACGGAGAGGCGCAAGCGGATCCGTTCGGCGAGAGCAACGTCCTGACGGGTGACCGTCTGGACGTGAACGATTTGGCAACGCAGCTGGTGTGCAGCGCGGTACCGTTGGGACTGCTATGTGCACCGGATTGCAAGGGTATCTGCCCGAACTGCGGCGAGAATAAAAATACGGGCGCGTGCAAGTGCGGGCCCGAGAGGGCAACGGAGAACTAATACAGTGGCGAACCTGAAGTGGAAAACTCCGCGCAGCAAGACGCGCAGCCGTCGCGCGGCAAATTGGAAATTGAACGCTGTGACGACCGTCGAGTGTCCGCAGTGTCACGCGCCCAAGCGCCCGCACTTTGCGTGCGAGCACTGCGGCACGTACGCCGGCCGGCAGGTCATCGAAGTTAAGGACGAACACGCCGGCCACACCCACGGCTAGTAATTGACGTCAACGGGCGTTCGGATCCTCTCCGTCGGACATCACGCGCCGCCGGCCATTCTCAGCAACGAGGATCTCGAAAAGGTGCTCGATACCTCGGACGAGTGGATCACTACCCGTACGGGGATGAAGCGCCGTCACATCAGCAGCCCCGAGGAAGCGACGAGTGATCTCGCGATGGTGGCTGCGCGCGCCGCACTTCGCCGCGCCGGCCTCTCACCGGCGGACATCGACTGCTATATCGTCGCAACCGTGACGCCGGATTACCCGTTTCCCGCCACGGCCTGCATCGTCGCATCGAAGCTCGGCGCGGCCGACAAAGCCGCGTTTGACATCGAGATCGCGTGCAGCGGTTTCATTTACGGCTTGACCGTCGCCGCAAGTTTGATTCGCTCCGGCATGTACAAACGCATCATGCTGATCGGCGCCGAAACGCTCACCAAGATCGTCAACCGGATGGATCGCGCGACTGCCGTGCTTTTCGGCGACGGCGCCGGCGCGGTGATCCTCGAAGCTTCGCAAGCGGACTCGTTTCTTTCCAGCGAACTCGGTTCCGACGGCAGCCGTCCGGAAGTGCTGCGCGTCGCCGCAGGCGGCTCGCGCCACCCTCTTACACCCGCGGCGTATGAAGCGGGTGAGCAATACATCCATATGGAGGGTCGCGAAGTCTTCAAGTTCGCCGTTACGAAAATGATCGAAGCAACCGACACCGCGCTCGAAAAGGCGAAGTTGCAAAAGCACGACGTCGATTGGCTGATCCCGCATCAGGCCAACAAACGCATCATCGACGCGGCGGCGAAGTACCTCGAGATGCCCGAAGACAAAGTCATCATCAACATTCAGGAATACGGCAACACGTCGGCTGCGTCGATTCCAATTGCGCTCTCAGAAGCGGTCGGTACGGGAAAGATCAAGAGCGGCGACGTCATCGTGTTCGTCGGTTTCGGCGGGGGCCTTTCGTGGGGCGCCGTTACATGGAGGTGGGCGGTTTGAACGAGCGTGAGGTGAAACGCGTCGCGGCAATCTTTCCGGGTCAGGGCTCGCAGGTCGTCGGCATGGGCGTCGACGTTGCGGCGCACTCGCGGAAGTCGCGCGAACTGTTCGAACGCGCGAACACGATCTTGGGGTACGACGTTCTCGAACTCCAGCGCAGCGGTCCGGAAGAGAAGCTGCGCGAAACGGAATACAGCCAGCCCGCGATCTTCGTCACAAACCTCGCGCTGTATTACGCGGTTGGCGATATGCTCCAGCCTGTTGTGAGCGCGGGCCATTCATTCGGCGAGTTCTGCAGTTTGACGATCGCCGAAGCGCTCTCGTTCGATGAAGCGCTGCGTATCGTCGACGCGCGCGGCAAAGCGATGCAATACGCGGCGGAACAGGCTCGCGGCGGTATGTCGGCCGTCCTGGGCATGAACGCGGACACGATTCGCGAGGTCGTCGATCGCGTGAAAGCGCAGACCGGTCAGCGCGTGCAACTTGCGAATTTCAATTCGCCGGCGCAAATCGTCATCAGTGGCGATCTGCACGCGGTGCAAGCCGCGGGCGAAGCGCTGCTGGAGGCCGGTGCAAAGCGCGTCGTGCCGCTCAACGTCTCGGGCGCCTGGCACAGTGAACTCATGCTGCCGGCCGTGCCGCGCTTCGAGAGCGCCGTACGAGCGGCGAACTTCGACAAACCGAAATTCGCCGTCGTTTCAAACGTCGATGCTCAGACGTATCGCGACACGGAAACCATCAAGCACAATCTCGTGCGTTCGATCACCGATGAGGTGCGCTGGCACGATTGCGCTATGCAGATGCTCGAGTACGACTTGGATCTCGTCGTCGAATTCGGCGCATCGCCTGTGCTCGCACCGATGTTCAGGCGGCTGCCCGGCGCTCCATCGGTGATGAACGTCACCGACTTTGCAGGCGTCGAAAAACTCCGCGCCGTTTTGGAAGTGATCAATGTTTGAAGAGAAAGCGGCACTGATCACCGGAGCGAGCCGCGGAATCGGACGTGCAATTGCGGTCGATCTTGCGAAGCACGGCGCGAATGTTGCGCTCGTCGGCCGGGACCGCAGCGCGCTCGAAGAGACCGCGGCGGCATGCACGCTGGCCAGGCCTGATGCGAAGTGCTTGGTGCTCACCGGCGACGTTGCGGAACAGCATGCGGTCAGCGGATTCGTCGAGCAGACGCTCGGTGCGTTCGGACGAGTCGATTTCGCGATCGCGAATGCGGGACAATCGGTCGATTCGCTCTTGCTGCGTTTGAAGCCCGACGTGATCGACCACATGCTTACCGTGAACCTGAAGTCGGCGTTCTACCTCTGCGGCGCGGTGGCCAAGCCGATGATGAAGCAGCGCAGCGGTTCCATCGTCTTAATGTCGAGCATCGTCGGCATTATGGGTAACGCGGGTCAGGCTGCCTATGCGGCGGCTAAGGCGGGCCTGCTTGGCTTGACCAAGTCCTTAGCGAAGGAATTGGGGTCAAGGAACATAAGAGTCAACGCCGTCGCGCCGGGCCTCATCGAAACGGCGATGACCGAAAAGATGCCGGACGAGGCTCGCGAGTATCTCCTGAAACAGGCGGCGCTCGGGCGCCCCGGAAAACCGGAAGACGTCAGCGGAGTAGTCACTTTTCTTTGTTCGGAAGCTGCCGGATACATCACGGGCCAAACCCTTGTGGTCGACGGCGGCGTTTTATGAGGCACGCAGTGCCGCTTTGTAACAACTTGGGGTCCCCGCCGCGCTCGCGCGGTGGGGCGGTAAGATAGGAGACGTATGTCCACCACGTTCGATAAAGTCAAGAAGATCATCGTCGAGCAGCTCGGCGTTGACGAGTCGGAAGTGACGCCTGAGGCCTCGATCACCGACGATCTCGGCGCCGACTCACTCGACCAGGTCGAGCTTGTGATGGCCTTCGAGACGGAGTTCAACATCGACATCCCGGACGAAGAGGCTGA
>DATGJX010000078.1:0-47055 GCA_035294905.1 Vulcanimicrobiaceae bacterium | reverse complement strand
AACCGAGGGAAAGCGCGCACAGGCATACGTCGTGGATCCCCTCCCGGACAGGGAACAGCTGTACAATCTCATTGTCCGGGTGCTCGGTGAAACACGAAATGACGAAACGACGATAGACCGCCCCGCTGCGGGATTCGAGCGCTACGAAGACGAGGTAACCGGCCGATAATTATTCGGTGACCTTCGGAGGGTTTGTGTCTCGTAACCTTTGCGCTCTCGCGCTGTGCCTCATGGCAGGCGCCGTCTCCATTTTTCCGTGCGCTACGCGCGCGGCCGATGCGCAGCAACCCACAGCCGACACGCCGCCGGGCTGGAGTGCGCACGATGGACCCGAAGGCTTGCGATACTTCGTTCCGCCGGGTGCGACGAACATGGACGTCTACGAAGCCGTGTTCCCTCGGCAGCAACTCAGTGGAACACTCGAAGAAACCACGAGCGGTATTTGGCATGGGATCGTCGGCAGCGAACGCATCGTGGATTCGAAAACGACGCGGATTAACGTCAATGACGGCGCCCCGGCATATGAAGTCGCCGTTGCGAGCGTCGATTCGCAAAATCGCGCCGTATATCGCGTCTTCATCGTCAAACTGTACGGCCGGACGGTTGCCGCGGGCGAACTGAGATTCAACGATGTCGATCACATGAAATCAATCGGCGAGCCGGCCTACGCTTCCCTGGAGAATATGGTCCTGCAAGCGCCGTAATATGACATCCGCCGTCAGGATTGACGTGCTATCATGGCGGCATGCTTGAGCAAACTGCATCGCTGCGCGGACTCGATGTCGTCTTTTACACCGTAAAGGACTTACGCCGCGCCCGCGATTTTTACGAGAAACTCTTCGGCTTAAAAGCGTCGATGGAGTCGGAGTACTGGGTCGAGTACGACCTGCCGGACGGCACGACGTTCGCACTCGCGAACGATCCCGAGGGCTGGAAAGAGGGTCATGGCCTCATGCTCGGCGTAATCGACCGGAGCGCGGTTGCCGAACGCGCCAAGGAGCTCGGGGGGACCATTACCGATCGCGCGTTCGAGAGCGCCTCGTGCGGTGCGTTCGAATGCATCGATCCGGAAGGCAACTACGTCTATTTCCACCAGCGTAAGTAGTTAAAAAAGGCGCCGCCATTTGCGGCGCCTTTGTGTCACCCTGAGGTATCGAAGGGTTACGGAAGTTCGATTTCCGAGAGATTCTTTTCGATCTTGCGCTTTACGCGCTGAAGCGCGTTGTCGATTGATTTGACGTGGCGTCCCAGGTCGCGTGCCATCTCCTGATAGCTCTTGCCTTCCAGGTACGAGAGCAGCACTTGCGACTCGAGTTCCGACAGGTTCTCTTGGATACGTTCCTTGATGTCCTGTGAAACCTCTTGGTTGATGACCAGTTCTTCCGGATCGGACGTCTTCTGCGACGCCATTACGTCGAGCAGCGTGCGCTCGCTGTCTTCATCATATATCGGCTTGTTCAGCGAAATATATTGATTGAGCGGAATATGTTTCTGACGCGTCGCCGTCTTGATCGCCGTGATGATTTGACGCGTAATGCACAGCTCGGCGAACGCGCGGAAACTGGAAAGTTTGTCCGCTTTGAAGTCGCGAACTGCTTTATACAAACCGATCATGCCTTCTTGAATGATATCTTCGCGATCGGCGCCGATCAAAAAGTAACTCTTCGCTTTTATACGAACGAAATTCTTATACTTGTTGAGCAGGAACTCCATTGCGAGATTGTCGCCCGACTTAGCGGTTGCGACCAAATCTTCATCAGCCCGCTCGTGATAGTCGAGGCCATCCGATACAGGATGGGTCATTGCCATTTCTTTTTTTCCCTCTGGGACCGGCATGCGTGCAAATCGCGCGCTCCGCGGAGCGCGTCGAGCGCCGACGCATCCCGAACAGTATAAGAGGGTCCTCCTTGCGCGTCAAGGACAAGGGGAGCATCCCTAAGGCGCGGCTGCGAGCGCTCTCCGCTGCCGTACGGCTTCATACAGTAGCACGCCGGCGGCGACGGATGCATTGAGGGAAGCGACCTGGCCAAGCACCGGGATACGAACCAAGTAATCGCACTCTCGGCGCACCAGCTGCGAGAGCCCGGTGCCCTCAGCCCCGATGACCAAGGCGATGTCTCTGGCCAAGTCGGCCTGCACAAAGTCGATGCTGTCCGGGCCTAGGTCCGCACCGGCGACCCATACGTTTGCTTTCTTCAGCTTGCGAATCGCGTCGGCGAGGTTGGAAACGCGCGCGATCGGGATATGGGCCGCCGCACCCGCAGCTGCCTTACGAACTGTCGCGTTTACGCCGGCCGCCCGGCGTTCCGGCATGATAACGCCGTCTGCGCCCGCGCACTCCGCCGTACGGATGATCGCGCCGGCATTGTGCGGATCGGTGATGTGATCGAGCACGACGAAAAGCGAAGCGCCTTCACTTCGCTTTCCGACGACCTCTTCGAGCGTGACATACGAAAACGGCTGCCCGAAGGCGATGACGCCTTGATTCGCTTTGTACGGAAAGTGGTTGAAGTACGCTCGCTGTTCGAAACGCACGCGAATGCCGCGCTCGCGCGCAATGTCCAAGATCTTGCGAACCGCCGGATCTCGCTTACGTTCGTCGGCGACGTGCAGCGATCGCAGCTCTTCGCCCGCGGCGAGCGCTTCCTCGACCGCATGGACGCCGTAGATGACGTCGTCGAGATCTATTCTGCGACGGTCCATGTCGTGCCGTCTTTGGAATCTTTGAGCGCCACACCGCAGCCGGCAAGCAGATCGCGCAGGCGATCGGACTCCGCCCAATTCTTTTCTTTGCGAGCTTGCGTGCGCTCCGCGATGAGGTGCTCGATCGCTTCTTCCGGCGCTACACCATTGATTGCGACGCCTTTCGAGCGCAGACAATCCAAAAAATCTTGGCGCAAAGCGCGCTGCGGTTCTTCGAGCCATGACTCATTCGGCGTGAGGCCCAAAACGCCGAGCCAGTACGCGAACTCTTCGCGCGATTCGCCGCGATAGGAAAGCAACTCCGCGAGTGCCACCGCCGTATTCATGTCGTCGTTGAGCGCCTGCTCCATACGCTTCGTTAGCCCCTCGACGGGCTCGGCGTGCTTCGATACCTCAGCATGACGCAAGTCGCGGTACTTTCTCTTCAAACGCTCGAGCGCGACGCTTGCGCCGGCAACGGATTCTTCGGTGAAGTTCATCACTTTGCGATAGCCCGTCTGCAAAAACAACAGCCGAATCGCTTGCGGATCGTGGCGATCGAGCATTTCGTACAGCGGTTCAAAGTTGCCCAGCGACTTGCTCATCTTTTGGTTGTCGAAGAGCAGCAAGCCGCCGTGCATCCAGAAGTTCGCCATCGGCGGATGCTCCATCAGCGGCTCGCTTTGCGCGACTTCGTTTTCATGATGCGGGAAAATCAAGTCGGCGCCGCCGCCGTGAATGTCGAAACCGTCGCCGTTAGGGTCGAGCAATTCGTGCGACATCGCCGAGCACTCGATATGCCAGCCGGGTCGTCCGTCGCCCCAGGGCGATGGCCATTTCGGCTCGCCGGGTTTGGCGAATTTCCAAAGCGCGAAATCCAACGGGTCTTCTTTCGTCTCGTCAACCTCGATGCGGGCGCCGGCTTCCAGTTCCTCGATGTTGCGATTCGCAAGCTGCCCGTACCGCGGGAATTGCGAGACGCGATAGTACACGCCGTCCTTGCTGACGTACGCGTAGTTCTTCTCCATGAGCTGCGAAATCATCCCGATGATCTGCGGGATGAACTTGGTCGCGTACGGCTCCGCGTCGGGTTCGCGTACACCGAGGCGCTGCATCGAGCGCTTGAACGACGCATAGTAACTGCTGACGATCGCGTACCAATCCTCGCCGGTTTCCTTCGCTCGGTTGATGCTGCGATCGTCGATGTCGGTAACGTTCTGCACGAATGTCACGTCGTACCGCAGATGTTCCAAATACCGCCGCAGCACATCGAAAAACAAGAACGAGCGCGCATGTCCAAGGTGCGCTTCAGCCGACGGAGTGAGACCGCAAACGTAAACGCGCACGCTCGGCGGAACGAGGGGCGCAAAATCTTCGACGTTGCGCGTCCGCGTATTGTAGAGCTTCAATTAGATAACCCAGGACCAGGCGGACTCACCCGTTTCCTGCTGCTCGATCTCGCGCAGACGGTCTTCCAACTGAGCTACGCGCCGCTGCAACTTCCCAATCGCGTCCGCCGTCGGATCGGGCATGTCGACTTGCGGGCGATCCGGAACCGCGCGCACCGGCACGCCATTTTGCATCACCACGCGTGCGGGAACGCCGACGACAGTCGCGTTGGGCGGCACATCCTTGACAACTACCGATCCGCCGCCGATCTTCGAGTTCGCGCCGACGGTGATCGCGCCAAGTACCGCGGCGTTGACGCCTACCGTCACGTTGTTTTCCAAAGTCGGATGCCGCTTGCCGTGCGAGAGGCTGGTGCCGCCGAGCGTTACGCCTTGATAGATCGTGCAGTTGTCGCCGACTTGCGCCGTTTCGCCGATGACGACGCCCATACCGTGGTCGATGAACACGCCCGAGCCGAGCTTCGCACCCGGATGAATTTCGATGCCCGTCAAAAAGCGGTTGACGTTCGAAAGCCAGCGAGGAAGCAGCGGAATGCGCGCGCGATACAGGCTATGCACCAAACGGTGCATCGTCACTGCATGAAAACCGGGATACGACAAGATGACGTCCAGCGGCCCGCGCGCGGCAGGGTCACGCTCGAGCGGAGCGTTGATGTCGGCTATAAGTGTCTTAACTATCGTCATCGTGAGCTCGTCGAACGACCCCGAGCTTGTCGAGGGGTTCCTATTTAAAGCGACCCGGCGTGCCAAAGGGTTGCACGTTTATGCCTTGTCTTCCGGTTTCTTCCCATGCAGCGGCTCAAACGGCTGCCCGCCCGGACCAAATCGGATCGGCTCGAGGCCGCGTCCGTGCAGGATGTGCGAGTTTACCGCTCCGATGCGGATCAGGATGCGGTCGTGTCCAAGCAGCGGAAAGAGCAGCTCCAGCGGCGGCCCCTCGATCTTTCCGGTCGTCGCCATCCGCACGGCATACTGCGCGTCCGGGGCGCTGATGCCGAACTCTTGCGCCATCTCCGCCAGGTCGTGCGCTAGCGGCAGGCCGCGCAGCTCCGCCTGGCTATCGACGTACTGGCTCACCGTGTCGAGAAAGAACAGCACCTCGCGGTTGCGCAGCCGCTCCAATTCAAGCGCCGGAATGAGGCACGCTTCGGCGCGTAAATCGGCGACTGCGGAACGCGCGTCATCGACGGACGTCAGACGTTCGCCGAACGCTTTCAGAAACGTCTCGATCCAATGCAGTGCCGCCGGCGGCGCGGGAGATTCGAGAAACCCCCATTGCTGCATCGCCGCCGCAAGCTCGTCCCGCTGCACATTCATCACATCCGCTCCAGGAGCGCAACCGCAAATGCGGCAATGCCGCTTCCGTCTCCGGTGTACCCCATTCCCTCGCTGGTCTTTGCCTTGACGCTGACTTGGCCGAGCGAAAGGCCCAAGCGCCCGGTGATGTTCTCGCGCATCCGCACGACGTAGGGCGCGAGCTTCGGCTGCTGCAGGACGATCGTCGCGTCGATGTTTTCGATGCGATAGCCTTCGCGACGCACCTCAGCCGCGCAGTGACTCAGCAATTCCATTGAGTCCGCGTTTTTCCAGCGCTCGTCCGTATCAGGGAAATGTCCGCCCAGATCGCCCAGCGCCGCGGCGCCGAGCAGGGCATCGCTGATCGCGTGCGCGAGCGCGTCCGCGTCGGAGTGCCCGAGCGCGCCGCGGTCGAACGGAACGTCGACGCCGCCGAGGATCAATTTGCGCCCTTCCACCAAGCGGTGCGCATCGAATCCATGCCCTACCCGCATTTATTCGCCATTGCCGCTTCGGCGCGAGCGTGATCTTCGGCAAGCGTCACTTTGAAATTTTCCGGCGATCCGGGAACCACGTGCACGTGCACGCCGATTCTTTCGAGCAGCATCGCATCATCCGTTGCGTCAATTCCGTCCCGCAGGCCTGCTTCGTGAGCGCGCAGCATGTCCGAAAACGTTGCAAACTGCGGCGTCTGCGCCGACCACAGCACGCTGCGGTCGAGTGTCGACGACACGATTTTTCCGGCATCGACGACCTTTATCGTATCGACGACGGGAAGCGCGAGCAGCGATGCATGTCCCGGACAAACCGGCTGCATACCGCGCCGGACGTCATCCGCGGCGATCAGCGGGCGCGCGCCGTCGTGCACGAAGACCCCTTCACCCGTTTGCCTCGCCGAGCGCAGCGCCTCGAATGTGCTGGCTTGTCGCGTGGCGCCGCCCGGCACAACCGCATGAAGCTTTGCTCCGACGGCATCCTTCGCCACGTGTGCAACGTCTGCGAGCCACTCGCGCTCCGTGGCAACGACGATCGTGCCGACTTCCGGCATGTTCGAAAACGTGCGCAGCGACCACCACAGCATGGGTTTTCCGGCGATCTCGACGAGCTGCTTGGGACGGCCGAACCGCGTCCCGCGCCCTGCCGCAACGACGATCGCGCAGAACGTCATGCGCGCTTCAACTTCGCGAAGATCATGCGTCCTGCAACGGTTTGCAGCACGCTCGTGACGACCACGTCGGCCGATTCGCCGATGAGACGCCGGCCGTGCTCCACGACAATCATCGTGCCGTCGTCCAGATACCCGACGCCCTGATGCGGCTCCTTGCCGTCGCGAATGATGAGCACGTTCATCTCTTCGCCCGGCAGTACGACCGGTTTGACCGCGTTGGCGAGTTCGTTGATGTTGAGCACCTGCACGCCCTCGACGTGCGCGACGCGGTTCAAATTGTAGTCTGTCGTCAGCAGCTTGCCGCCGAGATCGTGCGCGAGGCGCACCAGTTTCGCGTCGGCCGGGCGGATGTCGTCGTAATCGCGCTCGCTGATTTCGAGCAGCCCGGTTTCTTGCAGACGCTTAAGCACTTCGAGGCCGCGCCGGCCGCGGGCCCTGCGCATCGGATCGGTCGAATCGGCGATGAGCTGCAGTTCGCGCAAGATGAAGCGCGGCAGAATCAGCGGCCCTTCGATGAAGCCGCTCTCGAGAATTTCGACGATGCGTCCGTCCACGATAATCGACGTGTCGATGACTTTCGAAACTGCAGCCATGCCGGAAACCGCCGATGCAATCGGCATGATGTGCATGCGGGCACCGACGCGTGCACCCAAGTACGCCGCAAAAATACTGATGATGATGTAAAGAAGAATCGCGACGTAGCTTCCGGCGCGGCCGCTCGTCGAGATGAACTCGAAGAGCACGCTGCGGATCAGAAACGCGATCACCAGGCCGAGAATCAGGCCGACTGCGCCGCCGGCCAGTTCGATTGGCGCGAGCCGCTCGATGGCACGCTCGACCGCGTTGAGTTCGTCTTCGAAGAACGTCTGCGCGAGCGGTGCGAGCAGCACGCCGATTATTGCGCCGGCGACGGGCGTAAGAATATTGAAAGCGAGCTGCCAGGGTTCGCTCGCAAAATGCAGCGAGATGAGATGCAGATACGCTTCGCGCCCCAGCAAAAAACCGGTAACCGCGAACACGACGGCAAAAATGAACCGCAGCAACGCAGCTGCGATGCCCGGACCTACGCGAATGTCACGAAAGCCGCGCATACGTCGTTTGCCACGAACCGCCCGCGCCGCGTAAGCCTGGCGTGGGTCGCGTCCCGCTCGAGCAGTCCGAGCGATTCGTATCGCTCGACGACGGGCGCGTAAAAATGCAGAAAATCCAAACCGTATCGCTCTTTAAAGGATTTCAGGCAGACCCCTTGCGCCGTCCGTAAAGCGAGCATTACGGCCTCGCCCGCGCGGCGCGGCCCCTCGAGTTGCTCGGCCTCACCGGGAATCGGACGTCCGCCCAGCGCTGCGTCGAGGTACGTTTCCAGTTCGCGCGTGTGCACGCTGCGTACGCCGCTGCGATACGACGCTGCGCCGACGCCCAAACCGGCGTACTCGCCGTTCGCCCAATAATTCAGATTGTGCGCGCTTGCGTGCCCCGGCTTTGCAAAGTTACTGATTTCGTAATGCTCGAAGCCGCCGCTCTCCAGCAACTCGATCGCGATCTCGTACAACTCGGCCTCGTCCGTATCATTGAAAAACGCGTGCGGCTCGCGTTCGTGCCAGCGCTCGTACGGCGTCCCTGCTTCAATCGTCAAACCGTACGTCGAGATATGGTCGACGCCGAGCGACATCGCGCTTTCCAGCGAATGCCGCCAGCTCTGCGGCGTTTGCCCCGGCACGGCGAAGATCAAATCGAGGCTGATACTGCGAATGCCGGCATCACGCGCTGCATCCACGACGCGCCGCACGTCGTCCACCGAATGCCGCCGTCCGAGCGTTTGAATTTCTTGCGGCACCAGCGATTGCACGCCGATCGAGACGCGATTGATTCCGGCCTCACGATACATCTGCAAGTCCGCGTCGCGCACAAGTTCCGGGTTTATCTCAATCGTCGTCTCGCGATCGGCCGGTCCGGGAAACGCTTCCCGTAAACGCTGCACGAGACGCACGATGTCGCCGGCATCGTACGTGTTCGGCGTTCCTCCTCCGAAAAACACACTCGCAAATCTGCCGCCTTGAGGCAGATTGGTGTCACCCTGAGGTATCCAAGGGTCGCCGAGGTATCGAGGCGCAGTTTCATCGATCTCCGCATGCAGCGCTTCCAAATACCGCGAGGCTACCGTGCGCCTGTGCGGCCATTTGGCGAAATCGCAGTACGGACAGATGTACGGGCAAAACGGGAGATGGACGTAGATGCCGGCCATGGCGAGGCGGTGTTATTTCACTAATTCGAACGACGGAGCGGCGATCGCATAATGCTCGCTGCACGCCGGCGCCACCACTGGAACGGCAGGCGCGGCGGAGTAGCAAAAACGCAAGGTTACGTCGTGCTGCAGAGAACGCGCAACGAGGCTGGCGCGTTGAAGGTGCATCTTCAGCAGCGTGGGGTCCTCTCCCGCGCGAATCGCCGTCGAGCCATCCACCGACTGGTCTTGCAGCGGCTCTTTGATGTTGTCGATTGCAGCGCATTGATCCTGCAAAACGCGGGTCTGATAGACCATTGCGCCCGCCGTTACCGAGCTCATCAAAAGCGCACAGGCCGCAACGACCGTGTCAAAGCGCAGCAAGTCCTTCATGGCGAGGGTTTATTCTTGCTCCGAGAAGATTCCCACCGCTCCCGGCCCTCCGTGGGTCGCGATGACGGGCCCTGCCTCCAAAACGTCGAGCATCGCCGGCGTATTGCCATGGAGTTCCGCGCGTAAGCGTTCCATGATGTCGCGGGCGAGATCCGGCGCGTTCGTGTGCATGACCAGAAATCTCGCCTTCGATACGTCCGTGATGTGTTTGAGCGAGAGATCGATCATCGTTTGCTGGGCGCGGTTCATGGTGCGAACTTGCGCTTCCGCGACGACTTCGCCGTCGCGCAGCGAAATAACCGGCACGATCTTCATCAGCGTACCGATGACTGCTCTGGCCTTCCCGATTCGTCCGGTGCGCACGACGTGCGAGAGGTCGGGTATGCAGGCATAGAGATGCTGCGTGCGCTTTGCATGTTCGATGCGCTCCAGAATCGTGTCGCGGCTCGCTCCCGACTGCGCGAGCGCGTTGGCTTGCAGCACGAGCATGCCCAGGCCTCCGGCAACGCTTTCGGAATCGACGATCGTGATGTCCGCGCCGGGAAATTGGTGAGCGGCCGATAGTGCGGCGTTGATCGTGCCCGACAGTTTGGAACTGATGACGATGCAGATGACGGCGTCACCGGCTTGCACGTGCGGCCGAAACGCATCTTCGAACATCTGCGCGGTCGGTTGCGAGGTGGTCGGCAGTGCAGGCTCGCTCGCGAGCTTCTCGTAGAACTCGCGGCGCGAGAGATCGACGTAGTCGCGGTAGCTCCGCTCACCGAAGATGACGAAAAGCGGCACCACGCCGATACCAAGCGCGCCCGCGCGCGCCGGCTCGATGTCCGACGTGCTGTCGGTTACGACGGCAACTCCCAGCGCTACGCCTCTTTCGCGAGGTGCGGCTTCACCAGCTCGGTAATCTTGCCGATGACGTCGTTCTCCGCTTCGATGGCAGCGGCATGTATCGCGTGCTTGATGACGTTGCGCGTCGCTCGGCCGTGCGTGACGATGCAGTTTCCACGCAATCCGAGCAGCGGTGCGCCGCCGTAGGTCTCGTAGTCGAAGCGGCGCTTCATCTTTCGCAGCGCCTTCGACGAGAGCAGCGCGCCGATCTTCGCCAAGGTGCCGCCGCTGAGAAACGCATCTTTCAGGACCTTCATAAAGTCCGAAACGAAACCTTCGCCCATCTTCAAGACGACGTTGCCGACGAAACCGTCGACGACTACGACGTCGGCGAGGTTGTGGAAAAGATCCTTGCCTTCGACGTTGCCGATGAAATTGACGGGCGCTTGGCGCAGCAGGCGCGCAGCCTCCAGGACTTGCGCGTTGCCTTTGGTTTCTTCTTCTCCGACGGAAAGCACCGCGACGCGCGGATTCGGCAGTTTCAGTACGGCTTTCGCGTACGCCGAACCCATGAGTCCGAACTGTTCGAGCCACTCGGGACGGCAATCCACGTTCGCCCCGGAATCGAGCAGTACCATCGGACCGTTGAGCACGGGCCAAACCGTCGCAATTGCCGGTCGCGCGATACCGGGAATCGCGCGCAATCTGATGAGCGCGATCGCCAAGAACGCGCCGCTGTTTCCGGCGGAAACCACGGCATCCGCGCTGCCTTCTTTGACCATGTTCACGGCAACGCCGAGCGACGTCTTATCCGCGATGCGCAACGCTTGCGAGGCGTGCATGTCCATCGGTACGGCGTCGGGCGCGTGAACGACGGTAATGCGTTCCGCGTTTGCACCTTGCAGCAACGGGCGGACGCGCGCCTCGTCGCCGACGAGGATCAGGTCTGCCCAATCTTCCTGAGCGGCAAGCAGCGCGCCCTCGACGATTTCCTGCGGCGCATGATCGCCGCCCATGGCGTCGATCGCGATGCGCGGTTTACTCATCGTGCGAGACCCAATACTCGGCGTTTTTCTGGCCGCCGTAATAGTACTCGACGTCCGCCTGCGCAAACGTAGCGCGGAGCTCTTCCGCCAGGCGCTGCGCATCTTTTTCCTTTTGCGCGCCGCCGTAATACACCGTGATCAATCCTCCGTCGCGAGCACCCATCGCTTGCAGAGCGGCCTGCGCCGCCTCGGTGAGGGTTGCCCCTGCGTACAGCACGCCCGCGCTCGTTGCGGCCGGCTTGCCCTGTGCGACGGTCGTTCCACCTACGGTCGCATCCTTCCCCGCAAAGAATACTCGCGCGCTGCGCGGGTGCATGGCCGCCTCCAGGATCGTGGTCGGATCGGGAAGCGCTCCATTGCCGCCGGAGCGCATCGCAAAAAGTCCCGCGATCCCGGCAACGATATCGGGCGTAGGAATCACGTGCACCGTAACCCGGCGCGTGTCACCCTGAGCGTTGTCGAAGGGCTGGGCCTGCCGAAGGAGCGCCGCTTCCTGCGCGGCAAGCGCTACGTTCTTGTCGTTCACGAACACGTAAATCGTTTCGCCAAGACACGTGGTGATGGACAACAAGAGGTCTCGCACACTCGGATTTTGCGCTGCCGGAACCACGACTTCGGCGCCGAGTTCGCGGACGATCTGCTCGAAGCCCGGACCGGGAACGAGCGCCACGATCGAAAATGGAACCGTGGGGCGTTCCACGACGAGCACCTGATGCTGCTGTTCCATGTTGTCGACCTTTACCCGCGTCAGCTCACCGTACCGCCCGGCTATCGCCTGCACGGCGCTCGGATCGTCGGTGTGAACGTGCACTTTGATCGTCGGTTCTGCGCCGGCGACGATCAACGAGTCACCTTTTGACATGAGCTGCTGGCGCAGCTCGGACAACGTGCATGCGGCATTCTCGAGAATAAATTCCGTGCAATATTTGTGTTCGCCGACGATTTGCGCGGGCGTGAACACGTTCTGCCGCACCGGACGCCGTGGAAACGCCGTCGTGCGAACCTTGACGTCCGGCAAAAACCGCAGCACGCCCTCGAGGAAATAGACGAATCCCGCGCCGCCGGAGTCGACGACCCCAGCTTCTTTCAAGACGGGCAACTGCTCCGGCGTGCGGTCGAGTGCTTCGTTTGCTGCGCGCAGCACGCCGCCGGCGAGGCGATAGAAGTCGGGCTCACGCAGCGCCAAGCGATACGCGGAATCAGCCGCAGCTTCCGCAACGGAGATGATCGTGCCGTCGACGACTTTGACGAGCGCTTGACGTGCAGCCTGAACACCTTCACGCATTCCGGTCGCAAGCATGAACGTATCTATATCGTTACGATGGCGCACGTGATGCGCAAAGCCGCGGAGCATCTGGGAAATGATGACGCCGGAGTTCCCGCGCGCGCCCATGAGCGCGCCCTGTGCAGCGGCGGCCGCGACCTCGGCCAACGGGCGGCCGTGCAGCTTGCCTGCTTCTAAGGCGGCTTGCCGGCAGGTCAGGTACATGTTGGTCCCCGTGTCGCCGTCGGGGACGGGGAAGACGTTCAGGTCGTTCAGGACCTGGCGGTACTTCCGTAGGAAGTAGGAGCCCGCCGTGATGAACTTGGCGTACGCTCGTCCGTCCAGGGTCGTGACATCCATCGGCCGCTGCGTTCGTGTCGTGCTGCCACTAGTGCCTGCGACGCGCATGGATGCGCTAGTGTCGAGTGAGGACATGGATGTCCTTTGCGTCGACGCGAAGGGTTGTCAACTGCCCCCTCCCGTGGTAATCTACCAAGGTTGTCCCCGACCCCACCCGTGTCACCCTGAGGTATCGAAGGGTGCCCGAGCGCCGTCGAGGGTTACCATATCTTAAGGGGTTGTCTAGTAGGATGGCAAAGCGCTGCGAAGTCTGCAACAAGGGTCCGATGGCGGGCAACAACGTCAGCCACGCGATGAACAAGACCAAGCGCCGCTGGCTGCCCAATCTGCAGTCGGTGAAGATTAACGATCGCGGCACCGCCCGTACCGCGCGCGTCTGCACGTCCTGCCTGCGCGCGAAGAAAGTCACCCGCGCCATTTAGTCATCCTGAGCTATCGAAGGACCCCGAAGCGGCGCCCCTTGCGGCGCCGTTTTTGTTTTGCGTCCCGTGGGCATGAGGTGCGCATGGAAAAGCAGCCGAACGAAGAGCGTGGCCTGCTCGAAGACGACGACCTCGACCAGGCAATCGCCGACGCCGACGACACGGGCATGGTCAGATCGATGCAGCAACTCTTCGAGGAAGAAGAAATCGAACACATGCCGCCGCCTGAGACGACCGAGGAAGAGTCGCAGTAAACAGACGTCGACTACTTTGACTTACGTTGTCTACTGAGAACGTATTGCACGGATGGACTGATGGCCTTATCCGCGCGGTGAATGCAGCCAATCCAACAACACGGTCTGCGCTTCCCCTCGTTGAGATGCGTGCACACTCTCTCGACGTGTTCCTCGCGCGTTTCTCGTTTCTTGACGGAGATAACCCAGCATATCCACTCGTTACGAGCGAGCGGGGTCAGGCTCTCCCAAGCAGCGAGCGCCTTCGAGTCGCCGACGAGGGCTCTTCGTAGATCGTCCGGGACTTTGTGCACCACGCCGCCGGCGACTGTTTTTTGAGCGCTGCTCATTTCTGCGCGTGAACCTTCAGTTGGGAAAGTTGAAAATGCGTGCGTGAGATGTCACGCGGCTCCAACGTGATGAGAAACTCGAGCCGCAGATGCGACGCGTCGATCGTTTTGAGAAGCACGGCACAAAGCACGGGACCGCGTTTCGAAGGAGCAAATGAAAGCGAGAGTAACCCGCCCGCCATCATGAAACTCCGCGACGGGCCGTTGCCCGAGTTGATCTCGGCCAGGTAGTCGCGCAGCTCAAAAAGTTCCCAGAGCCCGATGGGCATCTCGAATGCCGCATTCACGGGATCTGCTTGGGCGCTGACACGGCATTGCATCAAGTCGAGGTCAGCGGGCTCTACCGTGTCGGGATGCTGGTACCCGAGCACTTCCAGTGAAAGGCGAGGCTGTCTATCCGCAGCCCCGATTGAAACTTCAAGCGGTTGGAACATCAGCCGTAAATAATCTTGTTCTTCGGCGGCGCGAATTTCAAACGTGCACCGTCCTGCGCCGTCGGCTTGATGGCTTCGCTTTCAACCATGGATTTCTGGCAAAAGAGCATCGTCCGCTCGTCGTCGACTTGGTAGCCGAGCGGACGCCACTTCTCCAGCGCCGCAACCGGATCGATGGTTGCGCCGCCGTATGCCGACGTATTTGCGACGGCGCGCGCGCACAGCGCGCTCGCGAGCAGCGCGGCGGCGAACGGCGAAGCGCCGAGCGCCATGAATACGCCGGCCGCACCGGCAAAGGCGTCACCCACGCCGTGCGCCGGAAACGTCGGATAATAGGGCGCGCCGATGCGATAGTAACTGTAGCCGTTGGTAAAGAGCGTTTTCACCCGATGCTTTTCGGGGTCGCGTTCGTAAGAGGTAACGATCACGGCCTGCGGACCGAGATCGAACAAGCCGTTGAGAAACGCAAGTTCGGAAGCGGAATCCGCTCCCGAGCCGAGCAGCACTTCCGCTTCAAACCGGTTTGGCGTCACTATTTGCGCAATCGGCATCAGTTGATCGCGAATCGCCCGGGCCGTTTCCGTTGTAACGTATAAACCTTTTTGATAATCGCCGATCACCGGGTCGAGCAGCACTACACCCTTGTAATCGGTGAGCTGCGTTGCGACGATATCGACCAGATTCGGACGCGGAACGTAGCCGATGATGAGCAGCGCGGGCTGCTGACTTACCAAGAACGCCACGTCCTTGCGAAATTGCTGCGGTTCGACGGTCCAGTTCGAGCGGCCGGAAAATCCGCTGTGGGCGCTGGCATACGTCGTCGGTGCGCAGATCGTGCGGGCGCCAAGGGCATTGGCAATCGCGAACAGCGCTTGATTGCCGATGAAACCCATGCCGACGGTGTTCTGAATCGACCCGATCAGCGGATAGTTTTGAACGTCGTCTCTATTCACGCAGATGATCCCACCCGGTTGGCGCAATGGCTTCTTCGCGCTCGACCTTACGCTGGAAGAGGCCGCTTCCCTCGCGCAGCCGGCCGACGGCGAGAAGTTCTCGTCCGAAGCGCTTGTGAAAGCGCGAGCTCACATGGCGGAACGCTCGCGCGTCGAGCGCGAGGAGTAATTCGTAATCCTCGCCTCCGGACAGCGCATAATCCCATGGATCTTCGCCGCGTGCACGCGCCATTGCGGCGGCACTCGCCGCTACCGGAACGCTTTCTACGACGGCGGCGCAGCCCGATCGCGCGGCAAGCCGCGCCAGATCGGTTGAAAGGCCGTCCGAAATGTCCATCATTGCATGGACGTGCTCGCTCGCGCCGAGGAATTGCCCTTCGCGAATGCGGGGCTCAGGCCGGCGATGAGCGCGCAGCGCTTCGTCACGCAAAGTTTCAGACAACATGCTTACGTTATCGGCAAGATGCAAGCCGGCACGGCTCGCGCCCAGCGGCCCGGTCACCGCAACCACGTCGCCGCCTCGCGCGCCGCCGCGCCCTTTCGCGTGCGAAGCCCGCACCTCGCCGACAGCGGCGATCGAGATCATCCAACCGGGGGCGCGCGTAATATCGCCGCCCGCAATCGTGCAGCGATGAGCGGAGGCAACGCCGAGCATGCCGCGATACATCTCCAGCACGTCCGCGCCCGTGCCGTCCTGCGGAACACCGAGTGCCACGGTCGCCAGCACCGGCCGCGATCCCATCGCAGCGAGATCGCTCAAGTTGCTTGCCATCGCGCGCCAGCCCACGTCTTCCAAACTCATCGTTTCGGTGCGGAAATGCACGCCTTCGATCAGTGCATCGGTGGTGATCACGCTGCGATTCGATCGCGACGGCTGCCATAGCGCCGCGTCGTCGCCGATGCTGTTTGCGAGTTTGCGGTAGTGCGGCTGCGCTTCGATAATCTCGCGCATCTGCGCGATCAACTGGTCTTCGCGGTTCAACTCGCCGTACGAATGAACTCTTCGGTGGTTTTTGCGCAGTCGGGCGTGTCGAATATCGCCGAGCCGATGACCAGGACGTCCGCGCCGGCGTCCACTATACTGCGCGCGTTCTCGAGCGTTACGCCGCCGTCGACTTCCACTTCACAGCGCACGCCGGCGCGTTGTACCAGCGCCTTCGCCTGTGCAATTTTTTCCAACGCGTGCGGAATGAACTTCTGCCCGCCGAAGCCCGGATTCACGCTCATCACGAGAATCAAGTCGATGTCGCCGATCAAGTCCTCGAGCATTGCGATCGGCGTTTGCGGGCAAATCGAGATGCCGGCCTTCGCGCCGAGCGAACGAATATGCGTGAGCAGGCGTTGCGCGTGCGGCGTCGCTTCCAGATGAAACGTGATAATGTCCGCGCCGGCCTTCCGGAACTGGTCGACGTATCGCTCCGGTTCAACGATCATCAGATGGCAATCGAACGTGAGGGTCGTGTGCTTTCTCAAGTCGCCCACGACTTTGGGACCCCACGTGATGTTCGGTACGAATCGCCCGTCCATCACATCGAGATGCACGTACGATGCGCCGGCGCGCTCCACAGCCGCGATCTCGTCGACGATGCGCGCAAAATCCGCCGATAGAATCGAGGGCGCGATCTTCACCCGCTTGTGATTACTGCTGCTGCTCATCCGGCGCGGGCGGCTCTTGCCCTTTGGGCAGCGGTTTTCCGTAGGCGTTCTTCGGCTCTTGGCCGATCTTCGTTTCGCCGAGCAGCGTATCGTTCACGAAGAAGTAAATCGCCGACGTGCCGATCGTCGTAACGTTGAAGTCGAATTTCTGGCCCGGCTCGCCGTAGCCGTTGAAGAGATCGTAACTGCCCGTCGCGTCGCTAACCGAGAAACGCACGCGCAGCGCTTGATTCTGTCCGGGCTCGGCCGGTGGAACGGCGGCGAGGACGTGCGTCTGATGGATGAGGCGACCCGATTCGTTCTTGCCTGCACTCACATCCAGCGAGAGGACGTCGTACGGACCCATAACGCTGTCGACAGCCGGTTTCTGCAGCACGACTTGCCCGTGCGGCGGCCCATTCTTGCCGAGCGGCGTCCACACAATCTGCCCGATTTTGATATGTAAATCCGCCGCCAAACCGCGTGCTTCGTCGATCGTCATGCCGGTGAAATTCGGCACTTTTATCGACGTGATGCCGCCTTTGCTGATCAGGAGCGAAACGGCCGTCCCTTGCGTGACGCTGATCAGCGGATCGGGATACTGCGAGATGACGTGATCCGGCGGGATGTCATCGTTGCGGACGTACGTCGTTTTGACGAGCTGCAGGCGCGCGTGCGCAAGATCTAGACTCGCATCACGCAACGATTGATAGCGCACGTCGGGCATCAGCATCGTTTGCACGCCATCGCTGACGACCAGCGAAATCTGCCGCCCGGCGCGCACGTGCATGCCGGCTTGCGGCTCCTGGTTCATCACGACGCCTTTGGGATACTGATTGCTCGGCGCGTGTCCGACGACGTTCGCTTTGAGTTTCATGCGCGCGATGTCGTTGGTAGCATCCGGAAGCGCCATGCCTACGAACGAGGGCACCGTCACCGTGTTCGGGCCCGGCAGGAGAAACTCTTGAACCGAATGGCCGAACCAGACGAGCACGCCGACGAACGCCGCGAAGATGATCGGGAAAACCCAATCGCGCGGGATATACCGTTCGATCAGCGGCGGCAGCGTCGTCTGCCGGTAGTCGCTGCTGCTGATTTGCTCTTCCGTTGCTGCCATTCGTCTCTTTATGCGAGTGCCTCGAGTGCGGCCTCACTCACCTCGAGATTGGAAAAGACGTGCTGGATGTCTTCGTGATCGTCGAGCGCTTCGAGGAAGCCCAAGGCCGCGTTCAACTCTTCCCCCTGCGGAGAGGCCTTTTGCTTCGCGCGCACCCCAAGGTAGAACGCGGTGATCTTCAGGCCCGCGGCGCGCAGCGCATCCCGAACTCCCGCCAGCGCGGCCGGCTCGCTATAAATCTCGGTCGGCTCGCCGTAGTCCAGATCGACGACGCCGTCCACCAGCGCGGCCTCGGTCATTGCATCTTCCGAACGGCTTTCCGGGTCGACGACCACAATGCCGACGGGATCGAACATCCACGCGACGCTGCCGGTCTCGCCCATCGATCCGCCGTTCTTGCTAAAGAGAAACCGCAGTTCGCCTGCCGTGCGATTGCGATTGTCCGTTGCCGCATCGACGACCACGGCAACGCCGCCGGGCCCGTAGCCCTCGTAGCGGATCTCCTCGATCTCTTTTTCGCCGGTGCCGCCCGCGCCTCGCGCAATCGCGCGTTTGATGTTGTCCTGCGGCATATTGTTCTCGCGCGCTTTTTCAACGGCCATCTTCAAACGGTAGTTCGCTTCGGGATCGGGCGACCCCGAACGCGCCGCAAGAATGATTTCCTTGCTGAGTTTGGTGAACAGCGCGCCGCGCTGCGCGTCGGCTTTTCCCTTGCGCAGTTTGATGTTGTGCCACTTGGAATGACCGGACATAGAACCTCCCTATATCCAGTGGCTGCCCAGCCACATGCGCATATCCCATTGATTCCACCGAATCGGCGTGCCGGAGAGAATGGGGTAGAACCAGATGAATGCTACTACGACTGCGAGAACGTACGTGCAGACACCGAAACGTGCCACAAGCCGCGATTCTCCGGTTTGGGGGAAGTGCCAGTTCCACAACCGCTGCAAGATGATCACGTTGCACAGGACGATGATTGGGATGTCGACGTAAAAATGGTACGCGAACGTGATGCGCGGCGATTTCGCCCACGGCAGCCACTGCAGCAGATACGCGAGCACCAAAAGCGCGTACCCTTTATTCTTTTCGTACCACGCCAAGATGGCGACGAGCGGGACGCACAGCAAGCCGAACCATAAGATCAGCGGATTGGGCAGCGAGGTGATCTCGGATACACAGCACCCGTTCGGATCGTTCGCCCCCGCGCCAGTTCGCAGGTCTTTCCAGTAATACGCGATCGGACGCAAATCGAGCGGCCACTGCCACCACGCGGATTGATACGGATGCGTCGCTTTGAGCGTGTCGTGGTACTCGAACATCGTATATTGGCGGTAAACGAGTTCGCTCACGTTCGCCGCCCCGGTATCGCCCGGCGGGGATACATGGCGCACGAGTTCGGGAATCCACGCGCACACGTACACCGACATGCTGATGAAGGCGATTGCCGCGAGCGCGACGTCCAGGCGGAATCCAAACGGATTGCCCCAACGTTTCGCGCGGCCTTCCGCCCAGTAGCGCTGCAGCCAAACGAAGCCGATGACGATGAACGAAACGCCGTACGCCATCACGCCGTACCATTTGCTGGCAACCAGCGCCCCCAGCAGCAGCGTGAAAGCGACGAGCCAGGTCGTGGCGTGCTTGCCTTCTTCACGCTCGCCGCGGTCGTCGACCACCATTCCCGGTGTATACGTTGCACTGCCTTCCGGCGTCTGATAATCCACCGAGCCGTCGCGATGATACGTGATCGACGCTTCCTCTTCTTTTATCGTCAGATCTTTTTTGAACGGCTCGTTGTACGGCGGCTCGACTTCGACGGCGCCGCCGCTACGCAAAGCGCGCGTGCCCTCGGCGTACGTGATGAGTTCGCCGTTGCGTCCGAGCAAGCGTGGAACGACGACCAGACGCAGCAGCAGATACCAACCCGATGAAAAGTAGATGCTGGAAACGATGAAGCCGGCGGTGTCGGCCTGATGCGGCGGATTGCCGAAGTAATCCGCTAAGCCTCCGGAGATCGCGCCCAGCACGATTGCGCCGCCCAGCGAGGCGCCGGCTCGAAGCAACGTGCGCGGCTCGAATGCGCGCACCGTCGATTGCGAAGCGATCCAAAAACGGTAGAACGCATACAGCGCACCGAGTGAAAAGACGACGACGATACCCTCGGGCGTCGCGATGCGCGACTGCACGAAATGCATACCGTCGGCGGTGAACGTGATCGCGGCAAACGACGCAAAGAGCGTCGAGCGCGTCAGGCGTTTGGCGAACGCGTAGATGATGACGATCGCGATTGCGCCGAAGACGACGTCGAGTAACCGCCAGCCGGCCGTCGTATCACCGAACAGCATGGTCGAGAGCGTGATGATCAGCTTCGTGAGCGGCGGATGGGTATTTTCGTAGATGTAGAGTCCGTGGATGTACTCTTCCGCGGCGCGCGCAAAGTATATCTCGTCGAACACTCCGCAATGCGTGGCGCCGGCGACGGACCAGCATTGATCGGTTTTGTTCGGAAGCCAATAATTGACGAACGAAACCACGAACGAGACGACGCCGAACAAACTCGCCAAGACATAGTCGAGCGGCCAGACCATCGAGGCCAGACCTTCGCCCGGATTGAACCATGCGCGCGCCCTGTACCCGGCTGCCCGCAAGCTTTCGAGCGGCGAGGGCGCAGGCGCACCACGGGCGGGCAGCGGCACCGCCGCATCTTGTCCCAAGAACAGATAACCGAGCGCGAAGAACGTCGCGACGTTGAGGATCGAAAGCGGGTGCGTGACGAACGGCCACATGTCGCGCGGATCGACGCCCGACGTGCTGTTGGAAACGACGCTCAGATATTGCAGCGAGTAGAACAGATTGACGAACAGCGTCGCCGAGAAGATGACCGATGCCCACAGATACCGTCGCGCGAAGGGCAAGCAGACGATGGTGAACGTCAGGCCGTCGTAGATGTATCGCTCGTGCATGCGCGTTGCGAGCATGAAGAACGCAAGCGTCACGAGTGCGGCAGATTCGAGCAGTGCTTGTTCGGTCTTGGCCTGCCAGTAGCGCACCACGGTCAAGATGACCGCCGCGACGACGAGCGCCACGCCCCAAACGTACTGCGGCAAGATACCGATGTTCTGCGAGTCGGGTTCCCAGAAGCCGTGCAGGATCGACCAGAGATTGAACGCGTTGACCGAATTATACGCGTAGACGTTTTTCGCGAACGTGTACTTTCCGAGGAGCCAGCTGTAGGCATCCACGGGATTGCCGGTCGGGTGGAACGGCAGCGTGAGCAGCAGCCCGAAGACGAGCGCAGCGACGATTCCGATCCCCGTTCCGACCAGGCGCGAGCGCAAGCGGTCCGATCGCGTGAATGCAAAGACGATGAACAGCGGAATCAGCACTGCTGCTTGCGGTTTGATGAGCAGCGAATACGCGAGCGAAATCCACGCAAGGACGATGCACGTCGTGCTGGTCGAGGCGCCGTCATCCGATCGCAGCAAGAGATAGACGCCGAAAAGCGCAAGGCCGCTAGACACGGCGTCCACTTGTCCCCATGCGGCGGAGATGAAGATCATTGCCGGGTTGAGGACGAAAATCGCTGCGGCCGCGAGTGCCCACCGTTCGCCCGCAAAGCGGCGCACGATCGCGTAGACGAGCACGCCGTCCACGAGGTCCATGACGACTGCCGGCAACTTGACCAGATATTTCAGCAAGTCGTAATTGCCGCCATGGGGTGAGAGCAGCGCCCACACGTGGCCGACGACCCAGAGCACGTAGAAATAGCCGGGCGGATAATCCGCAAAACTGGTCGAGCTGTAGAACTTCGAGAACGGGTGCTGCGCAAGCGTGATCGCCCAGGCTTCGAACGACTGCACGTCGTTGCGGAAGCCTTCGTTCCCCATGAACAGCAGCCGCAGGACCAGGCCCGCAAGAATCAGGAGGCCGAGCCAGAGAACCGATACCGTCGATCGTTCCGCGGTTTGGACAACGGGGGTGGAGCCTGCCGAACCGTGGCGCAGCTCCGCTTTGCTTGTGTTCACGCTTTCTCTTTTATGATGACGCGAGTTGTAACGAACCCAACAAAAAGTCGCGAACGCTGGCGACTGGATGGCGCTCGACGACGGCCAAATGTTCGGCAATGGCCGCATTGGCGGCCTCTCTCGCGCCCACTTCTTCTAGAGACTCGATGACCTCGGTTACCCGGTCGCCTTCGAGCGCCTCGCCCTGAGCGTACGCGTGGGCGATGCGATCGCGGGCGGCCGAGGGTGCCTGCCCAAGCGCCCACACGACGGGGAACGTCCATTTGCGGCGCGCGATGTCGTTGCCGGTTACCTTACCCGTTGCGTCGACGCTACCCCAGACTCCGAGCACGTCGTCGCGAATCTGAAACGCGAGTCCATAGGCGCGGCCCAGCTCGCGGTACCGCAGGACGCTTTCGTCGTCGCATGGCGCGCACAGCGCTCCCAATTCCGACGATGCACCGAAAAGCGCCGCCGTTTTCGCGCCGATCATCCGATGATATTCCGAGAGATCGACGGACGTTGCCCGCTCGAACGCGAGATCGAGCGATTGTCCGTCGCACATCGTCGCGTGCGCTTCGTGGAGCACGCGCACCATACGCAAAACGCGGTCGCCGCGATGCCGGTGCGCCGCGTTCAGCAAGACCAGAAAACTCACGGCGCACAGCGCATCGCCGGCGTTGAGCGCTTGCGGGATCCCGTACACGGACCAAAGCGTGCGCCGCCCGTGGCGTAATTCGTCGCCGTCTTCGATGTCGTCGTGCACGAGCGAATAGTTGTGCAGAATCTCGATGGCGGCGGCCGCATCGAGCGCATCATTGAGCTGTGCGCCTTCAGCCTGCGCGACTTGCAGAAGCAAGCGCGGGCGCAAACGCTTTCCGCGCCGCGCCGGCCCGTGTTCGCCGTAGCCGAAATGATAGAAGAGCATGTCGGCGACCTGCTTGGATCCGCGGTAATCTCGTATCAAGCCCTCGAGATGGACTTCGAACCGTTCTTTTTGCTCAATCACTGCTGTGCCGGGAGCGAGCGAATAGCTCGCATCACCTCGTCCGTGAAGTTCGCCATGTCTTCGCGGCTCGCTTTCCGATCCTGCGGCAAACTTAACGGGCGCCCAAAGAACACGCGAAACTGCTCCAGGCGTTTTGCCGAGCCCGTTCCCATGAGGCGAGCGGGCACGACGGGTGCCTTTCCCAAAGACGCCAGAAGCGCAACACCGCCGCGCGCTTGCGCAGCCCCCGTGAGATTGCGTCCGCCTTCCGGAAAAATGCCGATGACGCCGCCCTCGCGCAAAACCTCGACCGAGCGCTTAATCGCCGCAGTCGCCGAGCCTTGGCGGTCGACCGGATACGCGCCTACCGCACGAATAGCCGGTCCGAGCACCGGAACGCGAAACAGCTCTTCCTTCGCCATGTACCGAATGCGTCGCGGGCATGCCGTTCCGAGCAGGGGCGGGTCGAAATACGAAACGTGATTGCACGCGACGATCACGGGCCCGGTCTTGGGAACGTTTTCACCGCCGTACACGCGCATGCGCCAAATCGTGCCGAAGACCCCCCAAAACGTATACTTCGCCGCATCATAGAGCAGTGCGTTCATTTGAAAAGGCGCTGCGGCCTAGCCTCCGCGGCCCCCATCAAAGATGGGGCCCCCATTGCCTCATGGCGCCTAAACATCACTGCTGACATGAGCATTCCCCGAGGGCGCCGCAATACTTCGATCAACTATGCGCTGGACGACGTCGTCGACGCTCAGCGTGCTCGAATCAATTACGATCGCGTCCGCAGCTTTGCGCAGCGGTGAAGACGCGCGGGTTTCGTCGAGACGATCGCGTTCTTCGATTTCCTTCGCGAGCTCGTGCGCGCTCACGTCGACGCCGGCTTCTTCAAGTTGCGCGCGGCGGCGCTGCACGCGCGCCTGCACCGACGCGGTGAGAAAGATCTTCACCTGCGCATCCGGCAGCACGACGGTTCCGATGTCGCGACCGGCCATCACCACGGGCCCCGCTTGCGCGATTCGGCGCTGTTCTTCGACCATCGCTTCGCGTACGCGAGCGTGCGCCGCAATCGTCGAAACGACCGCAGTGACTTCCGGCGATTCGAGATCGTTTTGCGAGAGCTCGCGGTTGCCCGCGTAGATGTGAAAGCCAAGCGGGGCGCGGCTGTCGAGCGTGACGTGGATGCGGTGCTGCGCGAAGAGGCGCACGAGCGCGTTTTCATTGTCGAGGTCCGTCTGCGTGCGAAGGGCGGCATACGCGAGCGCGCGGTACATCGCGCCCGTGTCCAGATACAACACGTTCAGGCGCTCGGCGACGCGGCGCGCGACCGTCGTCTTTCCGGACGCCGCCGGCCCGTCGATAGCGATTTGCAGGTGCGAACTCGTTCCAGGCACGGAGGGCCTCTTTTTGTGCCCGTGAACAGTTGCCTTCGTGCCAAAGGCTAGAACGATCTTCTTCTGCTCGGGCTGCGGCTTCGAGTCGCCGCGCTGGCTCGGGCGTTGTCCCCAATGCGAAGCGTGGAATTCCTTTGACGAGCGCCCGATGCGCGTGGTTTCCGCGCGAGCATCGGCGAGCGCGCCGCTTCGCGCCGACGCAGGCCCGATTGCGCTTGCCGACGTCGACGAAGCTCGCGTGGAACGCGTGCGCACCGGCCTCGGCGAATTCGACGCCGTACTCGGCGGCGGCATCGTGCCGGGGAGCCTTACGCTCGTCGGCGGCCCGCCCGGAGCCGGCAAGTCGACACTGCTGCTCCAAATCGCGGCAACACTTCCCGGCAATGTCGTGTACGTCTGCGGCGAGGAATCCGCCGCACAAGTAAAGCTTCGCGCAGCGCGGCTCTTCGAAAAGGGTGACGTCGATCGCGTGCTGCTCTTCCCTGAAACGAACCTGCGGACGGTGCTCGATCAACTCGAGAAACTGACGCCGAGCGTGGTGATCGTCGACTCCATCCAAACGGTCTGGCTGCCCGAATCGGAATCATATGCAGGCAGCGTGACGCAGGTGCGTGATTGCACGCAAGCCGTCATGGAGTTCTCCAAGCGCACGGGCTGCGCGACGTTCATCGTCGGGCACGTCACGAAGGAAGGTACGATCGCGGGACCGCGGCTGCTCGAGCATCTGGTCGACACCGTGCTCTATTTCGAAGGCGAAGCCAGCGGCGACTACCGGATTTTGCGCGCGTACAAGAACCGCTTCGGCAGCGTCGACGAAATTTGCGTGTTCGCGATGCACGGCGACGGCCTGCACGAAGTCGGAAATCCTTCCGAAGTTTTTCTGTCCGGGCGTGCAGTCTCGCGCGGCAGCGGCTCCTGCGTCGTAGCAAGCATCGTCGGATCGCGTCCGGTGCTCGTCGAAGTGCAGGCACTGGTCGGAGAGAGCAGTTACGGAACGCCGCGGCGGCTTGCGAACAACGTCGATCAAGCGCGCCTTGCGATGATCATCGCCGTACTCGAACGGCGCGCAGGACTGCACTTGGGGTCGCATGACATCTATGCGTCCGTCGCCGGCGGTCTGCGCATCGGCGAGCCGGCTGCGGATCTCGGCATCGCGCTTGCAATTGCGTCGTCGTTCCGCAATCGCCCGCTCGCTTCGGACGCCGTCGCTTTCGGCGAATTGGGACTCTCCGGTGAAGTGCGTGCGGTCAACGCTGCTTCGCGCCGCATCGCCGAAGCCAGCAAACTCGGCTATCGCACGCTGTACACGCCGCAAAATTGCAGCGACGTCGCGCAAGCGATTCAGGCTGCATGCTCCTAGAAAGCGTTCCGAATATTTCGGAGGGACGCGACGTCGAAACCATCGACCGGTGCGTATACGCGGTACGTGCCTGCGGCGCGAGCGTGGTGCACCGCACGAGCGATCCCGTGCACAATCGCAGCGTGCTTACCATGGCCGGCGAATACGAGCAACTGCGTGAAGCCGCGGTCGCGCTCGCCGCGGTCACTGTCGAGCGCATCGATCTGCGCAAGCACACCGGCGTTCATCCGCGCATCGGCGCACTCGACGTGCTGCCGTTCATCCCCCTGCGCGACGCGTCGATGAACGACGCGGTTCGCCTGGCCCGCGAGGTGGCCGAAGCCATTTGGGAGCGCGTGCGAGTCCCTTCCTTCTTATATGGCGAAGCCGCGGCGACGCCGCTGCGGCGAAATCTCGCGGCGGTGCGGCAGGGCCAGTTCGAAGGGCTCGATGCCCGATTCGAATTGCCCGACTGGCGGCCCGACTTCGGCGACCTGCCGAAACATCCGAGCGCGGGCGCCGTCGCCATCGGCGCACGGAAGTTGCTCATCGCTTTCAACGTCGAACTGGCGACGGGCGATCTGACCGTTGCGCGCCGCATCGCCGCGATGCTGCGCGAGCGGGACGGCGGTTTGCGCACGCTCAAGGCGCTGGGCCTGCGGCTGGGCGAGAATCTGGTGCAAGTCTCGCTCAACGTCACGGATTATCGCGCAACGCCGCTCTATCGTGTCACCGAATTGGTCCGCGAACTCGCAAGCCAAGCGGGCGTACCGGTGCTGCGCTCGGAACTCATCGGATGCTTGCCGTATGCGGCCGTGGAAGAGTGCGCGCGGTACTATCTGGGAGTCAGCAGCATGGAGGAGGATCGATGACCTCGACTCAGTCCGCAGCGGTCCTGCCGCACGCGAACGCGGAGAATAATCCGCTCGTCGACGACGTCAACGCGCTTCATCAACAGCAGCTGAGCGCGACGGAGAAAATTTGCCGGCACATCGCCGACGCTACCGGCGCGCCGGTCGCTCTGCTCCTCGCGATCGTCATACAGTTCATCTGGATCGGCGTCGGCGCGGTCACCCACTGGGATCCGTTTCCATTCGTCTTTTTACTCACGTGTTCGAACGTGCTGCAGCTGATTCTCATCTTCGTCATCGCGGTGGCGCAGAAGCAGCAAACGCAGCACGACGAGCTGCGCGCGGAATCCGACCATGACGCCATCTCCCGCTTGCTCTATCACCAGCAGCTGCAAAACGAACTGCTCATGCGCATCGCCGATAACGCCGGTATCGACATCTCCGACCTCAAACCCGCCGCAAACATGCTGGCGACCTCACCTACGTAATGCCTCGGGAGTTCCTGTGATTCGTTCCTTTGCGATCGTCCTTACCGCGCTTGCGCTTCTCACCTTGCCGCTCGAGACGCGGGCACAGAGTACCGCAGTCGGCGTCGGAGACCGCGGCGTCTACACGACCAAGCTTTCCAACGGGCTGCTGGTGATCGCCGTCGAGGATCATGCGGCGCCGGTCGTGCATACCGAGATGTTCTACCGGTTCGGCTCGCTCTACGAGACGCCGGGTAAGACGGGACTCGCGCATGCGCTCGAGCACATGATGTTCCGAGGTACGCCAAGTCTGAGCGCGGGTGGACTCGACGACGTCATGGCGCGTCTGGGCGCCCAGATGAACGGGGAAACGCAATACGACTATACGTCATTCCTGTTCGACATGCCGGTCGACAAGCTCGACGTCGCGCTGCAGATTGAAGCCGACCGCATGGCGCATCTTGCGCTTCGACCGCAAGATTGGCATATCGAACAGCGCGCCGTGCTCAACGAAATCGACGGCGACGAGAGTTCACCGTTTTTCAGTTTGCTCTCGCGCGTTCGGCAAGCGGCGTATCCCGACTCTCCCGCCGGACGCACGCCCACGGGCGTGCGCAGCGACGTCGCGGGCGCGACAGCTGCCGACATTCGCAAGTACTATGACGAATGGTATGCGCCGAACAACGCGGCGCTCGTCGTAGCGGGTGATATAGAGCACCAAACCGTCTTCGCACTCGCGCGTCGATACTTCGGCGCGATACCGGCGCGCAAGCTTCCCGCGCACGCCATGCGGCATCCCGTCGCCGCAAGCGGAAAAACGGTCGAGGCCGAGTTTCCGTTCCCATTCGAAGTGCTCGATCTTGCGTACGCCGTACCGGGAGATACGGAACCGGGAGAACCCGCGATCAGCACCCTTGCCAATCTGATTTCGAATGAGCGCGGTCCCTTCTATCAAGCGCTCGTCGAGACGAACATCGCACTGGAAATCGAGGCCGATTCCGACACGCAATTGCGCGGCGGATTGATGAACGTGTTCATCGTGCTCAATCCCGGACATCACGCCGCCCAAGCGCAGCAGATATTTCAGAACGTCATGGACTCGACGCTCGCGCAAGGTTTCAGTCCGGATCTCGTCGATGCCTCGAAGCGTCAAGCCCTCGCTGAGCGCGCTTTCGACGCCGACTCTATTGCCGGTTACGGAGATCTGGTCGGCTACACGTACGGAATCGTAAAAGAGCACGACAGCGACGAAGATGGGCGTTTGGCCGCGCTCACACCCGCCGACCTGCTTGCGACCGCGCGTAAGTATCTCGCCAAACCGAACGTCGTCGGGCATCTGACGCCGAACTCGCATCCGCAGGAAGGTTCGCAAAAGAGCAGTGCCGCCGTCTCGGACAACTTCAGCCAACGCGCGCCCAACGGCCCCATCGTCGAACCGGCGCAAATTCGCCAAGAGGTGCGCAAACCGACGACGGCGCGCAGCAAACTCGCACCGGCCGAATTCACGCTTCCCAACGGCATACACGTAATCGTTCAAGAAAAGCACGACCGCCCGACGGTGTACATCGGCGGCGCGATCGCTACTTCCGCCGCTTTTACGCCCGTCGGCAAAGAGGGCATCGAGCGATTGGCCGACGCGATGGCAGAATTCGGAAGCGAGCATTACGACTTCACGCAGTTGCGCAAGGTCACCGACGACATCGGTGCGTCGATTTCGGTCGGTCAAGACTTTTCCGCGCACGGTTTCACGCGCGATTTCACGACGCTGCTGAACGTGCTCGCGGACAGCGAAGAACATCCCACATTTCCCACGCGCTGGCTCTCGCTCGAGCAGTCGCAGCTGGCAAACAGCATCAACAGCGAGAACTCCATTTCCGGTGTAATGCTGACGCGCGCGTACCGCGAACGTCTGCTCTCGCCGGACGACCCCGAGTTGCGGTACGCGACGCCGGAATCCGTTTCGGACATTTCGCGCGACGATTTGCTCGCCTACACGCACAAGTACTGGCGGCCGGATCTCACGACCATCGCGATTGTCGGCGACGTTACTGCCGCGCAGGCACGTGCAGCCGTGCAAGCGGCGTTCGGCAGTTGGACGGACGACGGGCCGACACCGTCGCTCGCGCAGCAGCCGCTTCCGCCGCCGCACGTAGCACACGCCTATATCGGGACGGATGCCAACCAAGTCTTCATCCAACTTGGCCAGCCGGCAATTCCTCGCACGAGCGCGGATTACGATGCCTTCGAGCTGCTCACGCAGATCATCGGCGGCCCAGGGTACTTTGAGTCGCGGCTCTGGCAAGAACTGCGGCAAAAACGCGGGTTGGTCTACAGCGTGAGCAGCGAGATCAAAGCCGAACGCGACCGCGGCGATCTGGAGATCATGCTCAACGCCTCACCGCAGAACGTCGAGCCCGCGATCGGCATCGTGCGTACCGAACTCGACCGGTTGCGCACGCAGCCGGTAACGCAAACCGAATTGAACGAAGCGAAGAGCCGGCTCATTTCGTCGGCGCTGCTGAACGAGGCTTCCGCAAGCGGACAACTCGACGAGATCAGCGCCATCGCTCAGAACGATCTGCCGCTGGACTATTACCAAACGCTCGCGCAGCGTTATGCCGCCATCACGCCCGCGGACATCCAGCGCGTCGCCAAACGGTATTTGCGTCCGGACCGCCTCATCGAAGTTTTTGCCGGTCCCGAAGGACCGTGGTCCAGCGGCCCGTTATGATCGTCACGGTCAATCCGGCGACGGGCCAAGAGATCGAACGGTTCGCTTTCATGAACGCCGCCGAGATCGATTCGCATCTCGACGCGGCGCGCACGGCGTTCCTTTCGTGGCGCCGCGAACCGGTCGAACGGCGCACCGCGCTGCTGCACGCCCTTGCCGCAACGCTTCGAAGTAACAGCGATTCGCTCGCGCGCACCGCGGTGCGAGAGATGGGCAAACCGATTACTCAAGCACGAAGCGAAGTCGAAAAGTGCGCGTGGTGCTGCGAGTACTTCGCCGAGCGCGCGCCGGAGATGCTCGCCGATCGCGCGGCGCACGTAGACGGCGCGAAGGCCTACGTGGCGCTTCGCCCGCTCGGCGTTATCTTCGCAATCATGCCGTGGAATTTTCCGTATTGGCAAGTTTTCCGCGCGGCCGTGCCGGCTCTGGTTGCGGGAAACGCGATGGTGCTCAAGCACGCCGATGGAACGACGCGCTGCGGTTTGGAGATCGAACGCATCTTTCACGAAGCGGGAGCTCCGGAAAGTCTGTTCAAAATGCTGCTCATCGATCACGAGGATGCCGACGCGCGCATAGCGGACGAGCGCATCGCCGCGGTGACGCTCACCGGCAGCGATCGCGCAGGCGTTGCAGTCGGCAGCGCTGCAGGTAGGGCCCTCAAGAAGTCGGTCTTGGAACTCGGCGGTTCGGACGCGTTCATCGTGCTCGCAGATGCCGACATCGACATGGCCGTGGATTACGCCGTGCGCTCCCGCTTTCAAAACAACGGTCAGAGCTGCATCGCTGCGAAGCGCTTCATCATCGAGGCTCCGGTTTACGACCGTTTCGTGCGCCACTTCGTGGAATCCGCCGCAGCGCAGCGCGTCGGCGATCCGCTCGACGAGCAAACCGAGATCGGTCCGATGGCGCGCGCCGACTTGCGCGACGGCTTGTTCCGGCAAGTTACCGACAGCGTGGTCGAGGGAGCACGCATCCTAACCGGCGGCAACCCCATCGATCGCCCGGGCTTTTACTTTGCGCCCACGGTTGTCGCTGACGTCGACGAGTCCTCGCCGATGTTCCGCGAAGAGACGTTCGGCCCGGCAGCCGCGGTCATCCGCGCGCGCGACGACGAGCACGCAGTCGACCTCGCGAACCGCAGTTCATTCGGGCTCGGGTCGAGCATCTGGACGCGCGACTACGCGCGCGGAGCGCGCATGGCCGCGCAGGTCGAAGCGGGACTCGTATTCGTCAACGGCATGGTCGCAAGCGATCCGCGTCTGCCGTTCGGCGGCGTCAAGCGCAGCGGCTACGGACGAGAACTTTCCGATCTCGGTTTACACGAATTCGTCAACGCGCAGAGCGTCTGGATCGCCAAAAACCAAACGACCACAGAACCGCCAGTACCCGCCGAGTAAGTCATGAGGTATCGAACCACGCCGAGCGCAGTCGAAGCGACATGACGGTGCGCCGGGAGTTGGCGCCCCTCGACTTCGCTCGGCGTCCTTCGATACCTCCGGATGACACGTAGGGTGAATTCGTCAACGCGTGGAGTGTTTGGATCGATGCGAGCCAAACGACCGCAGAACCGCCAGTGCGTGCCGAGTAAAACCGCGCCGGATCAATTCGGTCATTGCGGCGGCAGCGCTGAGGATGAGTGCCAGCAGCACAATGTTTGCGAGCAGTAACGCGGCAGTCACGCTCAAGCGGTGGTGCGAATGCGCGACGAACTGCCGGCAATAGAGTTCGAACGGTAGCGCGCCGAACCAAATCGCGACGTCGACAACGCCCACGTAAAGCGCCAGAGTCGCGGATGAAACCCGGTTGTGTACCGCGCGCATGGCTTGGTCCTACCCAAGCCGCTAGGCGCGAAACGAGTCTAAAGTCGGATTGCGGCTGGGCCTTCTTTCACAAACGCAGCGATGCGGCGCACGCCTTCGGCGAACACTGCCACCTCCTTGACCCAACTCAGGCGCAGCCATCCTTCGAAACAATCGCCGAACGCGATGCCGGGTACGGCTATGACATCGTGTTCGTCGGCCAGCTTGTGCGCCGTCGCGAGTGAATTCGCGTGCTCCGCAAGCCGCACGCATGCGTAAAAACTTCCGTCCGGCGCGATGTAGCGCAAACCGCTCTCCTCGAGCACTTCAATCGCGCGCTCCCGCTGCTGCGCGTACCAATGCGTGTGTTCTCGTAAGGCATGCGGCGTGCGGAACACGTGGAGCGCGACTTGCTGCGCGAACGTATCGGCGCACGAGGTGAGCCACGCATGTACTTTCACAATCGAAGGCGAAAGTTCGGACGGGGTAAGCGCCCATCCCAGGCGCAGTCCCGTCAGTGCATTGCTCTTGCTCAGGCTATTCGTCACCACCGTGTACGGATACACGCTCGCAAAGTAGCCGGCGTCTTCGATGAAGGTTTGCTCGCGATAGATTTCATCGTGGAGCACCCAGACCGGATCGCCGCCGAGCCGAAACAGCGCATCGCTCAACTCGTGTACGGCATCGCGGTCGATTGCACGCGCAGTCGGATTGCACGGCGAACAAATGACGACCAGGCGCGTCCGCGGCGTGAGGGTCGCCAGTATGCGCTGCGGGTCGAAAGCAAAATCGTCGTTCTCGTTCATCGCGACGGTTCGCACGTCGACGCCTTCCAGTTTCGCCATCTTTGCATACGACGGGAAGGCCGGTTCGACGACCAGCAGCTCGTCCTTCGACGGATCGAGCAGCGTCTTGATGACGGCGTAGGTCGCTTCTTGCGATCCGGTCGTGATGCAGACGTTTTCCGCGTCGCGCATGTGCGGATAGTTGTAGTGCTCCGCGACGGCGGCGCGCAAATGCGGATCGCCGGCGTTCATCGTATAGCGCAAGCCGTGCGCAAAAGCGTAGTCCATTCCCGCCTGCAGGTGCTCGGGATTCGGCTTGAGCGACGGTTCACCGAGGCCGAGATCGATCGACGATGGTTTGCGCTTGGCGGCAATTTCTCGAATCAACGAGGTGGTGATCGTGCCGACCTTCGGATTCATCAGACGGCGACTCCGTAATCCCGCAGCGCTGCGTTGAGCGTCGTTTTGCGATCGGTCGATTCGCTGCGCGTGCCGATGATCAGCGCGCACGGAACGCCGAACGTGCCGGCCGGAAACTCCTTGGGAATCGTGCCGGGTATGACGATTGCTCGCGCCGGAACGCGTCCCTTGATCGTGACGGGCTGCGTGCCGCGCACATCCACGATCGGCGTGCTCGCCGTGAGCACGACGCCCGCGCCGAGCACCGCTTCGCGTTCGACGCGCAGACCTTCGACGACGATGCAGCGCGAACCGATGAATGCGCCGTCTTCGATAATTACCGGCTCCGCCTGCGGCGGTTCCAGCACGCCGCCGATTCCCACGCCGCCGGAAAGGTGCACGTTCTTGCCGATCTGCGCGCACGATCCGACCGTCGCCCACGTATCCACCATCGTGCCCTCGTCGACGTACGCGCCGATGTTGACGTATCCGGGCATCAGAATCGCGCCGCGTCCGAGGAAGCTGCCGTAGCGCGCGACTCCCGGCGGCACGCAGCGCGCGCCGAGCTTATCGTAGTTGCTCTTGGTCGGAATCTTGTCGTAGTAGGAAACCGCGTTCAGATCGCCGATTTGCTGCGCGTCACGGCGCGCAAAGTACAGCAGAATGGCTTGCTTCACCCAGGCATACGTCACCCACTCGCCGTTCACTGGTTCCGCAACGCGCAGGCGCCCGTCGTCGAGCGCCGCGACGGCTTCGTCCACCGCGTAGCCGGCGCGTCCTTTCACGGCATCGGGGTTGCCCGCCAGGGCCTCAATCTCTCCTTTAAGCTCCCGTACGTCCATGGCAGTGCCCCGTTACGGGGGGCAGTGCGCCGCTCCTCTGGAAGCCTCCACGGCCTCCAGGACAACCGTGCGAACACCTTGCCCGTTACTTCCATGGGTACAAGAGAGGCGCATACGCTATTGGGGACCCGCCCGCAATAGCATGCTGATAGAAAAGGGGACCCTGTGCCGAATACACGCGACGACGAGCAACGTATCAACGCGATTCGCTTTCTTTCCGTGGATGCAGTTCAGAAAGCCAATTCGGGACATCCCGGAATGCCGCTTGGAGCGGCAGCAACCGCGTACACGATTTGGACGAAGCATCTGCGCTTCAATCCAAAAGATCCGTCCTGGCCGAATCGCGACCGCTTCATTTTGAGCGCGGGTCACGCGTCGATGCTGCTCTACTCGCTGCTCTACCTCACGGGCTACGACGTGTCGATGGAGGACCTGAAGTCTTTCCGCCAGCTCGGCAGCAAAACGCCGGGGCATCCTGAGGCGCATCATACGCCGGGCGTCGAGGTGACGACCGGTCCGCTCGGGCAAGGCGTCGGAAATTCCGTGGGCATGGCGATCGCCGAAGCGCACTTGGCCGCCACGTACAACCGCGATCAGAAAATCGTCGATCACTGCACCTACGTCATGGCGAGCGACGGCGACATGATGGAAGGCGTCTCTTCCGAGGCGGCCTCGATGGCCGGGCATCTGCAACTCGGGAAACTCATCGTCTTTTACGACGACAACAACGTTTCTCTCGCGGCAAAAACCGAGGTGACCTTCACCGAAGACGTCGTCGCGCGCTTCCAAGCGTACAGGTGGCACACCGAGTTCATCGACATCCACCACGGAAACGACGTCGAAGTGATCGACCGCGCGATCACGCAAGCAAAGGAAATTACCGATCGCCCCTCGCTCATTGTCGTGCGCACGCACATCGGCTACGGATCGCCCAAGCAGGATTCGTTCAAAGCGCATGGCGAGCCGCTCGGACCCGAGGACGTCAAACTGACGAAAGAAAAACTCGGCTGGCCGCTCGAGCCTGATTTTTATGTGCCCGACGATGTGCTGGAGTTCTATCGCCAAGCCGTGCCTCGAGGCGCCGAGTTGCAAGCGCAATGGCAGCGCACGTACGATGAGTGGAAACGCGCCAACGGCGATTTAGCGACGCAGTTCGAGCGCGTACTGGCGAAAAACGTCCCGCAGAATTTGCCTTGGCCGACAATCGACAAGCAGAACGGTGACAACGTGGCGACGCGTGAAACCGGCGGCATGGTAATGAACGCGATCGCCGCGGCGGTACCGGAATTGGTCGGCGGTTCCGCGGATTTGGACCCGTCGACCAAAACGTATCTCAAAGACCAGGGCGACTTCCAGCCGGACAACTACGCCGGCCGTAACATTCACTACGGCGTGCGCGAGCATGCGATGGCCGCAATCAACAACGGCCTCGCGCTCCATGGCGGCCTCTTGCCGTTCGGCGCGACGTTCCTCAACTTCTTGGATTACATGAAGGGCGCGGTGCGTCTTGCGTGTATCAACAAGGTGCGATGCTACTACGTGCTCACGCACGACAGCGTGTTCCTCGGCGAAGACGGGCCGACGCATCAGCCGATCGAGCATCTCGCGCACATGCGCGCGACGCCGAATCTCATGGTCGTGCGTCCCGCGGATTCGTTGGAGACGCTGGAAGCGTGGAAACTGATGATAGCCGCGCGCGAAGGACCTTGGGCGCTCATTCTTTCGCGACAGAAGCTTCCTTATCTCGGCGATCGCCGCGCAGAGGTTGCACGCGGCGCGTACATTCTCGTCGAGAGCAACGGAACGCCGGATCTCATTCTGATTGCGACGGGTTCGGAGGTTTCGCTCGCGGTGCAGGCTGCCGCATTGCTGAAGGACCGGGGTGGTATCGATACCCGCGTCGTGTCGATGCCCTGCTGGGAGCTGTTCGAAGCGCAAGATCAGGCATATCGCGATCAGATTCTTCCGCCGGACGTGACCGCGCGCATGTCCATTGAAGCCGCCGCGACCTTCGGCTGGTCACGCTGGGTCGGCCCGCGCGGCTATTGCTACGGAATCGATCATTTCGGCACGTCCGCTCCCGCAGCCGCCATCGCAAAAGAATATGGCTTTACGCCGGAACATATCGCCCAAGTCGCGCAAGAACAATTTGCAACGGTTCGTCGATAGGAGAATTCATGTCCAATCAACTGCAGCAACTACTTGACGCCGGCCAGAGCGTGTGGCTCGATAATTTGCGGCGCGGCATGTTTGCATCGGGCGAACTGCAGGCGCTCATCGACAAAGGCCTGCGCGGCATGACTTCGAATCCGACGATTTTCGAGAAAGCGATCGGCGCAGGCAACGATTACGACGATCAGCTGCGCTCGCTCATCGGCAAGCAGCACGATGCGAGCGCGCTTTTTTGGGATCTCGCGATTCAAGACATCCAAAGCGCTTGCGATCTCTTCCGGCCGGTGTTCGACGGTTGCGCAGGCAACGACGGCTTCGTCAGCCTGGAAGTATCGCCGTTGCTCGCGCACGACACGCAGGGCACTATCGACATGGCGAAAGAGCTGTGGAAGCGTGTGAACCGCCCCAACCTCATGGTCAAGATTCCGGGCACGACGGAAGGCGTTCCGGCGATTGAGGAGTGCATCGCGGAAGGCATCAATATCAACGTCACGCTGATCTTCGGAATCGAAATGTACGAGAAAACGACGCTCGCGTTCATACGCGGCCTGCGCCGGCGCGTCGACAAAGGTCAGGAGATCGCTAGGATTCGATCGGTAAATTCGGTCTTCGTCAGCCGCATCGACACCGCTGTCGACAAGTTGCTGCAAGCGCGCATCGACAAGGGTGAGAAGCAGCTCGAGGATCTGCTCGGCAAGGTCGGCGTTGCAAACCTCAAGCTCACGTATCAGAAGTTCCTGGAAATCTTCGGAACCGACGAGTGGAAGGCCATTGCCGCGAAGGGCGGCCACGCGCAGCGCCCGCTTTGGGCGTCGACGTCGACGAAGAATCCGAAGTACTTCGACCTGATGTACATCGAGCCGGTCATCGGGCGCGACACGGTAAATACCATGCCGCCGCAAACGCTCGATGCGCTGCTCGATCACGGAACCGTCAAACCGGATACGGTGCTGCAGGACGTCGACGAGGCACGGGCGACCATCAAGCAGCTCGCCGACGCGAAGATTTCGCTTTTCGACGTGACCCATCAGCTGCAGGTCGAAGGTGTGACGCTTTTCAGCGACTCGTTTGCCGCGTTGCTCGGCGCAATCGTCTACAAGCAGAAACAGCTCAGTTCAGGCGCCGAACGCGTTTCCATGTCGCTCGGAGCGTACGCCGACAAGTATGACGCGGCGCTGGACGAACTCGGCAAACGCGAATTTCTGAAGAAATTGTGGGCCAAGGACGCCTCGCTTTGGTCGAGCGATCCAGAGCACGTTGCGATCATCAAAAAGGCGCTGGGATGGCTCGACATTCCGCAGCACCTCCTCGAAGAGGTGACGAATCTGCAGCGTTTCGCGAAAGAGTGTGCCGCGGAATTCTCGCACGTCGTCGTCCTCGGTATGGGCGGCAGCTCGCTGGCGCCCGATATTCTGCGCGCGACGCTCGGTAAAGTGGAAGGCTACCCGCAGCTCCACGTTTTGGACTCGACTGACCCGCAGCAGATTCGCGCGCTCGAAGCGCAGATCGATCTCGACCGCACGCTGTTCATCGTCGCCAGCAAGAGCGGCACGACGACCGAACCGGATGCGTTCTACCGCTACTTCTGCGAGCGCCTGAGCAAAGCGGTCGGCGCACAGAACTGCGGACGGCAATTCGTCGCGATCACGGACCCCGGAACTATTCTGGAGACAGAGGCAAAGGAGCAAGGCTTCCGCGCATGCTTCTTAAACGATCCGAACATCGGCGGCCGCTACTCCGCGCTCTCCTTCTTCGGAATGGTGCCGGCGGCGCTTGCGGGTTACAACATCAACCTCCTCCTGGACCGCGGTCTTGGTGCAATGCATGCGGACGAGCGAACCGTCGCAGTCAAGGACGCGCCCGGGACGAAGTTCGGTGCGGCACTCGGCGCCCTTGCGAACGCTGGGCGCAACAAACTGACCATCGTGACGCATCCATCCGTGCGCGCATTCGGCGCGTGGGCGGAGCAGCTCATCGCCGAATCGACGGGCAAGATGGGCCGCGGCATTCTTCCGGTCGAGGGTGAAACGCTCGGCGATCCGCAGGATTACGGCAGCGACCGCGTCTTCGTGTACGTCGGCGCGAATCTCCCGAATCCGGAGAGCGGCACCGACGACAAACTCCGCGCGCTGGAAGCGGCGGGGAACCCGGTGATTCGCCTAGCGATGAACGACGCGTACGACGTCGGCGAGCAGTTCTATCTCTGGGAGATTGCGACCGCTGCCGCCGGCAGTCTGATTGGAATCGACGCGTTCGATCAGCCGAACGTTCAAGAATCCAAAGACAACACCAAAGCGCTGCTCGCGCAATATGCATCGAAGGGCAGCTTCGACGAACCGCAGACGAACGTTACGTCGGATGCGTTCGACCTCATCTATCTTTCCGGCTCGAAATCCGTATCCGCCAAGGACGTGACCACCGCCCTCGGAGCCGTTTTCGGCGAAATAAAACCAGGCGACTACGTCGCATTCTGCGCATACATCGAGCGCAACGACAAACACACCAAAACGCTCGACGACATGCGCCTCAAGATACGCGACGCGCGCAAATGCGCGACGACGGTCGGTTTCGGCCCGCGCTTCCTGCACTCGACGGGCCAAGAACACAAAGGCGGCCCCGACACCGGCGTATTCGTACAAATAGTCGTCGACTCGAGCTTCGATCTGCCTATCCCCGGTATGAACGTCGGCTTTCGCACGCTCATCGCCGCTCAAGCGCTCGGCGATTTCCAATCGCTCGACAAACGCAACCGCCGCGGCGTCCGCGTCCACATCAAGGGCGATCTGGAAAAAGGCTTAGCCGCACTATCCCAATCCATCGACGAAGCCCTTATGGCAAAAACCTAAGCCCGCTTCGCGTCCGGCTGTTCTGAGCAGCGTGCTCGACAGGATGTCGATCACGCTGCGGTCCCGGGACGAGGAACCCCACTCCGGCCGGGACGCAGACCTCAACTCTAGCCGTTTTGCCACAAGAGTCAAGGAGTACACATGCAACTAGGAATGGTTGGCCTCGGACGAATGGGCGCAAACATGACGGAGCGTCTGCTCAAAGGCGGACACACCGTGGTCGTTTTCGACCGCGATCCCGGCGCTGTTGCGAAATCCGCGTCGATTGGCGCGACCGCGTCGTCAAGCTTGTCCGAACTCACCTCGAAGCTCGAAGGCAAACCGAAGGTCGTATGGATCATGGTGCCGTCCGGCAAACCGACCGACGACACCATCGACGAACTCACCGGACTGCTCGGCAAAGGTGACGTCATCATCGACGGCGGCAACACCAACTGGAAAGACGGGCTTGCGGCCTACGAGCGCTGCCAAACCAAAGGCGTGGAACTGGTGGACGCGGGAACGAGCGGCGGCGTCTGGGGTCTGAAAGAAGGCTACTGCTTGATGGTCGGCGGCGGCGATGCGGCGGTAAAGGCGAGCGAGCCCGTGTTCTTGACGCTTGCGCCGCCGGGCGGATACGCGCACGTCGGGCCGCCGGGCGCCGGACACTTTTCGAAGATGGTGCACAACGGTATCGAGTACGCTTTGCTGCAGGGCTACGGCGAAGGTTTCGAAATTCTGCGCAACTCGCAATTCAAGTTCGATCTGCATCAGCTCGCCTCGATTTGGCGATACGGCAGCGTGATTCGTTCGTGGCTGCTCGATCTCGCGGTGCTCGCGTTCGAAGAAGATCCCGACCTCGAAAAGATCCGCGGTTGGGTGGACGACACGGGCGAAGGGCGATGGACCGTGCAAGCCGCAATCGACGAAAACGTTCCCGCCCCCGTGATTACGCTTTCGCTTTTCTCGCGCTTCGCCTCGCGCCAACAGGAGTCGTACAGCGCGAAGGTCATCGCGGCGTTGCGCAATCAGTTCGGCGGGCATGCCGTAAAGGCGGAAACCGTCAAAGCGGACGGCGCCAAATGACCTCAACGGTTCCGGCGCAAACAGGGAACGGCGTGGCACAGGTCTCGGTGAACCCGCTTCGCGCGGGGATCGAGAGCAACCGCATCACCGAGCCATGCACGATCGTCTTCTTCGGCGCGAGCGGGGACCTGTTCAAGCGCATGCTCATGCCCGCGATCTACAATCTTCGCCTGAACGACATCCTTCCGGCGAACTTCGGTCTTATCGGGTTTGCCCGAACGGCGTACACCGATCAGCAATTCCGTGACTACTGCAAGCAGTGCGTCGACGAGTTCTCGCGATCGAAACCCGTGAAGGAATCGCTCTGGAACGATCTCGCGCAGCGCATCAGCTACATCACCGCAAACTTCGACGACACCGCACATTTTGAAACGCTCGCCAAAAGACTCGAAGAGTACGAGCAGCAATTCGGCGCGGGACACAATCGTCTGTACTATCTGGCGACGCCGCCTTCGGTTTTCCCGAAGATCGTCGCGCAGCTCAAGAAGGCAAAGCTTGATCCCGAACATAGCCCGAACGGCTGGAGCCGCATCATCGTCGAGAAGCCGTTCGGAACGGATCTCGCCTCCGCGCAGGCGCTGCAAGCGGAAGTCGAAAAGGTTTTCAACGAAAGCCAGGTCTACCGCATCGACCATTATCTCGGCAAAGAGACCGTGCAAGACATCATGGCGCTGCGCTTCGCCAACACGATCTTCGAGCCGATTTGGACGCGCAACTACGTGCAGTCCGTACAGATCACGGCCGCCGAGACGCTCGGCGTGGAAAATCGCGGCGGGTACTACGACAACGCGGGCGCGCTGCGCGACATGATTCAAAACCACGTGATGAATCTGCTCGCGCTCGTTGCGATGGAACCGCCGGCGAGTTCCGACGCAGATGCCATCCGCAACGAAAAATACAAAGTGTTTTCGGCTATCGAGCCGCCGTCGCCCGAGCAAGTCTTCCAAATGAGCGTGCGCGGACAGTACGACGCGGGGACAATCGGCGGCGAAGCCGTTCCGGCGTACCGCAGCGAACCGGACGTGCGCCCCGATTCCAATACGGAAACCTTCGCGGCTCTTCGTCTGAACATCAACAACTGGCGCTGGGCCGGCGTCCCGTTTTATCTGCGCAGCGGCAAGCGCCTCGCGCGCAAGGTTTCCGAAATCGCGATAACGTTCAGCCCGATACCGCACCGGCTCTTCGGCGAGAAGAGCGACACCATCGAACAGAACGTGCTGGTTATCAAAATTCAGCCGGACGAAGGCATTTCATTACGGTTCAACGCCAAAGTTCCGGGCCAGAAAAATCACATTCGCAGCGTCACCATGGACTTCAACTACGGCACGGGCTTCGGCGTACAGTCCGCGCCCGCGTACGAACGTTTGATCGCCGATGCGATGCGCGGCGATGCGACGCTTTTCACGCGCTGGGATGCCGTGGAGCGCGCCTGGGAGATCGTCATGCCGGTATTGGAAGTGTGGCAATCCATCAAAGATCGCAGTTTCCCCAACTACGCAGCCGGAAGCGAAGGCCCGCAGGCGGCGCACACGCTCAATCCGGGCTGGCGTCCGCTGTGAGCCCGATCGACGTCGGCGGCCTGCTCGAAGAGCTCGAGAGCGACCGCCGAGATCGCGGAGGAATTTCCACCATATCGCTCAACGTCGTTGCGTTTGTCGAAAATGACGAAGCGCTCTTGCATTGGCTCGCAGAAAGTAGCGACGAGTTCGCGGAGGCGCATGGATTCCGTATTATCGTGCTCGATGCGTCCAGCCAGCCGGTCACGCATTCCGTACGTACGCACTACAAGGAATGCAATGACACGCTCATGACGAGTTTGGAACAAGTTCAACTTGGCGTCAAGGGCATAAGCGCGAATGAGCTGCGCTCGGTAGTCCATGACTTGCTGCACCCGAACGTTCGCAATGTACTGCTGTGGGGCGGCGAACATCTCAGCGATGAACGCTTTTCGGCGCTCGCGGACTTCTCGCAAAGAGTTATCATTGCGAGTTCGCGCCGCACTTCCGGTCTGCAAGCGCTGCGCGAGGTCGTACAACTTGCCGACACGCACGTGGTCGAACGCGTTCGCGATACGTCCTATATGCGGCTGCTGCCGTGGCAGGATCTGATTGCGCAATTCTTCGATGAGCCCGACCTAGCGGAAGAATTGCCGAACCTCTCCCGCATTTCCGTCGCAAGCGGATCGGAGGCCGAAGCGTACTATCTCGCCGCGTGGCTTGCCGGACGCCTCGGTTGGAATCCGTGCGGCCATCTGCAATTCTGCGATGCATCCGGACGTCCGGTTCGAGTCGACTTTCGCAAAAAGGGTGATCCGCGGCGCATTCGCGGCATCGAGTTGCAAGCCGCGCAGTGCACGTTCGGCATCTCGGTTTCGCCCGACGCCGATGACCTCATCTGCTTGACGGTCAACGGACGCAAGCAGCGTCCGGTACACTGCGTACCGCTGCATGACGTCGATATCGTCTCGCTCGTCGAGCGAGCAATATTTTCTCCCGACGACGGGGGGGTTTACCTGGAGACACTCGGCGTGCTGCGCAAGCTCTTGGAATTCAGCGCATGATCGAACGCAACCGCGGCGAGCTGCAGGTACTGCCGACGCCGCCGGCGCTCGCCGGTGCGCTTGCCGATACGTTCGTCGACGACGCAAACGAGGCGATCCGCGAGCGCGGGGCGTTTTTCGTCGCGCTTGCCGGCGGGACGACGCCGAAGAACGCTTACGAGCTCCTCGCGCAGCAGCCCCGCCGCAGCCGCATAGATTGGAATCACGTGTTCGTGTACTTCGGGGATGAGCGGTGCGTCCCGCCCGAGAGTCCGGAATCGAATTATAAAATGGCGTCCGATGCGTTTTTGAGCGATGTCGGTCTCGCGGCCGATCACGTGCATCGCATGCACGGTGAAGACGATCCGCAAAAGGCGGCACGTGAGTATGCCGAACTGTTGATTCAGACGATGGGCGATCTTCCGCGTTTCGATCTCATCCTGCTCGGCATGGGCGCAGATGGGCATACCGCCTCGCTGTTTCCGGGAACCGACCCGTTCACGGACGACGATCGCCTCGTGCGCGCGCCGTACGTCGACAAGCTCTCGACCTCACGGATAACCTTCACGCCCCGCGTCATCAATAGCGGGCGCCACGTCGTCATTGCGACGGAAGGATTGCCGAAGGCACCTGCGCTTTATGCGGTGCGCGAGGGCCCGTACGAACCGCTGGTTCATCCGATTCAAGTCGTTGCGCCGGCGAACGGAAAGTTGACGTGGCTGGTGGATCGCGCCGCGGCAGCGGAGCTGCCCGAAGAATAGGATGAGGCGCGAGACCTTCGCGCAAGCGGCCGCGGGAGTCGGCGCTTCCGCTCTCAACCGCGTTTTCGAGCGCTACCCGATTCCGATTACCTTTAGTTCCGAACAGCTGCACCTGCACATGATCTACAATGACGTAGACGCCGGTGCGTCGCCGCTGTGGTACGACGACGACGGCAACGTGCTGGCGGCCGCGCTGCTTGCGATCCGCGCCAAGCGCGGGTGGATCGGCGGTTTCGGCGTTGCGCCCGAATACCGCCATCACGGTTACGCCGCGGAACTTTCGAACACGCTCAAAGACACCGCACGGGCGCGCGGCCTCGCTTCGATTCAGCTCGAGGTGCTCTCGGACAACATTCCGGCAGTCAACGCCTACCGCTCCGCAGGTTTCGAAATCGCGCGCACGCTTCTCTCGTTCGAATGCCTGGTTCAAGACGGCAGCAAGCCGTCCGGCTTCGTTACTTCGACACCCGATGATTTCATCGACCTCCCCGATGCCCGGACGCCGTGCTGGCAACGGGAACGCCGGACGCTCCGAAACGGCGCCGTCTCAACGGCGGTTTCCGACGGGGGACAAACCTACGCGCTTTTCCGGTTCAACCGGCAAGTCGGACAAGTCTTGAAACTCGGCGCTCCGAGCGCCGAGGCGGTCGACGATCTCGCAGCTGCGATCGCCGCCGGCCGCGAATTTCAAAGCATTCTGCTGCTGAACGAACCGGAAGATTCTCCGATTGCCGCATACGTAAAGGCCGCAGGCTGGACTGCGACCTTTACCCAGTATGAAATGCTTTTACATATCTAGTTAAGAGGTTATTCGGGCCGAAGCGACCGTTTATTCCAGCGTTCAAGAGCGCGAGTGTACAGCGTGGCGCTGCGCTCTTGGAGCTTTCGCTCGTACAACTTGGAGAAGCGCACGCGCGTGATGGGACCCGACTTGTTTTTCATTGATTGAGTGCTCCTTCTCCCACATTTGTTACGGTAACGTTATTCGAACTAAGAATAGTTCCGGTCGCTCGCTGCAACTCGACGACCGCGTTGTTGAGGTCCGTCTGAGCCTGCAATTCGAGTCCGCGATTATCCGCCAGCTCGATTTCACGCTGAAGCACGAGGAACGTCGTCGAAGCACCCGCTCGGAAGCGCCGCTGTTCGCTTGCCAACACTTGCTCCGAAGCTTCCCGTGCCGCACGGGCCGCAATAAGGCGCGCCTGCGCCACTTGGTACGCTTGCAGCGAGTCGCGCACGTCCATCGTGATGCGCTGAATCGTCGCCGCTTCTTGCACGGTGACGCTGCGCTCTTGTTCTTGCGCCGATGCGAGGTCGGCCTTCGCGGTGTGATTGCCGATCGGGAACGTCACTTGGAAACCCGCCGCGTACGTCGGAAACTTGTTCGAAAGCAGATTTTTGATCGACTGATCGAGCCCGCCTTGCAGGTAGCTCGGAACCGGCACATTCGTGTTCGGCAAGGGCGGAATTTGCTGCGAGGGCGGCAGCGTGCGATTCACCGCTCCAATCAACTGATTGATTGCGACGAACTGCTGGAAGCTGCTCTCCAGGAACGGGCTCCCGCTTAGCGGCAGCACCGTACCGGCAAAGCCGTTGCTGGTGTACCCGAAATTGAGATTGAACTGCGGCTTGGTCTGATTTTCTGCGAAGGCCAAATTCTCGTCGGCGTTCTCACGCAAGCTGCGAATCTCCGCAACCTCGGGGCGATTCTTCAAGGCCTCCGTCACGAGGTCCGAGAGCGAGGGCTGCGCGGGAAGTTGCAGGACCGGCGTCACCGGGACGAGATTCGCATTCCAGAGCGGATCGTTTGGATTCGAGACCAGCTCGCCTTTGAGCGCGTTCTGCAGCGTCGCGACGTTTTGCAGTGCGGAAAAGACGTCTTCCTGAAAGACGGCAATTTGCGCGTTCGCCTGCACGACGTCGATTGGCGCCGTAGCCCCTTGACGCGCCATGCGCACGTTGCTGTGCTGCTGCGTGATCGTGTCTTTGAGCGCCTGCTCCTGAATCGCCACGTTGCGCCATGCGGCAACCAGATTCCAATACGTCTTCTGAACGAGGTCGATCGTGGTCGAAGCCGCGGCCAGCGTTTGCGCGTCGGATGCCTGCGCGTTGATGCGGGCAAGCTCCAACTGATGCGACGCCGGGTTTTCGCGGCTGCCCCTGCCGAGCGGCTGCGAGAAGTTCACCGAGAAGATGGTCGGATACGTCGGATTGAACGTATTGATTTGCGTGTTGTCGTATGTCTGCTTGCCCGAGGCGGTGACGCTGTACGTCTGGCCGCCCGAGAGAATGCCTTGCACACCGGTACTCACCGACGTGTTTCTCTGCACGATCGGCGTGAAGTTCGGACCGGCGAAAAACTCGTTCTGCGGCGCCTGAGTGCTGGACTGATACTGCGGTTCGATGGAGAACTGCACGTCGTACGCGCCTTTTGCCGCTTGAATCTGATAGTCGGCAATACGCCGGTTCGCTTGCGCAACGGCGAGATCGGGATTGTGCGAGAGCGCCATGCCGATTGCGTTCTCCAGCGTAATGCCGACGAACGGCTGCTGCGTCACGCCGACGACCCCGGGCGGCGGCGGCGAAACGGCGGGCGCCGCATATCCCGGCGCAATGTTCGGAACCGCGGGGAGCTGCGGCGACGGCGCCGGCGAGGGGACCTTTGCAGTCGCTGCGGCAAGCAAAACGGTAGCGAGAAAAATCACGAGAAGCTCCTATTCAGCACTCGCCGGCACGCCGGCGCGCGGACGGCGCATCAGCACGACGAGCGGCGCGAGCAGCAGCGTGATGAGCGCAGTCAACCGTGAGGTGTCCGCGTATGAAAGAATGTAGGCTTGTTGCGTCACGAGGTTGGCGAGATTGCGGAGCGCACTGGTCGAGTGCTCGCCGCCATGTGCCTGCAAATACTGCTGCACCGCCTGTGCGTGCAGCGTAACGTCTGCGCCGAGCGCCGCCTGATGATTCGTGACGCCGCGCACCAGCACGGTGACGAGTACCGCCGTGGCGATGCTGCCGCCGACCTGGCGCGCGAGATTGAAGAATGCCGATGCCGCCGCAACGTCCTTCGGAGGAACCGATCCGAGCACGGCGATCGAGAGCGGCACGAAGATTTGCGAGAGTCCGATGCCGCTGATGATGAGCGACGCGCCAAACGTCCAGAACGACGAATCGGAAGTCGTGACCTGCGCGAGCATAAAGTTCGAGACGCCGAGCAGCAAGAAACCGGTAAAGACTTGCCAGCGCGCATCCAAACGTCCGCGCATCGCGAGAATCGCCGCGAGCGGCGTCAGGAAACCGATTGCAAGCGCCCGCACGAGAATCGTTTCACCGGAGAGCGTCGCCGTAAAGCCGAGCGAGTTCTGCACGTACTGCGGCAGAATCAGCACCGAGCCGTACAAGCTGACGCCGAGCGCGGCGCCGAGCAGACTGCCTGCCGCGACCTCACGGTAACGCAGCACGTGCAGATCGACCACCGGAATCTTCGAGCGCAGCGTCCACACGACGAAACCGGCCAAACCCGTTGCCGCGAGAACCGCGAATAGCCGGATGTTCGGGTCGGAAAGCCAGTCGTATTGCTGGCCCTGGTCGAGTACGTATTGCAGCGAGCCGAGTCCCATTGCGAGCAACCCCAGCCCGATCCAGTCGAGCTGCTTGTCTTTTTGCGGCTTGATCGGATTGCGCAGCACAAAGTAGACTGCCGTCGCAGCCAAGATTCCGACAGGAATGTTGATGAAGAACGCCCAGCGCCAAGTCAGATTATCCGTGATGATCCCGCCGAGCAGCGGTCCGAGGGCCGGTCCGACGATGACGCCGAGCGAGAAGATTCCCTGCGCTTTGCCTTGCTCTTTGAGCGGATACGTATCGCGCAGAATCGCCTGCGAAGTGGAGATGAGACCGCCTCCGCCCATACCCTGGATGAGCCGCCAAAAGACGAGCTCGCCGAAACTGCCGGAGAGACCGCACATGATCGAAGCAAACGTGAAGAGCGCGATTGACGCGAGGTAGTACGCGCGCCGCCCGAAGCGTTCCGAAAGCCAAGGCGTGATCGGGATGACGACGACGTTTGCGATGATGTAGCCGGTGACGACCCACGCACCCTGATCCACCGAGACGCCGAAGTTGCCTTGAATGTTCGGAAGAGCAACGTTGACGATCGTCGTGTCGATGATTTCGAGCATCGTGGCGGTGATCACGGCGAGCGTTACCACCGCCCTGCGCCAACCGAACTCGGTGACGGACGTATACATGACCGAACCGTT
>DATGJX010000077.1:0-4192 GCA_035294905.1 Vulcanimicrobiaceae bacterium | reverse complement strand
AACGCGCCGCTCGTTAACTTGAAAAGACGCATGCGGAGTCTAGCTTCCTTGGATGATAGGGTGGTGGGCGAAGTAGGGTTCGAACCTACGACCCCTCGCGTGTGAAGCGAGTGCTCTACCGCTGAGCTATTCGCCCGAAAGGCTTGGTTCTACAACGTTTTTTCAGGGCCGACCTTCCCTGGCGTACGCCACGTGCACTTATCTGCGTAACGGAGTCGATCGAGCTGCCTCTAACGAAGTCTTGCTATTGGAGATAGCGCCTGGGTCTTAACGGCAGCCAGGCTTTTGTGGCGCTCTCCGTTGGGTATAAGCGAGTGGTGAGCCGCCCACCAGCCCTGAGGGGCGTGCTGTTGGATATCGACGGCACGCTGGTCTTGAGCAATGACGCCCACGCCCATGCGTGGGTTGATGCGTTCCGCGAACATGGTATCGCCGTTCGTTTTGAAGACGTGCGGCCGCTCATTGGCATGGGCGCCGATAAAATAATTCCTGCGCTTTCACCCCGGCTCGAAGCAGACAGCGGCGTCGGCAAGCAGATCGCAGATCGGCGCCAGCAAATCTTCCTTTCGCATTATATCCGCGAGGTACGTCCTGCGCCCGGCTCGCGGGAGCTCTGCCAGGCGTTGCGCGATCGCGGCTTGGCTTTGCCGATAGCTAGTTCCGCGCAGGCGGAAGAGTTACACAGCCTGCTCGAAGTCGCACAGGTCGCCGATCTGATCGACCCGCCAAACGATCGCGACATGCCCCACGAATCGAAGCCGGCACCCGATGTCGTAGGCACGGCGTTACGACGTTGCAGGCTCAAATCAGAGAGCGCGGTGTTGCTCGGCGACACGCCGTTCGACATCCTCGCAGCCGCGCGCTGCGGCGTAGCCACGATAGCGGTGCGTTGTGGCGGGTGGTCGGATGCGCGGCTTCGCGATGCCATCGCGATCTATGACGACCCTGCGGATCTGCTCGCGCATCTGGAGGATTCACCGCTGGCCAACGCTGCGCTTCACTCACACCATGGATAGCTCGCGGCTCGGCCGTGCGCTGCCCACCCTCGGCGTCATCGCGCTGAGCGTGGCGCTGTTGTACGTCGGCCTATTGGTGCTCGACAGGCTCAAAGCGGTCGTTTTGATTTTGTTGGGCGCCATTTTCTTGGCGTACTTGCTCTACCCGATGGTCAGGTTTCTCCAAAACCGCCGCTTCCCGCGCTGGCTTGCAATCCTGACGGTTTACGTCGTCTTGGGCCTCGTCGTGGCAGCGGCGGTGAGCTACGGCGGGCCGCCGATCGCCGCCCAAGCGCGCACGTTTTCGATGGCACTGCCGAGCATCGTCCATCAGATACACGACGGGCTGGTGAATGCCAACAACAGCTTGCTCGCAAGCGTGCCGATCGAGACCCGGCAGAACGCAGCCGATTACGTGAACCGCGTGGTCGCCGATCTCCAGGTAGCAGCGGGCGCGTATACCGGCAAGGCGCTGACGATTCTCTTAAATGTCGTCACCGTGGTAAGCGGCTTGATCATCGTCCCGATTCTGAGTTTCTACATCTTACTCGACTCCGACCGTTTGGCGGAGGGCTTCATCGGTCTATTTCCCGCGCGGGTGCGAACGCAGATCACGCTGATCCTCAAAGATGTCGACCAGGTGCTCGGCGGGTTCATTCGCGGTCAGATCATCGTAGCGGCCTTCGTTGCTATTGCCGTGACCATCGCCTTGCTCATCTTGCGCATCCCCTATGCCTTCCTGATCGGTGTGTTCGCTGGTGTGGTCGACATGATTCCCTACGTCGGAGCAATAGCAGGCGCCGTGCCTGCGGTCATCATCGCCTTCTTCACCCACGGTATCGGGTGGGCGCTGCTCGTGGTGCTGGCATTCCTTATCGTCTATGAGCTCGAGGGCCACATCGTCGCCCCGAGCATCGTGGGCAAGCGAGTCGGCCTCACGGCGTTGCTCGTCATCATCGCTATCTTGATCGGCGCGGAGTTCGGCGGAATTCTGGGTATGTTCGTCGCAGTTCCGGTCGCGGCGATAGCGCGCGTGCTTTGGAAGCGGTTCGCCTATCCGGTGGAGAACGCGCCGCCCACGACTGCGCTGTCCGCCGAATCGCTAGAACCGAAAACGATCGTCGTGGTCAATCAATGAAACTGCGCAGCGACGCGTTCGTCACGAGGGGTGCTCAATGAAGCTCTGGACGGATATCGAACAGGACGTGCTCGCCGGATCCAAGTGCCTGGCGGAGTCCGACGAATTTGCCTGTTACGCCCTTGGGAACGACACGTACGCGCTGGTCCTGCGTCATCAGGGCATGGCCTGGCAAGGCGTGACCCTCTCGGGCGACGGTGTTTTCCGGGTCGCCGAACTCTTGACCAAGGCATGCCGCTCGCTCTACCGCGATGTAGCATCGCGCTTGTCTCCCGAGAATAAGCGGCCTTCGTAGCCCGCTTCCTCATGCTCCCAGCGCCGATATGTCGGCGCTCACAGGTCAAACTCGTAACGACCGCCGCCGGCGGCCTGTCTGATCATATGACAGGTCGGTGCGACGCATCCGCGCACCGACCCACGATCGGAGAGGAATCACGCTATGACCTTGGCTTTGGCAAATCTTCGGCGGGCGGGCTTTGTCATGCTCACGGCTTTGGTGCTGTTGGGCAGCAGTGCGCTGCGAGGCGCCGCCGACCAACGAGACTTCACCGTGTACAACGAGACGAGCTTCACGATTGATAGCCTGTACGTTTCGCCGCACTCATCGGACAATTGGGAAGAGGACGTTTTGGGCAACGACGTCTTGGAACCCGGGCATCACGTCAAGATCATGTTTTCGGACGACCTGGGATATTGCTACTACGACATCAAGGCGATTTACAGCGACGGCACAGACTCCGAGAAATATAACGTGGATCTGTGCAGCATTTCGACCTTCCATTTCCACGAGTAGCGTTCGCTCGTCCTGAATATCGCTCAACGAAAGCTCCTGGGAGCGACGCTCTCAGGGGTTTTCCTTGTTCATCTCGAACCAGGTTTTCGTCCGGGCGCGTAGCTCAGGGGTAGAGCGCTACATTGACACTGTAGAGGTCAGAGGTTCGAGACCTCTCGCGCCCACCAGCAATCGGACGGTTTTCGGTTTAGGCCGTTGCCAGCTTCCTCGGTTTTACTTGCTCGTCGATCCGCCCTTGCTTATGACGCGCGGTCTACTTCAACAACGGCGTTTGCGAAGATCTCAGGAGCCTCTTGAGGGACGTTGTGACCAATGCCCTTCAGCCACAAGTGCGAATATTTGCCCGAGAATTTTTGCCTGTAAGATTCTCCGTTAGCTGCGGCGCCATCGAAATCACTCCCAATGGTTATACTGGGCACTGTGATGACGGGCGCTGTTTGAAGTTTGTTATTTAAATCGTTGAGTTTCGGATCGCCCGGAGCTTGGCTAAGACGCCAGCGATAATTGTGGATAACGATCGCGACGTGATCTGGATTGTTGAATGCTGGCGCGGTTCGATCGAAGGTCGCATCATCGAAGTTCCACTTGGGTGAGGCCAGCCTCCAAATCAGCTTGTTGAAATCGTACGTGTACTTGCCGTAGCCGAGTCTACCGCGTTCGGTAGCAAAGTAGTACTGGTACCACCAACCCAATTCGGACTTCGGCGCTAATGGTTGTTGGTTGGCCTCAAGATTAATGATCAGGTAACCGCTCACTGAGACCAGCGCCTTGCAGCGTTCGGGCCAAAGGGCAGCGATGATATCCGCAGCCCGCCCTCCCCAGTCAAACCCGCCGATGATCGCCTTTTGAATCTTGAGCGCGTCCATCAAGGCGATCGTATCGACAGCCATCACAGCCTGTTCGCCGCTGCGAAACGTGTCACTTGAAAGAAAGCGGGTCGAACCGTACCCACGCAGGAATGGTGCGATTACCCGATAGCCGGCCGACGCTAGAATCGGCGCGACATCCACATAGCAGTGGATATCATACGGCCAGCCGTGCAGTAAGATCACCGCCTGTCCTGTGGCGGGTCCTAGCTCAGCGTAGCCTACATCTAAGACGCCAGCCTCGATTTGCTTAATCGATGCGAACGATGTGTTTTTGGGACTTGTAGGCGTCGCTTCAATGACTGGCAGCGAAGCCATTACTCACACCGCTTTCTCAATAACGAGCGGCTGAGACTATAGCGTCTGCGAAGGCCTGCGGAGCTTCCTGAGGCACGTTGTG
>DATGJX010000076.1:0-4711 GCA_035294905.1 Vulcanimicrobiaceae bacterium | reverse complement strand
ATGGAGCAAGTTCTCGAACCGTCGCAGACGCCGTCTCTGCTCGGACCGATCGCCGTTGAAGGCCGAGTCGGCTGGGCTTGTGAGCCTGAAAAGGCAGCGACGACGGTCTCGATTCGCGACGCCCGTTTACCGCAGCCGACGCCGGGACAATGAGCGTGCGCGCTTTGGCGCTCGCGCTGTGCATGGTCGCCGGCCTTCCACAGGTCGCGACTGCACAGAGCTACGGGACGCCGACACCAACCTCGACCGATCGCGCGGCACTTCGCAACCTCGCGATCGCGCGTGAGGTTCGCGAACGTTTTGCACGCGGCATGGCGGCGCTCGAACGTTTCGACTACCCGACGGCCGTTACGGAATTCGAAGACGCGCTCAAACGCGATCTCGTCGAGCCGCAAAACTCGACCGCGCATTATAACCTCGGGCTCGCCTTAGCCGGCGCGCACGACTTCGATCGTGCTGCGAGCGAGCTGCAGGCGGCGATTGCGCGCGATCCGGGATTTTTGGCCGCCTATGCCAACCTCATCACCGTCGATCTCGACCGGAACGATGCAGCCGGTGCGCGTGCGGCCGCGGATCGTTTCATCGCGCTGGCGCCGACGTCTGCCCGTGCGTTATATTCGCAAGGGCTCGTCGCGCTGCGCTCCGGCGACACGGCGACTGCACGCGCGGATTTTAGCAAGCTGCTCGAGCGCAATCCAGCGTACGCTCCGGCACACTACGACCTCGCACTCGTCGCGCTGCAAGCCGGGCGCTTGGACGTCGCGGAACGCGAGCTGCACGATGCATTGACGTCATCGCCGGAATACCCGCGCGCCCGCTTTGCGCTCGGCATCGTGTTGCTGCGCGAAGGACGCCGCGCCGAAGCGCGCATGGCCTTTGAAGCGGTGGTGCACGCGGCGTCGGATCCAAGCTTGCGAAACATGGCGCTCTCGATCCGCGATTCGATTGCGCAATAACGATGCGAATCTTATTGGTTGAAGACAACGAAGAGATCGCCGACGCCGTCAAGCGGATGTTGGAGCGGGAACGATTCGCCATATCGCACGTTGCAGACGGAGAATCGGCGCTCACGCAGCTGATCGACGGCGAGTTCGACCTCGCCGTATTGGATCTCGTAATCCCGAAAGGCGACGGTTTTTCCGTTTGCGCAAAAGCGCGTGAGGCCGGTGTTTCGACGCCGGTCCTGATGTTGACGGCTCGTGACGCGGTGGAAGACCGCGTGCGCGGTCTCGATTGCGGCGCCGACGATTATCTGATCAAACCGTTTGTAGCGCAAGAGCTGCTGGCACGCATTCGCGCCTTGCTGCGCCGCGCCGAACGCCCGCCGCAAAGTATCCTCGATGCCGGCGAACTGCACGTCGATCTCACCGCGCGCCGGGCTTTTGTAAGCGAATCGGAAATCCAGCTCGGAACGACCGAATTCCGGCTACTCGAATACCTCGCGCGCAATGCAGGCTTGACGCTCTCGCGGCAGCAAATTCTGGATCGCGTATGGGGCGACGAGTTCGCGGGTTCCAGCAATATCGTCGACGTCTACGTCGGACAGCTCCGCCGCAAGTTACGCAGCGCCGGGGCGAGTGACATGATCGCGACGGTGTGGGGAATTGGGTATCGACTGGTCACCTAAGAGCGCGATCGTCCGCCTGACACTCTCGTATTGGGCGGTCTTCGCACTGGTCGTCGTCGCATTGGCCCTCGGCGCGTATGTATTCGAGGAACGGGTCAACCGTGATCTCGTTGCTCCGCTCTTGAACTCGCCGCAAACCCGCGCTCTCGGAGAAGCTGCGCTCGGCCGCGCGATGGAACGTGTCGTTTGGATACTCATATCCATTGCCGTGCCGCTGTTGGCTTTGGTCGCGATTGCCGCGGCGCTCGTTGCCAGGCATTCAATCGCTCCCCTCGAGGCTGCTGCCGAACGGGAGCGCGACTTCGCCGCCGACATTGCGCACGAACTGCGGACGCCGCTCGCTACGATAGCGAGCGTAGCGCAGCAACGCGCGATCGACGCGCGCGATGCGGAACGTACGGCATTCGAAACGATTGCCGCCGCCGCTCTCGACGCGTCCCGCCTCGTCGGCGATCTCGCGCTGCTCGCACGCGCCGGCGGCCCTGAAAAACTCGAACGCGAGACGATCGACGTCAGCGACACCGTCACGCGCGTCACCCGCGAGTACGCCGTCCGAAAGGGTGCGCCGCGCATCGATCTCGCATCGGCTTCGGTTTTCGCCGAAGCCGACGAGCGCCGCATGGCGCAAGTCGTTCGTAATCTCCTCGACAACGCTGTCCGGCACGCGCGTTCCACCATACGCGTCGCCGTGCACCCCGACGGCGACTTCGCCGCGATCATTGTCGACGATGATGGTCCCGGCGTGCCGGGCGAGATACGGAGCCGCGTTTTCGATCGTTTGGTGCGCGCCGGCGACGGTGCTGGAAGCGGACTCGGTCTCGCGATATGCCGTTGGGTCGCTCGCGCTCACGGCGGCGACGTCAGCCTCGAGAGCTCGGCGCGTTTCGTCGTACGAATCCCGAGATTGCAACATGATGGCATCGACTCCTGAGCGTGATTTTTAAGGATGGTAGTCGTTGGAAGGGGTGCCGGCGGCGGCGGCCATACCGGGTCGCGCGATTGACCACACGCCGCCGAACGAGTTGATTCCGTTGCCGTTCGTTTGCCCGGCAGCAGTGTCACCGGAGTAGACGTAGAGCGGCCAACCGTTGTACGAGAGCTGCGTTAAACCGTCGGTCCGAACGAAGCTCGACCAGCCGGTCGACATCGGCGAACCACTGGGCGGCGCAAGAACCGGCCACACGCCCGTGCATCCGCTCGTCGACGTGCAGGTCGAATTGTTGAACGAATCCGCGCTCAAGACGTAAACGGTAAATCCCGTTGGCGAAACATATCCCGCCGAGCCCATGAGCTGCGCCGTTGAAAGTGGACTCGATCCTCCGCTCGAGGACGTCGAACCCATCCCGTATCCGCCGCCGGCGCCGCAACCGCTCAGAACGGCAGCGGCCAAGATCATGAACGTTGCGAGAGCTGTACGCATGACCCGAGCTTACGAGAGTCGCGTGAACGAACTCTAAGGATTTTCACGCGGGCGCTTCAGACTTTTTTCACCACCCTTAACCACACATTACGTCAGCGGCTGAACGAACAGCGGCTTCGTGGTCGGCGCTTGGCTGCCGCCCGCCGGTTCGACACTGACTGCGACCGCGCCGATGTTCGCCGCCGCCTGCGGCAAGGAAACGACGACGAAGCCGTTGTTGTCGGGTACGAACGTCACGCTCGGCGCGACGCTCTTCGCGCCCGGGGCGAGCGTCCACGCCTGATACACGTGTCCGGCCGGAAGTGACGGAAGCGTACGCATCACGAGATAAACGCGCTCTCCGTTCTTGAGTATGTCGCCATTCGGAACGTGATACTGCTGCGCGCCTGCGATTTGCAGCTCGTTCAAGCGCCGCTCCGCATTCAGCGAAAAGATTCCTAAAACAACGGCCGCAGCGAGCGCAAGCACCGCGACGATCCCAAGCGGTAGCGTACGGCGGCGAGCCGCGATGTTCGGCGTCTCGATCGATCGCATCACGCGCTCTTTGAGAGCCGGACAGTAACGCGCGTCGATCTGATCGTCCGCGGAGAGCGCGACCGCATCCGCGGACGATTTCAGCACGGCATATTCTTCGCGGCACTCCGGACAGACGGCAATGTGCGCGGAAACAATCCGCGCTTCATCGGCATTGACCGCACCAAGCGCGTAGACCGCAACCATATCGAGCATTGCGTCGTGGGTGGCGTCGTTCATACCGGCCTCCCCTCGAGCTGATCGCGCAAACGTCGAAGCCCAGCTCGAATCCGCGTCTTGACCGTTCCGAGCGGCGCGCCGACGCGCGTCGCAATCTCGGCGTGCGTGACGCCTCCGAAGAATCCCATTTCAATCGGAATGCGCTGTTCTTCGGGCAGTGCCGCAAGCGCCTTACGCACCTGCTCGCCATCGAGCCGCGCAAAGACGTCCTCGTCAAGTGCGCCTTCTGCAACCAGCTCGACCGGCATCTCCGCCTCGGTGTGCGACTTGCGGCTGCGCAGCACGTCGAGACAACGATTGCGCGCAACGCGCGCAAGCCAGGCGCCGACGTTGCCTTCGCGATACGCGTCGGGACGTGACCAGAGTGTCAGAAACACGGCTTGCACGATATCTTCTGCCGCCGTCCGCTCACCCAGCATGCGCAGCGCAACACCATAGACGATACGGCCAAACCGGTCGTACGTCGCTTCGAATGCTGCGCGATCCACGAAGCTGCCACTTATCCAACTACTTCTTCTTACCTCGCTTACACAAACGGGCGCGAAGGCAGAATGGATTCTTTTCCGTCCCCCAATCCAAGGCGGCCCCTGCGCCGTTACGTACGCGAACCTACCCCAAACCAAGCCGAAAGGATAACCATGTTCCGATTCTCCCGCATCGCCGCATTTGTAGCGGCCGGGCTCATTCTCGCCGGCAGCGGCGCGTTCGCGCAAAGCGCGGCACGCTACGGCGGCTCCGTCTATACGGGTGCGCCGGATCTTCCGTTGACGCTCTCGATGGTCATGGCCGGCGGCGGACCTTCGAATTTCCACACCACGACGCTCGTAGGCGTGCTCGCCGGTAAGAATGCCGACGCTGAAGTCGCCAAGCTCACCAAGCAGTACGGAGCGGAAAACGTCAAAGCAGATCGG
>DATGJX010000075.1:0-8073 GCA_035294905.1 Vulcanimicrobiaceae bacterium | reverse complement strand
AGAACCGGCATGCTCCACCCCGGATAGTGCGCGACGCCGCGCGCGTCTTTGTTCTGCATGGCTGCCGCGTTGGGCCAGCGCTTCGACCAATCCGTGCGCATCACGACGAAGGCGCCTTCCGGAATCGCGCCATGCGCGCGTTCCCACGCACGCACGTCGTTCATAGTTATCGTGTAATCCGGGTTGCGCGCAACCTGCTGATGCACGTCGAGGACGACGAGCGGCAAGAACATCTGCTTGGGGTCGATGCGATCCACGGTGAGTCCGCCCGGCGCGAAGTGCGCGGGCGCATCGACGTGCGTGCCCCATTGTCCCACGTGCGAATAGTCTTGCGCGAAGAAGCCCGAACCCAGCGTGCCCTTTTTGGGCGTGTACCAGTAGATCGTTTTCACCGTTTCGTTCGGAAATCCCGACCAATGTGGAATGCCGGGTTCGAACGTATGCGTGAGATCGACGAAGCGATGCGCATGGATCGTGCGATATGCGTCCATGAGCGTGGCTGGTGATTGTGCGGGTGCGCGCAAAACCGCGCCTGCGCCGATGCCGATCGCAACAAGAACCAAACCGTAGAACACTCGCATGACCTACCCTCCACCAGATAGCTTGCAAGGAACGCGGTACCGCCGGCAAGTAGCGGGCGGTAATGACCAAATACTTCTTCGCAATCACCGCAATTTGTGCCTCGCTTGCGTGTGCCGGCGTGCCTGCGCGCGCGGCCGGCGTTCGTTCACCGAGTGCATTCACAATCAAAGGCGGTCTGCTTGCGCAAAGCAGCAGCGCCGCCGGAAATGCCTGGTTCAGCATCGGCGCCGACTACGTCGTGCACCCCTCTTCTACTCTTGACCCAATCAACGGCTCCGTGTATCTGGACGTCTTGGGCAAAAGTGTCGGAGGCGGAATCGCGATTCGTAACGCGGGACCGGTGTACGTCGGCGCAGCGGTTTCGGCGGAAAGATCTTCGGCGGCTTCACGGTCGCGCCGCACACCGCCGTCGAATTGGGGTATCACATCTTGCCGCAAGCGGGCGGAATCGACACGAACGGCGTGACGGCCCAGCTCGCTTTGCGCTTCTAATGAGCTCGGGCTAAAAGGCTCTTGTATCCTGCGAGGCATGCGCTTAGAATACCGCCAGCGTAACGCTCGGATTCGGAGGGGCGCATGTCTCCATCGCGCATCACTTTTGGTTTTTTCGTCATTGCCACGACGGCAGCTCTTGCCGCGTGCGGCGGCCATTCGGCAACACCGACGGCGCCGACTTTGGTTGAACCGGCCGTCTTTTCCCGGCAAGCAGTTCCCGCGCCCGCCGTCACCGGCACGCCGATCGCGATCGTCGGCACCGGGAGCAATCCGACGTTGGACAACGACGTCGTCGCGTTCATGGTGGCACACCACGTTCGCAACGCCGAACTCGCCGTATCGAATAACGGTACGGCGGTTCTCTCGCATGCGTACACGTACACGAGTATCGCTCCGAGCACGACGACGACCCAAACGATCATGCGGCTTGCCAGCATCACCAAAGCCTGGACGAGCGCGGCGCTGTATAATCTCATCCTCGCGAACAAGATTTCGACGAGCACTCCGATTTTCAAGTATCTGGGCATAACCAAGCCGCTGCCCACGACCGCAACGGTCGATCCGCGTGTGTACACCATCACGATTCAAAATATGATCGACCACGAGTCCGGTTGGGACGACGGCGTTTCCCCGTATTACGACCCGACGTTCAACATGCGCCAAGAAGCGCTCGCCGTGGGTTTGACGCACGAGATCGGTTTGACCGACTACGTGCGGTATCAGCTTCCCCAACCGTTGCAAGAAGCTCCGGGCACAACCTACGCGTACTGCAATTTTTGCTATACCGTGCTCGGCATGGTCGTCGCGAAAGCGTCGGGCATGTCGTACGACGCATATATTGCGCAAGTGGCAGCGGGCGTCGGCGTGAACAACGTGCTTTCGTCGCCGACGGTAGGTGCACGGCTTCCGAACGAAGTCGCCAAATACTACTCGCCATATACGGGTTTGAGCGCGGTATACGTGACGTCAAGTAAATTATACGGCGACCCGTACGGCGGCGACGACATGGCGCTCGAGGTTGCGCAAGGCGCATCCGCGCTGGCGACCAATGCCGAATCGATGCTTGCGCTCATGAACAAGTACCTAATTTGGGGCGTCGGGCCGCCGCAGCCCGGCGCGGATTGGGCGCGCTCGGGAAGCATGGAAGGTACGAGTACGTGGGCCGAGCAGATGCCGAACGGTATGAATTATGCGTTCCTGATCAACACGCGTCAGTTCAGCAACCCCAACACGTTCACCGATTTGCAGAACAAGATCCGCCAGGTGTTGGATCCCGGTATCCCGCCGTTCCTGAAAACGCCGCCGTAGGGGCTTGGTCGCGAGCGTTGAAGCGGCTCGCATGGAGGGCTGCTCAGGATGCGGTTGAGAGCACTAATTACCGTTGCCTTTTTTGCGCTGTGCGCGCAAACGCTTGCGTCGGCCGATTCACGAACGATTTCGGAAGACGACGTAACGCGTCTGGTTTCGCTGGGGTCGCCGGTGGTTGCCCCGGACGGCAAAACCGCCGTAGTGGAAGTTTCGCGTATCGTTTGGAACGACGATCGACGCGCGAGGGAACTCGTGTCCGTCGACCTCGCGAGCGGCGCGCAGCGGGTCCTGACGTACGATCGCAAAGGTCTGTCGGATCCCGCGTTCTCGCCTGACGGTACGCGCCTTGCCTTCATCGCCGATCAAGGTTCGGGCGACGATGCAAAATCGCAAGTCTTCGTCCTGCCGCTGAACGGCGGCGACGCGCGGCCGATTACCGATGCAAAAGCCGGCGTCGATCAATTCTCGTGGCGCCCGGACGGTAAAGCGATCGCCTACGTTGCCGATGACGCGACGCCCGAACGCAAAGGCGCCGACAAGTTCCGTGACAGCTTCGTCTTCACGACGCAGCCCATCACTGCGCGCGAACCGGCAATGCCCGCGCATCTGTACGTCGTAAGCGCACAAGGCGGGCGCGCCGACCAACTCACGTTCGGTCCGGAAAGCGTCGCCGTTGGTGAAGCACAATCCACGCTTTCGTGGTCGCCGGACGGCCGCACGATTGCATTCACCATAGCCCCGAATGCGATCCTCAACGACGAAAGCTATTCGCATGTCGCGCTGCTCGACGTCGCGAGCAAAAGCCTGCGCGCCCTTACGCCGCATACCGCGTGGGAAACTACGCCGCTTTTCTCTCCCGACGGCAAACACATCGCCTACCTGTATTCCGATGGCGACAACCAAGTAAATTTGACGCAGCTCTACGTCACGACGCCGGACGGCGGTGCGGGAACGGCGATATCGGCTCCGATGGATCGCTCGGTCGCCGATTTCGCCTGGTTGCCGGATTCGAGCGGCCTGATTTTTGCCGCGCCGGATCGCTCGATGACGGCGCTCGTGCGCGCTCCGTTGCACGGTGCCTTGCAGCGCATCGACCTCGGCGAGCGTAACATTTCGTCGAGTGTGTTAAACGCGATGGTCCGCGGCGGCGCGCTGGCGTTCGTCGCGACGTCGACCAAAGAGCCGCAGGAACTGTTCGTGCGTTCGGCATCGGGAGACGTGCGGCGCCTCACGAACTACAACTCGGCGATAGCGCAGCTGCGTCTCGGATCGTCCGAGCGCATCACGTACCCGACGAGCACCGGCATGCAGGGCGATGCCGTACTCTTCACGCCCCCCGGCTTTTCGCCGGCGCGCAAGTATCCGATGGTCGTCTATATTCACGGCGGTCCGACGTCGTCGTCGACGCAGAGCTTCGATTTCTATTCGCAGGTAATGGCCGCGCGCGGCTGGCTCGTGCTGCGCCCGAACTATCGCGGCAGCGACGATTTGGGCCTGGCGTATCAGCGCGCCGTCCTCTACGACCCCGAAGACGGACCCGGCAAGGACATCATGGCTGCAGTCGATGCCGTTCGCTCGCGCGGCATCTTGGACGACTCACGTATCGCGGTGTCCGGATGGTCCTACGGCGGCATCATGACCGCATGGATGATTTCCAAATATCACATCTGGAAAGCGGCCGTTTCGGGTGCATCGGTCAACGACTGGCGAACGGACTACGGCGTGGCCGACGATAGCTTGTCCGATCGCGATCTCTTCCACGATTCACCCTACGTCGGCGACAATTGGAAAGAGTGGCGCCAGGCATCCGCAATCACGTACGCTGCCGACGTGACGACGCCCGTGCTGATTCTTTCCGACGTCGGCGACAATCGCGATCCGTTCGCGACCTCATCGATGTATTGGCGCGCGCTGCGCGACAACCACAAAGACGCAACGCTGCGCGTGTGGCCGGTCAACGGGCACTTTCCAAGCGATCCCGTGCGAAGCGCTGACGTCTACCACTATTGGATCGGGTATATTGCCGATCACTTCCGGTAGCAAGGAGAAAAAACCATGCAGGCCGTCGCTTCATCGATTCCCTGGCAGTACGACTACGACGCCGTGCTCGAGCAGGCCAGAGCGGAACGCAAGTTCGTATTGCTGGACGTTTTCAACCCGGGTTGAGGGGGATGCCAAGCGCTGGATGCCGTGACGTATCCGCAAGCCTGGGTTGCCCAAGCAATTGCTCAGTATGCCATTCCTCTGCAGATCGACAACAGCAAGAGTGAAAACAATCAGCTGCTGCATCGCATCCACCACATCTGGACGCCGGACGTTCGGATCTTGCACTACGACGGGTTCGAACTCTATCGCTGGGATGGATTTTTGCCGCCCAGCGAATTCGCTGCGCGCTTGGAATGCGCAGTGGGTATGGCGTATTTACGCTTGAAACGCTTCGACGAGGCGGAAAAGGCGTACGTGGACGTGCTTAGGCGGTTCTCCACGTCGTATGCCGCTCCGGAAGCGCAATACTATTTGGGCGTCGTGCGCTATCGCCGCGACCCGGATAGCGACGAGCTGCTCACCCAGTGGGCGCAGCTGCGCGGCCGCTATCCCGCAAGCGAGTACCGCGTCAAGCAGTCCTTCAAGGAACTCCCGGACTAGGCCGCCCGTATTACGGACATGAGAAAGTTGCTCGCTTTTCCGGCTGCCTTGTCGGCGCTGCTGCTTGGTTGCGCAGTGGGGCTGGCGCAAGACGCAAGCCCCTATGCGGATTCGTCAGCGGTTTTTTCCCAGCTCGCGCAAGACGCGAACGGAACCACCTCGCAGCTCGTGATGCACGCGCCGGCCGGCGACGTGCTGGCTGTCTACATCGGCCGCGCGCCGCGGCAAGTCTATACCAAGCAAGACGAGTTGCTCATCGTGCTCAGCGGGCACGGCACCGCCAACGTCGGGTATCCATCGTACGACCTGAAACCGGGCTCCGTGCTGTCTATCGCACGAAACACCGCGTTTCAAATCAGCGCTACCGGACGGTCGCCCATCAAGGGGTACTTGATTGCAACCCCGCAAGACGATCCGTCCAATAAGCGCGTACTAGAGCCTTAGTGTGTTACCAGCTGCCGTTCTGAAGAACTTCGAAGTCGGTTAGCCGGAGTGTGCTGATGAACCCTGAAACCGCAGGCGGGATCGACATCGGATAGGCGCTGTCGCCGTCTCGCTGCAGCGTGTACAAGGTCCAGTAGCCGCCATTTTCGCTCGTGTCCAGGCCGTAGTGCGCCATCGCATCGTAAAGCGCTGCGGCTTGCGGATTCGACGGGCGCCGCACCTTAGCGGTATTCAATCGCAAGCGCGCGCACGAATCGGCGCAACCGAATCGTTGATTGAACGAGTAGCGATTCGCATAGCCGCACGTACCGGCGATCGAGCACGGAAATTCCGCGTGAATTGCGTGCAGAATCGGCTTACCGGAGTTCAACTCGTAGTACGTCAGGTCGCCTTCGAGGTCTTCACCGCAAAGTTGTGCGACGCCGTTGCACGTTTCAGTCGGCATGTTGCGGTCCATTTCTACGTGGTCGCCGCTGAACGCCGAATAACTGGTGTTTCTGCCCGCAAAATCGTATCCGTCCCATCCGCGGCAGTCGGAGGGCGGTGAGGTCTCCTGCAACAGGACGCTGACCTTGTCGGCCGTGCCGAGCAGGCTCGACATGTCCGACGGAATGGGCCAGCCTTTGAGTGTCATCTCGTAATTTGCCGGAATCCGGTGCGAACTTCTGGGATCGACTGAGTAGAGCGCCGAGCCTACGGGCACGACCTGGTATTTATAAGGCGGTGCGAAAACGGGCGCGCTTCTATACTGCGAGTACGCGTAATTGATTTCCGCCGGAGACGAACCCGAGACTTTCGCGGACGCCACGGAACGATTCCAATAATCGTTCGATGGAAAGTCCTTACAACCGGTGTCGTCAAAATAGTGGGTGGTGGTGGTCGCATCGGCAACCAATGGTGAGCCGGTTGACGAACCGGGCAGTGAATCCGATGGTGAAGTGTTTGAAACCGTTGAAATCGGTGGAACGGCGGAGTTTTGGACCCCTCCGCCGCACGCGGCGAGTGCTCCCACCGCAAGAAACGCAATAACCGACCGTGCGCGCAAAAGATGCGCGTTTTTGATATATGCCAACGCTAAGCTGCCTCCCCAGACAGTGATGTGTCGGGGTGGGCCGTTTGGCACGGGCCCGGCGTTTCATTCCAGCCTGCGGCACGCTTGGATCCCCTGCGGGAAAGAAAGGCGTTGTCCGTTATTTCATGAGTTTCATTATGAAATAACGCCCTTCGAGCGCCGTTATTTGGGCACTCTCCTAACTATGGTTCGGTTTTTCGCGGCGAATTTTGCGTGCGTATACTTTTCGTAACGCAGCCTAAACGCTATTGAAGAGGTTCAATGCTGCCGTCGAAGCGGCGCAACTCGGTGGAGATTCCGGCGCCGTCGCGCGTGTGGAGCAAAAAGCCCGGCCGCGCGGTGAAAGGCGCCGGTATTCGCCAGCCGGCGCCAATCAGAAGCCGCTGCGATCTCGTGCTCGGAGCCGTGCAGGCAAACGTGCCGGCCCACGTGCCGGTTCGTACGCTGTGAACGTGCCCGCTGACGACTCGCCGAATCTGCGGATTCGCGCGAACAATCCGTTCCAGTTCGCGCAGATGCGTAAAGCCTAGCCAGTCCATCGGCCAAACGCCGGTCGTGAACGGCGGATGATGAAGCGCGAGGATTACCGGCTGCTGCGTTGCGTCGAGTTGCGATTCAAGCCACGCGAGACGACTGGCGTCCATGTAGCCGCCGGCGCGGCCGCGCTTCATGGAATCGAGCACAACCAAACGCAGATCGTTCAAGTCGACGGCGTACGAGCAGTGATTCGCGGCTTGGAATAGGTAGCGATGATCGCCGAAAACCCGGCGCAGCGCGACCGGATCGTCATGATTTCCGGGTGTCACGTAATACGGAGCGGACAGAGTGCCCATGAGCTCGCGCAGTCGACGATATTCTTCCTCGCTTCCCGTCTGCGTCAGGTCGCCGGTCGCTATCACGAGGTCCGGCGAGCACGCATTGACCGCGCAGATGCACTCGCGCAGCGCGTCATCGAAGTCCCGCACTCGTTTAGCGCGGGACTCATGCACGTGAAGATCGCTTATCTGCGCGATTCGAACCATGAGGCAAGCATACCATCGCGCAAAAGCCCGCAAATCTCACCTTGCGGGCTTTTGAATATGCCGGAGACGGAGACTAGGCCTCGGCCGGTACTGCGTCTCTGAGCGGTTGCGTGTGAATACCGCACTCGCCGCACGCGTTCGGCGTGCCCTTCCATCTGCCGGCGCGTTCGGTTTCCGTTTCGTCTTCTTCGGGGAACGAGCAGAGGCTGCAGCCCAAACTCCGGTAGCCGCGCGCGTACATCGGATTGATTGGGATGCCGTTGAGCGCTGTGTATCTCCATAAATCCAGTTCGGTAAATTCGAGAATCGGGTTCACTTTCACCAGGCCGTTCTTGTCCTCGAGCGGCTCGAAGTTCGCCCTGGTGATCCCCTCGGTTTTTCTGACACCCGAAATCCACGCGTCGTAATTGCGCAGCGCTTCCTTCGTCTTTGCGACTTTCGGGCTCCCGCAGCACTTCGCGCCTTCTTCTTGCGAGAACGTGTACTCAGTGTAGTTCAGTCCGT
>DATGJX010000074.1:0-44793 GCA_035294905.1 Vulcanimicrobiaceae bacterium | reverse complement strand
TTGCCGTGCGTGTCGAGATCGTTCCGACGGTGCGTGAATCCGACGGCCTTGCACTCTCGAGCCGCAACGCCTATCTTTCCACGCAAGAGCGCGCTGCTGCGCCGTCGCTGCATCGCGCGCTGGACGTTATGCTCGAAAAACTCCGTGCCGGGCGCGATGCGGTTACAGCGCGCAAAACTGCTTGGGACGTACTGCAGCTTCCAGGATCTTGGGATTATCTCGACGTCGTCGATATGGACACGTTCGCACCGCTGGAATTTTTGCGTGCACCCGCGTTTGTTATCGGCGCAGCCCGGTTCGGCGCAACGCGCCTGATCGACAACGTGCTGGTGTCCGAATGAAGGCTATGTTTAGGGCGCCCACGGGGAGAGATGGCGCAGCCGAGATGCGTATGCGCCCTATGGCCATGGGAGCCCCAACTTCGTTGGGGGGCGCGGAGGCTAGGCCGGAGTGCCTTTAAAACAGGCGCGCATCCTGCTGTGCGTAAGCGGGGGGATTGCTGCATACAAGGCCGCGGCGCTTACGAGTACGCTCGTGCAGCAGGGTGCGATCGTCGACGTCATGATGACGCCGGAGGCGGAACGGTTCATAGCGCCGCTGACGTTTTCGTCGCTGACCGCGCGTCCCGTATACACGTCATTATGGGACGAGCCCGAACGCATTCCGCATATCCGCTTGGTGCGAGAGGCGCAGGTGGCGATGGTCGCGCCGGCAACCGCGAACGTCATCGCGAAACTCGCGCACGGCATTGCCGACGATCTCGTAACGGCTGCGCTGCTCGCTGCACGCATTCCCGTGATCGTCGCGCCGGCGATGAACGACGCGATGTACCGCAACGAAGCGACGCAAACGAATCTTCGAACGCTGGCAGAGCGCGGGGTCACGTTCGTCGAACCGGAAAGCGGATTTTTGGCCGAACGTGAAAGCGGCATCGGCCGGCTGGCTTCGGAAGAACGGCTGGTCGAAGCGCTGCGAATTTCGCTCCAACGCGCGCAATCGCTGCGCGGCGTGCGATTGGCGATTACGGCGGGACCCACGCGCGAAGCATTCGACCCGGTACGTTTCGTGAGCAATCCGTCGACCGGTGCAACCGGTATCGCCCTTGCACGCGAAGCGGCGCAACGCGGCGCCGACGTAACGCTGATTCTCGGTCCCACGCATCTCGGCGCGCCCGCCGGCGTGCGCACGGTCCGCGTCGAAACTGCGCAGCAAATGCTGGAAGCCGCATTGCAGTATGCAGTGGGCTGCGACGTCATCGTCGCGTCGGCGGCCGTTTCCGACTGGCGTCCGGCGGAGCACGCGGATCAGAAGGTGAAGAAGACCGGCGAGGATCTGAACGTGCGGATGGTTCGTAATCCGGACGTGCTTGCCGAAATTGCAAAACGCAAGGGCAAAAGTTTCATCGTCGGATTTGCCGCCGAGACGCAAGCGCATGAGACAAACGCGCGTGAAAAGTTGCAGCGGAAGCACTTGGACGCTATCGTGGTGAACGACGTCTCCGAGCAGCGGGGATGGGGTGCGCAGCATAACGCGCTGACGGTGCTCTGGGGAAAGGATGGGCGGCGCGAACTTGGAGAAGCGTCGAAAACCGTTCTCGCTTCGCGTTTGTTCGATTGCATCGAGGCCCTTCGGCATGCTGCTCACCATTGACGTCGGCAATACGGAAACCAAACTCGGCTGCTTTGCAATGGACCAAGCCGAGGTGCTGCGGTCATGGCGCGTCACTACGGAATCAAAGCGTACGGCCGACGAGTACGGCGTGTTTTTTGCGCAGTTGTTCGCAACCGCGGAGCTGAGCGCGTCCGACGTGCAGGCAGTGGTCATTGCGAGCGTCGTTCCAAAGCTCGATCAGATTCTGGAGGATGCTTGCAACAGATACTTTGGCTGCGAGCCGCTGTTTTTCAAGCCGCATCGCCAAACGCTGATGCCGGTCGTGACGGAAAGGCCGGGTGAAGTCGGCGCCGATCTCGTTGCCGCGGCGCTCGGCGCCCGCGAACTTTACGGAGCACCGCTGATCGTCGTCAGCTACGGAACCGCAACGGTGTTCATGGCGATTTCCGCTCGGGGTGAGTATCAGGGCGTCGCAATTGCGCCGGGAATCAACATCTCCATCGACGCGCTCGTCGGGCGCACGGCGAAACTGCCGCAAATTGCCCTGGAAGCACCCGAGCGCGCGATCGGTACCGATACGATTTCGGCGCTGCAGTCAGGTATTATCTACGGCTTTGTCGGACAAACGGAAGCGCTTGTAACGCGCATGCGCGCGGAAATGGGTGTTGACGCGCCGGTGATTGCCACAGGCGGCATGGCGGACGTCGTCGCGCGCCACACCTCGATCGTGCGCGAAGTCAATCCGCATCTCAGCCTGCTTGGTTTGCGCTTGTTCTATCTGAAACGCAAATAGGTGTGAAATCCATCTAGTCAGCGTGAGCCGTTTTCAATAAACATAGAGGGTGCTGCAACGTCATACTTGACGATAGGAGGTACTCTCTTGCGTAAAATTCTCGGCGTCCTCGTCGGGGGCTGCGCGCTGGTGCTTGCCGCATGCGGCGGCCGGCAAAGCGCAATCCCGACGCAGGCGTCACCTGCGGCGCGGCAAACCACCGCGCGGCACATCGCGCTTCCGAAAACAAACGACAGCGGCGCGGCGCGACACGCTATGGACGCGAACGGCAATTTGGCGGACGGCGGATTCGAAAGCGGCGGCTTCACGTATTGGCAACAGTGCGGAAACGTCAACGCGAAGATCACGACTGCCAAGGCGCATTCCGGAAAATATTCGGAATACAGCGGAACGTCCGCTGCGCCGGAGTTGAGCGGCGACGCCGGTGTCTGCCAGCAAGTCACCGTGCCCGCGAACGGAAAGATTACGTTCTGGGTCTATCAAGGCACCAACGAGACGAACACCGACTACGCGTATCAGGAAGCCGATTTCCTCGACGACAACGGGTACGTGCTGCAAAACTTCTACACGACCGCAGCGAATACGAACGGCTGGAAACAGCTGACGTTTGACGCGAGCGGTTATTCCGGCCAAACGGTGTGGCTGTATTTCGGCGCGCACGGCAACGGCTGGGGCGGAGGCTACATCTATCAGTACGTCGACGACGTCGCCTGGGGAGGACCCGTGACGCCGTCACCGTCGCCGACGCCGACGCCGACTGCGCATCCAACAACCTCACCGTCGCCGACGCCGACTCCGCGGCCGACGACCTCGCCGTCGACGCCGACGCCGCTGCCCTCGAACACGCCTTCGCCCTCGCCCGCGCCGACGGGTACCAACTCGTGCAATAATCAGAAGTTCTTGAACGATCAAGCGGCGTTCGGGAACGGCACGTTGTCGGGCGATCAGCTCGAAGACGTCTGCGGGCTCGTTACGAAGGTGCTGCCGGCGAAAGTGACCTCGAGTGGGAAGCACGGCTACTTCTACGTGCAAATGCCGAGCGGATATAACATCGAGATCGTTTCGAACCTCGACGCGATGGCTCAGGCATCCACCGACAAACCGCCGTCCACGTGGCCGTGGGTCGCCGTGAACGACTACGTCTATGTGCAGGGCCGCTACTATTACGATAATTCCAGCAGCCAAGGCATCGACTGGACCGAAGACGACACCGGCTCTTGGCCCTACACGGGCGACGTCGTCGTCTGTAACAGCAGCCAAAACAATTGCAACTTCTACTGGTAGATACCTTACGGTAGGGGGTCGACACAGGGCCGCGGGGATTCCCGCGGCCCTGTGCTATACTACGCTCCGTATGGGCTCCCGCACCGTGGATCCGCTGGTTATCGGTCCGCACGAAATCTGGCCGCCGCTCATTCTGGCGCCGATGTCGGGCGTGACCAATCGTACCATGCGAGCGCTCTATAAGCCGTTCGGGCTCGGCCTCACGGTAACCGAGTTCGTGTCGGCCAACGCGCTGCAGTACGCGTCCACGGCCAAGCGCACGATGGAGATGATCGACCAGCACGGCCAGGAGAAACCGGTCAGCACGCAGCTCTGGGGCGACGATCCGGCCGTGATGGCGAAAGCTGCAAAAATGGTGCGCGAATGCGGAGCCGACATCGTCGACGTCAATTTCGGCTGCCCCGCCCCCAAAGTTACGAAAATCAACGGCGGTTCCGCGTGTCTTCGCGATCTGGATCGCTGCGAGGCGATCATGAAGGCGGTCGTCGAGGCCGTCGACTGCCCCGTAACGATGAAAATGCGTTTGGGGTGGACCGAAGACAACCTCGTGTACGTCGACGCAGCGAAGCGCGCGCAGAACGCCGGCGTGCTGGCGGTGACGCTGCACGCGCGCACGGCCAGACAGTTTTATAAAGGCAGCGCCGACTGGGAGCACATCAAGCGGCTCAAGCAATCCGTCGACATCCCCGTGATCGGCAACGGCGACTTGGAAGAGCCGCATCAGGCGATGCAGCGTATGCGTGAGAGCGGCGTCGATGCGATCATGCTCGGCCGCGCCACGCTCGGCAATCCCTGGCTGATTTCGCGGATTCGCGACTTGATGGAGGGACTCCAAGCGCAGCCCGATCCATCCGCGGCCGATCGCCTTCGCTACGCGATTCGCGTGCACTACAAGACGATGGTCGACGAACTTGGCGAACCGCGCGCCGTGCCGCAAATGCGCAAACATCTCGCGCTGTATTTGAAAGGCATTCCCGGCGCGGCGATTCTGCGTGAGCGCATCATGCATTTGGATCGCGCGCAAGACGTGGTCGACCTCGTCGAAGAAACGATCGCTTCGCTCGAACGCGCGGTCGCCGCATGACCGACAATGTCAGCGTGACCGCCAGTGTCATCCTGAGCCTGTCGAAGGACGCCGAGCTTGTCGAGGCAGGTTTGTATGGAGCCGAGTCGCCGCAGGCGCTCTTCGACGAAACGTACGAAAATTACAAGCAGTACGTGAATCCGCCGCTTGCGCGCGTGATGAAAGTTTCGGGCAGCCCGGTCGAAGTGCGCGCCCAAGGCTGCACGATCTGGGACCACAACGGCAAAGCCTATCTCGATTTTGCGGGCGGCTATGGAGTCTTCACGCTGGGACACAGCCATCCCAAAGTCATCGAAGCCGTCAAAGCGCAGATGGAGCTGATGTCGCTCTCCGGCAAGACGATGTTCAACGTCGTGCTCGGACGCGCATCGAAGCGGCTGGCGGAGCTCGCACCCGGCGATCTGCAGATTTCGTTTTTCGCGAACAGCGGCACGGAAGCGGTGGAAGGCGCGATAAAACTTGCGCGCAAGGCCACCGGCCGGCGCAAGATCGTCGCCACGCACAATGCGTATCACGGAAAGACGATCGGCGCGCTCTCGGCAAGCGGACGCGACTACTTCAAAAATTCCTACCTGCCGCTCCTGGCTGACGTTGCGCACGTCGATTTCGGCGCAACCGATGGCCTGGAAGAAGTGCTTGCCGATGCAGCGGCATTCGTCGTCGAGCCGGTGCAAGGCGAAGGCGGCGTGAACGTGCCGCCTGCCGGATATCTGCGCGCGGTGCGCGAGATTTGCGATCGCGCCGGTGCGCTGTTCATCGCGGACGAAGTGCAAACGGGGCTTGGCCGCTGCGGCATGGTGTTCGGCTGCAATCGTGACGGCGTCGTGCCGGACGTGATGACCCTTGCAAAAGGTCTTTCGGGCGGCATCGTTCCGGTTGCCGCGTACATCGCGCGCCCGAGTGTATGGAATGCGGCATACGCCAAAGATCCGGTGATGCACACGTCGACTTTCGGCGGTAACGAACTCGCGTGCGCCGCTGCGCTCGCAGCGATGGACGTGCTGGTAGAGGACGGTCTCGTCGAAAACGCGCGCACGCGCGGCGAGCAGTTGTTGTCCGGCGCGCAAACCCTTGCGCGACGGTTTCCGACGGTGGTCAAGGAAGCGCGCGGTCTCGGATTGCTTGTCGGCGTCGAACTCACGAACGAAGGCTACGGCGGTTGGATCATTCCGGAAATGGTCAAGCGCGGCGTAACGGCGGCGTGGACGCTCAACATGCAGCGCGTCATTCGGTTGGAACCGCCGCTCGTCGTAACGGCGTCCGAAGTAGACCAGGCCCTGGCCGCATTGGAAGCAGGGCTGGCGACCGCCCAGGAGAAGCTCGGCGCACTGTAACCCGATGCCGTATGTTGAGACATCCATCGTGATCGCCGCACCCGCTCGCGTCGTCTACGAATTGGCCAAAGAACAGGAACGCTTTCCGGAGTTTATGCCGGACGTCGAAACCGTGACGGTGCTCGAGCGGCACGCCGACCACATCCTCACGCGCTGGAAAACGCTCGTAGAAGAGGCGCCCATCGAGTGGACCGAGGAAGACCGCTTCAATGACGGCGAGCTGCGAATCGATTACAAGCTGCTCGAAGGCGACCTCGACAAATTCGAAGGCAGTTGGACGTTTTCGGAAAGCGGTGGAGAAACGCACGTCGTGCTCGGCGTCGACTACGATTTCGGCGTGCCGACGCTTGCGGAGCTTATCGGGCCGACCCTCGAGCGCAAAGTACGCGAGAACAGCGACATGATGCTCGCCGCACTAAAACGGGAAGCCGAAGCTCGTGCCTAGCGATAACACTCGTGTCATGGTGATGGTTGGATACCTCACCACAGGGCTTCGTCGAAGCACCCCGAGCGCAGTCGAGGGGCGCGCCTCCGGCGCGGGCTTCGACAAGCTCAGCCATCCTTCGATACCCCAGGATGACGAGCCATACGCCGTCGAGGAGCACGGCAATGACTAACACTCCGAAGTTTTGCTTCATCGTTCATCCGCTGTCGATCGACGATTTGGTACGTTACGAGCCCAGCGCCAAAGGCAAAGGCCCCGCGATCATTCGGAAGATCATGGAGTGGATGCCGTCGTGGGCGGCCGCGCACGTCACCGGCGTGCGTACGCCGGATGGACGCGAAACCGAGGGCTGGTTGGTTTCGGCCGCATTGTTCCCGGAGCAAATCATGGAGTTTCCGCGCGAGGAAGTGTACAAGCGCATAATCCGCGCCATTGAAATCGGTGCGGAACTCGGCGCGCAAGTCGCAGGTCTTGGTGCATTCACGGGTGTGGTAGGCGACGGCGGCGTTACGATTGCCGAGCGCTCACCGATTCCCGTAACGACCGGAAATTCATTGACGATTGCCGCCGGCATTCAAAGTTTGTTTCGCGGCGCAAACGAGATGGGCATCCCGACGAGCGAGGCCACGGCGGTGGTCGTCGGAGCCACCGGCTCGATCGGTTCCGCCTGCGTGAAGCTCGTCGCGCCGAAGGTCAAGCACGTCGTACTGGTTGCGCGCAACAACACGCGGCTCGCGAAATTTCACGAGTCGATCAAGAACGAACTGCCGTGCACCTCGTCGCACACGACCGACGTGTCGGAAGCCGTACGTCAAGGGCAACTCATTCTCACCGCGACCAGCTCGACGCAGGAGATCATTCAACCGGAAGATTTGCAAACCGGCGCCGTCGTTTGCGAGCTTTCGCTTCCGCACGACGTGAGCCGTCAAGTCGCTCAGCTGCGGCCCGACGTGCTCGTCACGGAAGGCGGCAACATGAAGCTGCCCGGTAATCCGCGCATGGAGCGCGTACGCGAGCCCGGCCAAGAGTTCGATTTGAATTTGCCGCCCCGCACCGCACTTGCGTGCATGAGCGAGACGATGGTGCTCGCACTGGAAAATCGCCTCGAACCGTACACGCTCGGACGGGGCATCGATCTGCAGAAGGTCATCGAGATCGAACAAATGGCGACGCGCTGCGGCTTCACACTCGCCGACATGCGCGCGTTCGATGCCGCGATCACGCCTGAAACGATTTCCGCGATTCGCGCCGCCGCCGAAGCGAGGCGACGGTTTCCGGCGCCTACGGGGGAAGTTGAAAGAGGCCGATATGCTGAGCCTCGGGCGGAGCGCCTGTAGAATGAAACACGTTGTTTCGGTTTCGCTTGGGAGCAGTACGCGCGATCATCGCGCCGTTGTGAATCTGCTCGGCGAAGAGTTCGACATCTCACGTGTCGGCACTGACGGAAAACTCGACGCGGCGATTGCGAAAGTGCACGAACTCGATGGACACGTCGACGCGATAGGGCTCGGTGGTATCGACGTGTACTTGTACGCCGGCAAGCACCGGTACGCGCTGCGCGATGGATTGCGTTTGCTTGACGCCGCAAAAATCACACCCGTCGTCGACGGCAGCGGTTTGAAGAATACGCTGGAGCGCGAAGCGGTGCGCTTCATGCAAGAAGAACTCGGCATCGATCTCAAAGGCAAGCACGTACTGATGGTCAGCGCACTAGATCGCTTCGGTATGGCGCAGGCGCTGGTCGACGCGGGCGCGGACGTACTGTTCGGCGATTTTATTTTCGCGCTCGATTTGGACAAGCCCGTGAAGGGTTTGCGCGAATTCGAGGAGATGGCGGAAAAGTATCTGCCGGATGCGTGCAAGTTGCCGTTCCAATTTTTCTATCCTACGGGTAAGAAGCAAGAGAAGCCGCCGCAGCCGAAGTATCCGCAGTACTATCACGACGCGGACATCATTGCGGGAGATTTCCATTTCATGCGGCAATTCATGCCCGACGATTTGAGCGGCAAAATCGTGCTCACGAATACCGTCACCGAAAAGGACGTCGACGAGCTGCGTGAGCGCGGCGTGAAGACGCTGATCACGACGACGCCCGACTTCCAAGGCCGCTCGTTCGGCACGAATGTGGTTGAGGCTGCGCTTTTAGCGCTCCTCGGCAAAAAGTGGAGTGAAGTAACGCCGGATGACTACGAACGCTTGCTGCACGAGCTGCACCTCAAACCGCGCGTCGTCTCGCTGAGCGGAAGCGCCGCATAAATAGGCGCGGGACGCCCTCACGAGCGCCCCGTTCCGATGATGTGACCAGTCTGACCAACGTCCCAACTCTATCACATCGCCCGTGCGCCTTCAACAAAGGCGTTCGGCGCTGGAGCGAAGGAGAATCGAACTCCTGGCAACCGAGTTGGTCAGACCGGCTGTCGACACCATCGAAACGCCCAGCCTAGGTTAATCACGACGTGCGGTAAAGGTCGCTAGGCGAGCCGCGCGCTCCGGGCGAACGACATCGGAGCTTGGAGGTCGATGCCAGCGTTGTACAAGCGTCGTACCATTTGCACTTTATTTGCTGCCGCGTTGTTTACCGCGGCAGTACCTACCGTAGCGAAAGCGCGCTCGCTCACGGTTGCCGACATGCGGCACTTGGTCGATTTCACGGAACCCGCCATCTCTCTCGACGCGTCGCGCATTGCCGTGGTGCTCCTGAGAGCCGAGCGGCCTTCCCTGCTGATCGTCGATGCGCGAACCGGTGCGCAGCGGACGGTAGCGACGGGCGGAAGCGTCGCGGTTCCGCGATGGTCGCCCAACGGCTCGTCGCTTGCGTACCTGCGAGAAGACCGAAGCGGAATCGAGCAGATCTACGTGTTGGGCGGTTCCTCAACGCCGGTGCAATTGACGCACAGTGCAACCGGAATCACCGATTTCGCTTGGCGTCCCGATGGAAAAGCATTGGCGTACGTTGCTGCGGACTCGACTTCTCCGCGTGCATTCTTTTACGCCGGCGACAACGACTACACGGCAGCGTCCCTTACGCCGCCGGCGCATCTCTGGGTGATTTCAGCGAGCGGCGGTGCTGCAACGCGACTGACTTCCGGCAGCTGGACCATTGCGCAGGCGGACGTCGGGGGAACGTTTCAGTCGCAAATGTCGTGGTCGCGCGACGGCAGGCGCATTGCGTTTACGCGTGTCGCAAATACGTTCAGCGGTGACTCGGAACGCTCGACGATCTGGGAAGTCGACCTGGCGGCTCATCACGTGCAGAAGCTTACCGAACACAAAGATTTGGAACTGACGCCGTCATTCTCGCCGGACGGTAAGACGCTGACCTACTGGTATGCACGCCGCGGTAACTTCTTGGCGGAGAATACGATTCGCGCCAGGGCAAATGGGCAAGACATCGACTTGACGCGAGCGTTCGACCGCAACACCGGAGCAAGTCTGTGGTTCCCCGACGGCAGGTCCATGCTCACCTGTGCAGCGGACCGCACGAGGATTTTCGCTTACGTCCTTTCGCTCAATCGTTCCATCCGGCGTTTGAATTTGGGCAGTTTGAATCCGGTCTGCGAGACTTACCAGAGCAGCACGTTCGATTCCGGAATCGAGGCGAGCATCGCAAGAAGCGGCGCGGTCGCATTCATCGCGGGCAGCGCGTATAGCGCGCACGAGCTGTATCTGATGCCCGCGGCGGGCGGTGCGGTTCGTCAGCTCACGCACTTCAACGATTTCGTACATACCCTCGACCTCGGCCGGGTGGAAGAGATTGCGTCCCACGGACCCGGCGGATTCACCGAATACGGCGTCCTGACGTTTCCGCCGCACATGCAGGCGCATCGCAAATATCCGATCGTCGTGAATATCCACGGCGGCCCGGGATTGGCGAGCCTGCAAGACTTCGCGTATTCGACATGGCCGCGCGCGCAACTGATCGCGGCGCGCGGCTACATCGTTTACGAGCCGAACTACCGCGGCAGCGACAACATCGGGAATCGGTTTCTGCTCGCGCTCGCGGGCGATACGGTTCGCGGACCGGCGGCCGATATCATGAGCGGTTTAGCCGAAGTGAAGAAGCTGCCGCAGGCCGATCCGTCCCGCATCGGTGTGTGCGGTTGGTCGTACGGAGGCCTGATGACGAGCTGGCTCATCACACAGTACCATTTCTGGCGCGCCGCCGTTTCGGGTGCGGCCGTCGACGATGAAACCGAAGAATACGCGACGTCGACGAGCAACGTGCAGAACACATACTACCTTGGCATCTCGCCGTTTGCGCCGGGTGGAGATCGCGTCTACCGCGAGCAATCGCCGATCACGTATGCAAGCGCTGTTACGACGCCGACGCTCTTTTGGGGAACGACGCTCGATCCGGTCGTGCCGATTCCGCAGCAATACGCGTTCTATCACGCCGTAAAGGAGCATCACGTGACGACGCGCTTTGCCGTCTTTCCTGCGAGCACGCACGGTCCCGCAACGGAACGCCAAACGGAGGCGCTTACGACGATCTGGCTCGACTGGTTCGACCGCTACATGAAATAGAGGCTTGGAGCTATCGCCCTTCGATACCTCAGGGTGACACACGCATGTCCGTGGGGACATGCTGAATTAGGAAACTAGTCGCTAAACCAGCCGGATGGGACGACGTCCAAATTTATGTTGATTTGTTTTACTTCGGTGTACGCATCGTAGCCGTACGTGCCGAGTTCGCGGCCGATGCCGCTTTGCTTGTAACCGCCCCACGGCGCCTCGTTGTACGTCGGGTGGTACGTGTTGACCCACGTGATGCCCGCGCGAAGCTTGCGAATGAAGCGTTGTGCGCGCGCGCCGTCCTGCGTAAACACGGCGCCCGCCAGGCCGTAGACCGTGTCGTTCGCAAGCGCAATGGCTTCGGCTTCATCCTTGAAGGTTTGCACGACCAGCACCGGTCCGAAGATCTCTTCCTGCACGATGCGCATGTTCGGCGAGGTCTGCGTGAAAATCGTCGGCTCGATGAAGCAGCCGCGGTCGCCGATCCGGCCCCCGCCGCATTCCATGCGCGCGCCCTCGTGCGCACCCACTTCGATGTAGCGCTGAACGCGCTCCATTTGCGTGTGCGATACGAGTGGACCCATCTCGGTTTGCGGATCGAACCCGTCGCCTACGCGAATCTTCTTCGCGCGTTCAACCAAACGTTCGACAAAACGATCGTAGATCGGCTCCTGTAATATCAAGCGTGACCCGGCCGAGCAGACTTGGCCGGCGTTGGCATAGATGCCGAAAAGCGCGTAGTCGACCGCAACCTCGAAATCGGCGTCTTCGAAAACGACGTTTGGCGATTTGCCGCCGAGCTCCAGCGAAATCTTCTTGAGGTTGCCAACGGCGGCGCGCATGATCGAGCGGCCGGTTACGGTGCCGCCGGTGAAGGCCACTTTGTCGACCAGATGGCTTTCCGCAATTGCAGCGCCGGCTACCGGCCCTGCGCCGGTGACCACGTTGACGACGCCGCGCGGAAATTCGAGTTCCTCGAAAAGGCCGGCCAAACGCAGCGCGCTCAGCGGCGTGAGTTCCGACGGCTTGAGCACGCACGTGTTGCCCGCGGCGAGTGCCGGTGCGAGTTTCCATGCCGCCATCAGCAGCGGATAGTTCCAGGGAATGATCTGTCCGCACACGCCAATCGGCTCGCGAACGACGAACGTTTGTGAGGGAGCGGGGACGTCGAACGTCTGACCCGTCGGTTTAGTGGCAAGGCCCGCGTAGTATCGGAAGCAATTCGCGGCGTCGGTGACGTCGTATTCCGTTTCGCGCAGCGGCTTGCCGTTGTTCAGCGTATCGATGTGCGAAAACTCGCGGCCATGCTCTTCGATTTTGTCCGCAAGGCGCATCAGCAGGCGCGCGCGGTCGAGCGCGGTCATTTGGGGCCAGGGACCCGAATCGAATGCCGCGCGCGCCGAGGCAATGGCGCGATCGGCGTCTTCGCGCGTCGCCTCCGCAACCGCAGCGACAGGCTGATCGTTTGACGGATCGAGCAGCGTGCGCGTTTGGCCTTCCGAACCTTCGCACCAGCGTCCGTCCACGTACATGAGGAGCGTGCCGCCGGAGCACGGGAGATCGCGCAGCAGATCCTGCGTGTCGATACTGCGAGTCTTACTGAGCAGTTCCATTTCTTCTCTCACCCCACTTGGAGCTCGGGTTTTAATGCACGAAGCGATTGCGTTAGTGCGTCGCAGACGTAGTTTGCCTGAAATTCTTCGATGGTAAGCGGCGGCTCGACGCGCACGACACGCGCGTTCACCAGCGTTCCGGACACGAGCACCCCACGGTCGAGCATGAGTTTGCCGACCTCGAATCCGGCTTTGTCGTCCGCAAACTCCAGCGCCATCAGTAAACCTTTTCCGCGCACGTCGACCACGACGTCCTCGTAACCGCGCACTGCTTCGCGCAGCCCCGCGAGCATTCGCTCTCCCATCAGCGCCGCCCGCTCGGGCAAGCGTTCGTCGATGAGGACGTTGATCGTCGCGAGCGCCGCAGCGCACGCAAGCGGATTTCCGCCGAAGGTCGTCGTGTGCAGGAACGGGTTGGTGAAAATGCGCGAGAATACCGCTTTCGTGCCGATCACCGCGCCGGCCGGCATGATGCCGCCGCCGAACGCTTTCGCCAGACACAAAATGTCCGGCGCAACGCCCCAGTGATCGCAGCAGAACATTTTTCCGGTGCGCCCCATTCCCGTTTGCACTTCGTCCAAAATCAACAGCGCGCCGAATTCATCGCACAGCGCGCGCACGCCGGGCAAGTACTCATCGCTCGGAATGTTGACGCCGCCTTCACCTTGAATCGGCTCGAGAATCACCGCGCCGACGTCTTCGCCGACAGCTTTACACGTTGCGAGCATGCGCTGCAGCGCGCTCAAGTTGTCGAACGGCACGTGCTCGATGTTCGGCAGCATCGGGCCGAAGGGACGGCGGAACTCCGCTTTTGCGCTTGCCGAAAGAGAGCCGTAGCTCTTTCCGTGAAATCCTTTGGTTGCCGCGACGATCGTCTGCTTCTTCGGGTCGAACAGACGCGCGAGTTTGAGCGCGCCTTCAACGGCCTCCGTTCCACTGTTGCAGAAGAACGCGAACTCCAAACCTTTTGGCGTGAGCATCGCGAGCGTTTTCGCGAGCATCGCGCGCAGCGGATCGAGCAGATCCTGGCTGTGCAGCGGCTGGCGGCGCATTTGGTTGATCACCGCTTCAATCACCCGCGGGTTGCGGTGACCGACGTTGAAGATACCGAATCCGCCGAGGCAATCGATGTATTCCTTGCCGTTGACGTCGCGGTAGGAATTCGGCCCCGCATCGGACCATTCCACGACCGCCGCCGCGCGATCGGGCGAGGTCGCCTTGCGGTATTCCAGGAAGCCGGGATTGACGTGATTGCGAAACGATTCGACTGTTTCGCGCGTGATCCAAGCCGCGTCGTCCGGCGTAATCTCCGGCTTGGCGATCAGTGCTAAGACTGAGTTCGTATAGGCGTAAGCCTCTGACGTTGAACGTTCAAGAATTTTGTCTCACCTTGTCCCTTCACGCCGCCAGTGCGGCGTCACAGCTGAATGCCAGCCGCGTAAGTCCTTCCGCCAGATCCGTGTCGTCGATGGTCAGCGGTACCAAGATGCGAATGACGTTGCCGTTGCCGGCAAGTAAAAGCAGCAGCCCGCGATCGCGCGCCTGCGCGACGACGCGCTGGGCTTGTGCGGCGTTAGCGAATTCCATCGCCATCATCGCGCCCATGCCGCGCGTTTCGACGATCGCGTCATAGCACGCACACAGCGCCTGGAGTGACTGCGCGATCGCCTCGCCGATTCGCCGCGCGTGCGATAGAAAAGCATCGTCCATGATCTCGAGCGTTGCGATCGCAGCCGCGCACGCGAGCGGATTGCCTGCGTAGGTGCCGCCTAGACCGCCGGGCTCCGGCGCGTCCATGATCTCCGCTTTGCCGATCACCGCGGAAAGCGGCACGCCGCCCGCGATGGATTTTGCGACCGCGATAAGGTCGGGTTCGATGCCCGCGTGCTCGCAGGCAAACATTTTCCCCGTGCGTCCGAAGCCGGTTTGCACTTCATCGCAAACGAGCACGATGCCGTGGCGGTCGGCGAGCCGGCGCAGTTCTTGCAAGAACTCGGCCGGAGCCGGCACGAACCCGCCTTCTCCAAGCACCGGTTCGACGATGATCGCCGCGACGCGTTCGGGCGCGACTTCGGAGCTGAGCAGCTCGTGCAAATCCTCGAGCGCGCGCTGCGTGGTCCATCCATGCAATTCATGCGGAAAAGGCGCGTGATAGACTTCACTGCAGAACGGCCCGAAGTTTTGCTTGTACGGCGCGTTCTTTCCGGTCATGGAAAGCGCAAGCAACGTGCGTCCGTGGTAGCCATGGCGGAATGCAATGACCGCGGGCCGTCCGGTGTAAGCGCGCGCGATCTTGACGGCGTTCTCCGTTGCTTCCGCACCGGTCGTGAGCAGCAGCGTCTTTTTGCGCGACGGTCCCGGTGCAATGCCGTTCAATCGCTCCGCCAGTTCCACGTACGGTTCGTACATCGTCGTTTGAAAGCACGTGTGAATGAGCTGCTCGGCCTGCGCTTGAACCGCGGCGACGATTTTCGGATGCGTATGACCGGCGTTCTGCACGCCGATGCCGCCCATGAAGTCGATGTACTCGCGCCCTTCCACGTCCCATAGCCGCGCGCCGTGGGCGCGCTGCACGAAGAGCGGGTGGGCGCTGGCGACGCCGCGGGCTACATGCGCGTCCCGGCGCTGGAGCAAGGCGCCGGTCGGCGTGGACGCTAGCTGCACGTGGGAGGGGTCCTTTCGCTCGGCTTACATCCAGTATAGGCGCAGCAGCAGCGAAGGCTCTACGTGCCGAAATTACAATTTTCCGGTGAATTTTGGTGTCGGCGTATGAACGTCCAGCAGATTTTGGCCCTTCCATCGCTTAGCGGCGCGCAGGTCGCAGCCGGGGGCGCCGGTTTGGAGCGCGAGGTCCTCTGGAGCCATGTCGTCGACATGCCCGATGCCCTCCCGTGGGTGCAGCCGGGCTTTATGCTGCTGGTCAGCGGATACAGCTGGCCCAAGGAAGCCGAAGAAGAGGCACGCCAGGTCGAGCGCCTCGCGGCGGCGGGGGTCGCCGCGGTCGGAATGGCCGTTCCGCGGTACGTCGAGCACTTTTCTGCCGCTGCGCGCGCGAGGGCCGATTCGCTCCGGCTTCCGCTCATCGAGATTCCGTGGGAAACGCCGTTCGCGCGGATCATGGAAGAGTTTCATCGGGCGGTAATGGCCGAGCCGTACAAAATCATCGAGCGTTCCGAGCAGATTCATCGTGCGCTTACGCGCGCCGCCTCGCGCGATGCGAGTTTGGACGACCTCGCTAAGAGTTTGTGCGCCCTCATCGATCGATCGGTGACGTTCGAAGATCCCGCTGGAAAATTATTCGCGCATTGCTCGGTGGACGGCGCCGAAGACAGCGTTCGCGCCGCAACGGTCGAAAGCGCGCAAACGCCGCCCGAGATGATGCGCGTGCTCGAGTCGTCGGGTACGCTGCGACGCATTCGATCCAGCGAGAAGCCGCTGCGCATTCCCGCAATGCCGGAGATTGGCGCGACCGCCCGCGTCGTTTGCCCGATACGCGTCGGCTCCGAACTCGTCGGATTGGTCTGGATATTGGAAGGCGGCACGCCGCTTTCCGAACTGGATCACCGCGCCGCCGAACATGCAGCACTCGTCGCCGCGATTCAGATCGCACATCAACGCGAACTCGCATACGTCGAATCGCGGCTGGGCTACGCATCGTTTCTGTCTTTGCTGGAATCGGAGCCGGGAGAAAAACCGGTAGCGGAAGAGCGCTTGCGCCTGCTCGGCTTCGATCCGCGCGGACGCTACCGCGTCGGTATCGTCGTGTTGCCGGAAGAACTGCCGTTGCGCCGTGAAGCGGTTCTGCGGCGCGATCGCGTCGCGGCACGAGTGCGTGACGCGCTCAAGCAGATGGGCGTAGAGCAACTGGTTACGGTGAATCTCAATCACGTGCCGTTCTTGCTTCCAGAACACAAAAGCGTTGAGTCGGTAGTCCAAGCCGTCGGCGATCCGAATGCGTCGGTCGTGCTCGGGCGCGTCCATCCGGGCGGGTCCGGCGCGCGTGAAAGTTATCTCGAGGCGCTTTCGCTCATCTCTTACCGCCACCGCGAACGCGTGTGCCGGTACGAGGACGTGCTCGTTCCGCGCGTGATCATGGGCGATCGTAACGCGCGCGAGACCTTCTTGAGCGATTTATTTGCGCCGCTTCGTTCGCGTAAGGGCGGACAGCAGCTCGCGCAGGCGCTGCTGGCCCTGGCACGCGGCGGCTTTCATTTTCGCGAGACGGCGGCGGCGCTGGGGATTCATCCGAACACGCTGCGATACCGGCTCGAGCGAGCAACACAGGTCCTAGGCATGGATCTCGACGACGCGGACGTGCGCTTCCGGCTCCAGTTGGCGTGCCGCCTCTTTGACTTGGAGAACCGCGCCTGGTAGCACGCCTTGTGCGCGGGACACAGAAGACCGCTGATAAATTGTCCCACGAGCACCTAGAAGGTGTCCAACCGCGACCCTAGACTAGAAGATAGCCGCTCCTTGCTCGATGAACGGGGGTTTGTCATGAGTTCACGACTGGGTGCTCTGGCGTTCGCGCTGGTTCTCGCAGCGACGCCCGTGCTCGCGCGCGCGAGCACGACCGGTTCGATGCGCGGGCGCGTCGTCGACGCGAACACGCACTCGCCGATAGCCGATGCCGCGGTCAACGTTTCCTCGGCCTCGCAAACCGCTTCGGGCAAGACCGACGCCGGCGGCAACTTCGCCTTCATCTCGCTCGCGCCCGACACGTACACGGTCAGCGTGCAAAAACCGGGATACACGCCGGCTTCTCAGGCGGGCATCACGATACTCGCCGATCAATCCACGAACGTTTCGGTGTCGCTCGTTCCCGCGCTGAAGACGATCGCCGAAGTCCACAGCGTCAGCGGCGCAAGCCTCGTGCGAGCCGGCACGACCAGTGACGTTTTCTCGTACAACGCATCGCAGCAGCGCGCGGCAACCGCACTTGGCGGCTCCGGGGCGCTCAATCAGGCGTACAGCGCGATTGCGGCTGCGCCGGGGGTGTCGATGCCGACGGGACAGCAAGCGTGGTATCAGAGCGTCTACATCCGCGGCGGCGACTACGATCAAGTTGCGTACGAGTTCGACGGCGTTCCGGTAATCCGTGAATCGGATTCGGCGCCGATCACGACGCTGTCAGCGCTGGGCCAGCAAGAAGTTCAGGTGTATACGGGCGGCACGCCGGCAACGTCGGACTCGCCCGGCCTTGCCGGCTACATCAATCAGGTCATTAAAACCGGTACGTATCCCGGATACGGCGCTGCGCAAGTTGCAGTCGGCGGACCGACGTTCTATCACAAACTTTCGGTCGAAGCGGGTGGCGCATCGCCGAACCGGATGTTTTCTTACTACATCGGCACGGCGGGATACGACCAAACGTACCGGTACGACAATCAGTTCAACGGCGCCGGCGATCCGCTGTACTTCTTTCCGCTTTACGTGCCGACGAACAACGCCGTCTATCACATTTTGGACGGCAGCGGATACGATCCGGCTGTCCCCGCACCGTGGGGCGGCTATTTCGACACTGGAAGCGTGAACGGCCAATCATACAACGCGGATCGTGAAACGATTGCGAACCTGCACTTCGGTATACCCCACCGTTACGGCAGCGGTCGCGACGACGTGCAACTGCTCTACGTCGTCGGCAACATCTTTACCAACTTCTACAGTTCCGCGAACGACATCGGCGCGGCCAACGTCGCGACGTGTACGCCGGCTCCGACGCTGCCGTACTGCAATCCGTCGACGACCGCGAACTTCTGGCCGTTCTCGCCGATTCCATGGCTCGATTCGACGTACTACGCCGGGCCGCTGATGCAAACGCCGAACCAGAACGATTTGGTCAACGGACCGTTTCCAAGCGGCCCGACCGCCCGCTTGTACAACAATCCGACGGTCAACGGATTTCCGACGAATACGTTTTTGGATCCGAGCGAGCGCGACACGTCGAGCAATGCCTTCGCCATCGAAAAGTTGCAGTATCAGCGGAACATCAGCAACAACTCGTTCCTGCGCTTCAATGCGTACAGCGAGTACACGAACTGGTTCATCTTCGGCCCGAATGCCGCGCAGCTCACTTTCGGTGCGGCGCTCCCGGATTACGAAGTGCTCGGGCACATCTACGGCGGGAATCTCACGTACTCGAATCAACTCTCCGCCCAGCACCAGTTGACCGCGAAGATCTCGTACATGACGCAGAAGCTGCAAACGTACAACGCGCAGTTCGGCGCGACGGGTCTGGGGACCGTAATCTCGAGTTACGCCGACAATAGCGGCAACTGCTACAACTACACGACGGGCGCTGTTTGGAGTTGCTACGATCCGGGAAGCCAAGGCGGCTTGGTAAACGGCGTGATGAACTTAGAGCCCGGCACCGCTCCGAGCGGTTCGCCTGCAGCAGCTGCGAACGCGCATTGGCTCATGACCGAGAACGGGTATGCCGCGCAAGTTGATAACGTTACGCCGTATTTCTCTTCGGCATCAATCAGCGACGTCTACCACCCGAACGAGAAACTCACCGTCAACATCGGTGCGCGCCTCGACCGTTTTTCGTATCGGCTTGACGATTTGATGTCTGGGTATCCGGCGCGACAGTTTTGGTTCAACGCGTTCGATCGCGAGAATTGCGGTGCGCCCGGCTTCGCGCCCGTTTCGGCTTGGAACGGTTCGGTCTTCGTGCCTTGCAGTACGTTCGGGCCCACGTTCAAGCCCATGTGGACGAGCGGCGCACCGGCCCCCGGCGTAGGTCTGACCAACGTCGGCGCAAGCAGCACGACGTCGACCGTGTTCCAGCCGCGTGTCGCGTTCACATGGGATCTCGACCCGTGGACGGTTATCCGCGGATCGTACGGACGCTATGCTCGGCCGGCTGCAACGTCGTACCAGCAATACAACACCTGGCAGCAAGATCTCGCGTCGTTCATTTCGCAGTTCTACGCGTTCGGCTACACGACGCCGGATCACGCGGTTTTCCCCGACACCGCCGACAATTTCGATCTTTCGCTGGAGAAGCAGTTGAAAGGCACGCAGATGTCTTTCAAAATCACGCCGTTCTACCGCAGAACGCACAATCAGTTGCAGTATCTGGCAATCAACCCGCTGCAGGGCACGCTCGCCGGCTTGAACATCGGTACGCAGGAGAACAGCGGCGTCGAGTTTTCTTTCCAGGATGGTGATTTCAATCGCAACGGGTTGTCGATGATGCTCTCATATACGTATATGAACAGCCGCGTCAAGTACGCTCCCGTCTCGAACGGCGCGAGCGTGATCGACACGCTGAACACGTACATCCAGCAATACAACTCGTATACGCAGTCGTGCGACGTCGCGAAAAATCCCGCGGCGGGCCGGCCGGGCACGAACGCTTACGCGCAGTGCGGCACGGCCGTGTGGGGAGGCCAAAACGCGAGCGCGAGTTTGCCGAACGCGAACGGTGTATCGATTGAAAATCCATACTACACCGGAACGGCGCAGCCGCTGCTCGATCGCAACGCGTGGTATGCGCCGTACGACGTCATTCCCTCGGCATTCAACGCCGCGAACGGATTCGAGACGCCGAACACCGCCTCGCTGATCCTCAACTACCGGCGCGGACGATGGGCGCTCACGCCGTCGCTGACGTACGACTCGGGCTCCGTTTACGGTTCTCCGCTGGTGTACCCAGGCTACGTGCCGCAATCGTGTACCGCCGATCCGCAACATATGCCTGCGCCCTACACGAACGCACCCGGGGTGAGCTGCAGCGGCGTCTATACGAACGCCGCAGGAGCCGTGCAAACCGCCGGCGCGATCTTCTTGCCCGATCCGTTCACCGGCGGAAAGTTCGATTCACCGGGTTCGCTGCAAGAGCCGTCGCAGCTCACGCTGAATCTGCAGATGAGCTACGATATTTCGCCGCGCATGACGTTGACCGTGATCGTGAACAACCTCTACAACAAGTGCTTCCAGCGCGGTTACGCGTGGGACGACCAAAACACGTGCATCTACTCGAACCTGCCGTCGAATATCCTCGGCCCTTCGGGGAACTTCTTGACGCGGTCGGCAACGCCGATCCAGGTCCTGTATCCGTACGGCAGCTGGTTCAACAACACGCAGCTCGGCTACACGTCCGAGATCCAGCCGTTCCAAGTAACGGCCGCCTTGAACGTCCGGCTCTAATGGCGCGTTCGATCCCGACGCGCGGAGAATTCACCAAGACTCTGCTCGGCGCGTCGGCTGGTGCGCTGCTCGCGCCGGCGCTCTCGGCATGTGGTGCCGCATCGCGCGCGGCAGGGCGCGAACGTATCGCCATCGTCGGCGCAGGAATCGCCGGGCTTACGGCGGCGCTGCACCTGCACGACGCGGGCGTCGAGAGCACCGTGTATGAATCCGCCGATCGCGTCGGAGGACGCATGCACTCCGAACGCGGCTACTGGAACGACGGCCAGAGCACGGAGTGGTGCGGTGCGATGATCGACACGAAGCACGCACACATTCGCGCCCTTGCGCGGAGGTTCGGTCTCCGTCTAATCGACACGTTCGCGGCGATGCTTCCGCGCTCGCGCGACACGTCGTATTTCGCCGACCGCTATTATCCGATGTCGCAGGCGGATCGCGACTTCGCTCCGGTTTATCGCGTCCTGCGCGAACAGTTGCACGGCATCGGCCCGGAAACGACATACGATAGCGCCACGCCGCTTGCGCGAAAGCTCGATGCCATGAGCATGGCGGCGTGGATCGAACGCTACGTTCCGGGCGGCTTGCATTCGCAATTCGGCCGTCTGATCTCCGACGCGTATTGGAACGAGTACGGCGTCGACACGAATCAGCAAAGCGCGCTGAACTTGGTCTATATGCTCGGCCTGCAAGACAACTACGGCCCGCACGGCGGGCAACTCAACGTCTTGGGATATTCGGACCAGCGCTTTACGATGTACGGCGGCGTTGCGCAGTTGCCGCAAGCACTAGCGGCTTCGCTGCCGCGCGGAAGCGTCAAGATGCGCCATCGCCTGACGGCAATCCGCAAACGTTCCGACGGTGCGTACGAACTGCGCTTCGAAACGCCGAACGGCACGATCGAGGAATACGCGGACCGCGTGGTGCTCGCGATGTCGTTCATGGTCTTGCGCGGCCTAGACTTCAGTGGAGCAAACTTCGACGCGCGAAAGATCCGCGCAATCAACGAGCTCGGCTACGGCTACCATTCCAAGCTGCACGTGCAGTTCACCGGTCGTCCCTGGCTGCGCAAAGGGCCGTGGCCCGAACCGGTTGACGGACAAATTTGGACCGACCTGGGCTTTCAATGCTCCGTAGACTTCACGTTGGGGCAAGCGGGGAAATCGGGCATCGTTGAATTCTTTACGACTGGTGCGGACGGTCTGGTAGACATGCCGCCGACGCCGTACACCTACGCTTCACAGTCGCCCGTCGTCGATCGCCACGTTCGCCGCTTCCTCGCCCAGCTCGAACGCGTTTGGCCCGGAACCTCGCGCTACTACAGCGGCAAGGCGACGTTGGGCAATGCGCAGGTCGATCCGAATATTCTTGCGAGCTACTCGACGTGGCTCGTCGGGCAGTACACGACGATCGCCGGATACGAACGCGTGCGTCAAGGCCGCGTGCATTTCGCCGGCGAGCACTGCTCGGTTGCGTATCAGGGATTCATGGAGGGCGGCGCCGAGACCGGTGCAGCGGCGGCGAACGAAATTCTACGGGATTACGGCATCCGCGTTCGCGCGGCGAGCTGACGTTCGAAACAGCAGCCAGCCCGTCAGCATATACGCGACGAACAAATAAGCGAACGCGTTCGTCGGAGGCGCAGGCACGGGATAAAACAGCGTCACGGCCGGAACGAGCAAGAAGAGCAGCGCCGCCGCCGCGATGACGTAGTCGATGGGGCGGTGGTCCCCGATGCTTCGCAAGAAGCGCGGCGCGGCAACGGCGATCATGCCGTAAATGACGATAAAGCCGAACGCGCTCAGGGTGCCGCAGTAATTGAAGATGTTGATGGGCGTGACGCCTGCGGCATACATGCACAGTGCGACGACGATCATCGCGCCCAGCGAATACGCGACAGCGACGTACGGCGTCGCGAAACGCTGTTGGATGGCGGTCACGCTGGGGTTGAACAACCCTCTGCGGCCCATCGGCAGAATGATGCGCGCGCAGGTCGTTACGCAGGCAAGCGCGACTGAGAACGAACTGAAGATCGCGCCGATTGCGATCGGAATCTTGAACACGCCGACGTGATAGAGATCTGCAAGCGTCCACAGCGGCGCGGAAAGCTTGTCGAGCGTCGTGCCCGAACCGCGCAGACCAAGCGTTTCGGCATAGAGTGAAACCACGAAGAACAGTCCGGCGATGACGACGCTGCCGACGACGGCGCGGGGAATCGAGACGAGCGGATTGCGTGCTTCTTCGCCGAACGCCGTTGCGCTTTCGAACCCGACGAAGCTAAAGATTGCCGTCGCGATGCCCAGGCCGATACCGGTGTTTTGCACGCCCTGCAGATGCAGCTGCGCTCGATCGATATGCCAGCCGTGTCGCGTGAGAATGATGCCCAGGATGATGCAGATGATCGTCACTGAGAGTGATTCGAGCACCAGCATGATGATGGTCGAGAGTTGAATGTCGCGATACGCGAGGACCCACAGCAAGAGCGCGAGCGCGGCAAAGACGAGGAGCGCCGGAACGTGAATGCCGGCAAGTCCGGCGATGTTTTGAATGAAGAGCGTCATCGCGCCGAACTGCGAGGCGCCCACGAAAACATACGCCCAAATCAACGTCCAGCCGGCGATGGCGCCAGTGCGATTTCCCAGATTCGAAACCACGTACCCATACATCGAGCCGGCGGCGCTGGAACGTTTCGCGAACTGATTGAGGTTCAGCGCGACGAACAGCAGCATGATGCCGCCGAAGACGTAGGCCAGCCACGAGCCGTTGCCGGCGCTCGCGAACGTGTAGGGCGCGACCAGCACGGGGGTCATGCTCAGGCCGATCAGCGCAACCGACGTCGCGAGCACTTCCGGGAAGGAAAGGGTGTTGGCGCGGAGATTCGTGCGCTCGCTCACATAGGCTAGCGTACCGGATTTCTCAAGCGCGAGCCATGGAGCGCCGAAACAAAAAGGCGACGGCTTTCTGTGGGCAGGGGCCAAATCTCCCGAACGCCGAGTGGCGGTTTGCACGGCGGGTGTTGAGGTCTAGGCACTCCGTGGGTATACGCATAGCCGGCCGCGAGGTGCCGAAACTCCGGGTCCCGTGCCCGGGTTTCAGTCCCGTGGCGGCTTGCGACCTTTGTGGCCGGACGGGAGGCGACCACCCCGGCCAGTGCGAACCAACCGCGCTGGCGCCCACCGAGGGCGCTTCATTGCACGAGGCCGTCCGGCTTTGGCCGGGCGCCTTCGATTACTGAGGGTCCGTACTTGAACGAGAAAGAGATCGTCCTTACCAGAGAGGGTCTGGAAAAACTCGAGCGGGAGCTCGACGATCTGAAGACCATCCATCGCAAGGAAGTCAACGACCGCATTCGTCAGGCCAAAGAATTCGGCGACCTGAGCGAAAACGCGGAGTACGAGGACGCCAAGCAAGAGCAGGCCTTCATCGAAGGGCGCATTTTAAAGCTTGAATCGATGATCCGCAACGCGCGCATCATCGAAGATTCCGACTATGCCGCCGGTGAAGTACATTTGGGCTGTACCGTCAAGGTGAAAGACCTCAAGACAAACGCCAGCCACGAATTCTCGATCGTCGGCTCGGCGGAAGCCGATCCCGCGAACCACCGCATCAGCAACGAATCGCCCCTCGGGCGCGCACTGATGGGCCACAAGAAGGGTGAGACGGTCGACGTCGCCACGCCGCGCGGCATGGTGAAGTACAAGGTTGAATCGATAAAGAGCGGCGGGAGCGCCGCCCCGAAAAAGGCGGCAAAGAAAGCCTCGTGATTCGAAAACCCGCTGCAAGGCGGGTTTTCCGTTTGCGCGAAACCTAGCAGCCCTATGAAGAAATCCCCGTACGACTCTCGCGTCCGTTTTTGGACGCTTTCGCCGCAAAACCGCGACGCGAAAGCCGCACGCGGCTTCTTCACAGGGCTGCTAGCCCGATGAACGAGGATTTCGGAAAGACCGAAGCCGCGCTCGTGCAGGCCCGGCGCGAAAATTTGGCGGCGATGCGTGCGCGCGGCAGCGATCCCTTCGCGCAAACGCGCTACGCCGTCGACACGAACGTCGCCGAACTGCTGGAGAAATACGCCTTTCTCGAGACCGGGCAACGCGCGGAAAGCGAAGCGTGGTCGATTGCCGGCCGCATCATGTCCAAACGCGACATGGGCAAGACGATCTTCGCGGATTTGCGCGATCGCACCGGACGACTGCAGCTCTACGTGCGTAAGGACGAAGCCGGCGAGGCGGCCTTCGCCGATTGGAAGGACCTGGATATCGGCGATCTCGCGGGCGTGCACGGTTTCATGTTCCGGTCGCAAAAAGGCGAGCTCTCGCTGCATGTGCGCAGCTTTGCCGTGCTTTGCAAATCGCTGTATCCGCTCCCGGACAAGTGGCACGGCCTTACGGACGTCGAGAAGCGCTACCGCCAGCGGTACGTCGACCTCATCGTCAATCCTGACGTGCTCGATACGTTCGTGCTGCGCAGCCGCATCATCTCCGAAATGCGCCGCTTCATCGATTCGTACGGGTTTTTCGAAGTGGAAACGCCGACGCTCTTGCACGTCGCGGGCGGCGCCGCGGCTCGCCCGTTCATCACGCACGTCAACGCGCTCGATCAGGAAATGCAGATGCGCATCGCGACCGAGCTGAATCTCAAGCGGTTGATCGTGGGCGGTATGGAACGCGTCTACGAGATCGGCCGCATCTTCCGCAACGAGGGCATCGACACGACGCACAACCCCGAATTTACGATGCTCGAACTCTATGCGGCATATTGGGACGTGAACGACATGATGGCCTTCAACGAGGCGCTCATCGCGCATCTGGTCTCGACGGTCACGGGCGGTGGAGAGCAGCTCACTATCGACGGAACCGGCGTTTCATTCACGCGGCCGTTTGCGCGTCTCGACTATCTGGAGGGCATTGCCAAGCACGGCGGCTACACGCGCGAGCAATTGCTCAGTGGGGACGGCGCGGCGAAGATTGTCAAAGAGCTCGGCCTGCCGGAATCGCCCACGCACGGCCATGCGCTCGACAAGATCTTCGAGCGCGTGCTCGAGCCGCATTTGGTGCAGCCGACGTTCGTCACCGGCTACCCCGTGATCATTTCGCCGCTCGCCAAGCGCCGCGCAGGCGATCCGGAGATCACCGATCGCTACGAACTGTTCTGCGGCAACATGGAGATCAGCAACGCGTTCACGGAACTCAACGATCCCGACGACCAGCGCTTGCGCTTCGAATCGCAGGTCGTGGAACGCGCGCGCGGCGACGAAGAGATTCCGGAGCCCGATTGGGATTTCGTGCGCGCACTCGAGTACGGCATGCCCCCGACCGCAGGTATCGGTATCGGAGTGGACCGTCTTGTGATGCTGCTCACGGGGCAGCAGAGCATCCGCGACGTCGTGCTGTTTCCGCTGCAGCGGCAACACGGGTAAAGCGTATGCAACTTCTCAAGTGCGCACACGAGCCGTGCACGTGCACCGTGGAAGTCGGCGAACCGTACTGCAGTCTCGTCTGCAAAGAAGACGCCTCGCGAGCGAATCCGGACAACGGCCACAACGCCTGCCGCTGCCGTCACACTTCCTGCGAAGCACGCTGATTGTCACACTACGGGCCTATTCGTCTTTAGACCATAAAAGGCTCGCGAAAGGATATTGTTTTGCATAGACGGGTGTATGCTCTTGTATTGGTGTCGGCAATGCTCGCGCCGCTTTCTGCGCGCGCCGATCAAACGACGGTTGGCGTGCAACTCGCCGGTACGCATGGAACGCATCGTGAAAGCGACGGAACGGCAACGGCTCCGCTCATTCCGGCGCCGCTGCTTACTGCATCGCACAGTGCGCAGTGTTGGGAGGTTGCCGCTGAAGGCTTGCCGCCGATCGGACCGATTCCCGTGGGCGACAATGCCCTGGGCATGCAAAACGTCGCGCTCACCTACGCGGACGCCGTTGCACGGTATTGGAACCAGTCGCACACGTTTGCAGTGGGAATCGGCGATACGCTCTACAATCAGCGCACCGAATTCGCGCGCGAGATCAGTCCTACGGTACGCGGTACCGAAGTCGATAGCTCGCGCGTCGTCGGCACGCGCTACGAACTCACGTTTCGCAAGGCGCTGAGTCTAACCAATGGCCTCGAGGCGCGCGTCGCCGTTGACCCGGCGATGCACGGGCGCTTTTCGTACACGCAAACCGAGCAGAACGGAGTCGTCACCTTTGGGCCCTACACCAGTCCGCCGAGCTGGGAACGTGCATCACAGGTCGACGCCGACGCGCATTTCATTCATCGATTCGGCACCTACGCGGTTCTTTACGGCGTTCGATACTTGAACTACACTGCGTCGTACACAGATCCGTTCCAACCGCGTTTCGCCGACGCAAACTCGCTTATCATGCCGTATGTCGCTCTGCAGCGATACTGGGGTGAGAACGGCAGCGTTTCATGTCCGTCCGTCGCGCGATTTGCGGCTGCGCAATTTTTCCTTGGCGGCGAAGGCTTCACGGCCGGACATTCGGATGTGTACGGCTCGGCCGGCGGAGCGACTACCGTGCTCCCCACGGCCGCCGCGAGCTTGCGGCACGGACAATACGAGTTGGCTGCTGAAAGCACGCTGCCCGCAACGCCGATGTCCGGAACATTGCGGTTTCGAGGGAGTTCGCACGACGTGACCGACGGCTTCACCGACGCAGCGCTGCGCTATTGGCTGCGCGGCGGACGCGCAGCGGTTGGAGTCGGCGATTCGATCTACGTCTCACGTGCCTACTTCCCGCAGTCCGTTAGAGGTCACGTCCTTGGTCAATTCAACAGCGGAGTGCGCGCGGCCGGCACACGTTACGAACTGCTCGATGCGTTCCCGCTCGCCCGCAATTCGCGCCTCGTTCTCGACTTAGCTGCTTCGCCGAAAATGCATGAGCGCCGCACCGCTTGGGTTGACGGCATCCACGGCACCTTCTCACCCGCATTTGGAACCGGCTCGCTCGTCGATGCGTCACTTCGCGTCGAGGTGCCTCGCGGCGCAGGCCACACGTGGGTTTACGGCGTCCGCGACCGCGTATACAGCGGCCGCCCGGATTACGGAAGTGCGTACGACCGCACGTCGGGCCTCGCGTTCTTCACGACGTGGGGGTTCACAATCAACCCCTAGGCTACCTATACCTCGGCGAATACGACTACGACTGCCCCATGGATCAGGCTCTCTTCGAGTTCCTCGGGATGAACGGCGATGAGCTGCTTGCGGTTATCAAGAACGCCAAGAGTGATGCAGAAATCGAGGCGTATTTCAAGCAGTTCGTCGGAAAGAAGTCGCCGGCCCAGATTGGGCGCTGGACTCATGAATGGGTGACGTACAAACCGGAGCTCCACTCGCGCCCGGTCCCGCGCAGAGACACGGCAGCGGTTTGACGACGCTGCGAGCCGTCGTCGAGTACGACGGCACCGCGTTTTGCGGACTGCAATTTCAACCCGCGGTGCGAACGGTCGCGGGCGAACTGGAACGGGTGCTCTCGCAGCTCATGCAGCATCCCGTGAAAGTCACCGCGGCCGGCCGCACCGACGCCGGCGTGCACGCGACGGGACAAGTCATTTCATTCAAAACGGGATCGCGCTTTCCGTTCGATCGACTCGCGATTGCGCTGAACAGCGCACTGCCCGACGACGTGAGCGTTCGCGATGCCGCACTCGTCGATGAGCAGTTTTCCGCACGGTTTTCAGCCGTCGAGCGCACGTACGTGTACGCACTCTACAACGCGCGCGAACCATCGCCGCTCCTCGCACGTTACGCCTATCACGCGTGGCGCCCAATCGATCTCGATCGATTTTTGGAAAGCGCGCACCATCTGATCGGCGAGCACGACTTTCTATCGTTCTGCGGCATGCTGCCCGAGACCGGGCCGACGATTCGCACGGTGAAAATATTAACGGCAGTGCGCATCGGCGATCTCATTCGCGTGGAGATTCGGGCCGACGGGTTTCTGCATCGCATGGTGCGCACGATCGTCGGCACGCTGGTGGAATGCGGCGCCGGACGGCGCGATCCGTCGGATATCCCGCGAATTCTGCAAGCGCGCGACCGGGCAGCGGCGGGTCTCACCGCTCCGCCGCAGGGGCTCTACCTTGCGGGCGTGCGATACAACGACGGCTACGATTCGTTTAGAGAGCCGCCGGTAACGGCGGCGTTCGCATAATCGCAGCGAACGAACGTCATCGCATAGGCGTTGCGCTCATCAGTCGCGCACTTGCCGATGACTTCGCGCATACACTTGCGCCCGGGTGGCGCATAAAACGTATCGCCCTCGACGTCGGCGTCTACCTCGGTGACGAACGCGGTGTCGACGTACGGTGCGAACTCGTTGAATACCTCAGCGCCGCCGATCACCGCAATCTCCGCATCGTCCGCCGTCATTTCGAAGACGTCGGCAACCGAACGCGCGATTTCGACGCCGTCAGGTTTGTAAGCGGTATTGCGTGTGAGCACGATGTTCCGCCGTTGCCGGAGCGGTTTCCCCATCGCTTCGAACGTTTTGCGTCCCATGACGACCGGCTTGTCGATCGTCAGGCGTTTGAAGTGCTTGAGATCTTCGGGCAAATGCCAAGGAAGCGTGCCTCCACGCCCAATTGCGCCGCGGCGATCGCGCGCGACGACGAAAATCACACGCGGCCGCCGCACGTCAGACCGCGACTTGGGCGCGAATCGGCGGGTGCGCTTCGTATCCGGCAAAGACGATGTCTTCGTAACGATAATCGAAGAGCGAGTGCGGACGCCGCTTGAAAACGAGCGCGGGAAGCGGCAGCGGGTCGCGCGTGAGCTGCAGACGCGCCTGTTCGAGATGGTTGTTGTACAAATGGCAATCGCCGCCCGTCCAAATGAATTCACCGGGGTCGAGGTTGCACTGATGCGCGATCATGTGCGTGAGCAGCGCATACGATGCAATGTTGAACGGCACACCTAAAAAGGCGTCGGCGCTGCGCTGGTAGAGCTGGCACGAGAGGCGGCCGTTCGCAACGTAGAACTGGAATAAGACGTGGCACGGCTGCAACGCCATCTTGTCGAGTTCGCCGACGTTCCAGGCGCTCACGATGAGCCGCCGCGAATCCGGGTTTTCTTTTATCTGGTCGACGACGTTCGAAATCTGGTCGATCGTGCTGCCGTCGGGCGTGCGCCAGGATCGCCATTCTTCGCCGTAAATCGGGCCGAGATCGCCGTTCGCGTCCGCCCATTCGTCCCAAATCGAAACGCCATGCTCCTGCAGCCAGTGCACGTTGGTGTCGCCGCGCAAAAACCAAAGCAGTTCGTAAACGATGGACTTCGTATGCAGCTTTTTGGTGGTCAGCAGCGGGAAGCCGGCATGCAGATTGAAGCGCATCTGGTACCCGAAGATGCTTCGCGTGCCGGTGCCGGTGCGGTCGCTCTTTTCGGTTCCGCCGTCGATGATGTCCCGAAGGAACTGAAGGTATTGTTGCACGTCGCATACGGTATTCCACGCGGCCGCCGCGGAACCCTAACGGCCGATGCATGTCACGTCTCGAGCCGCGCGCCCGTTAAACGCCACATGCGCGCCGTTTCGCTCGTTTCTCTCCTGGTGTGTGCCGCGTTTTTGCCGAGCTTTGCCCGCGGCGATACGCTCGATCAGATCAGACCGCAGATCGACGCTGCAAATAATCGCTTTGGGCCGGCCGTGCGCCGTCACGACGCGGCGGCAATTGCAGCTGACTATCTTTCGGAGGGTGTGCTGATCCCAAGCAAGGGCGTGCCGATTCGTGGACGCGCGGCGATTGCGCGATATTACGCATCGCGAATGACCTCGCTTGACAGGTTTTCGTCAATCCACTGCGCGACGCAGCGCTTAGCATTTGACGGAACCGCCGCTTTGGAAGAAGGTGCCTGCGTGCTGACGCGAGTGAAGGGGGCGGCAATCACCGCTCACTTCTTGACCGTTTGGAAGAAAGATTCCGACGGCCGCTGGCGCATCGCCATAAACGAATGAGTGCAAAAACGCAAACACTTGGCCTCATCGGCGGCCTGGGCCTCGAAGCAGGCCTGTACTACTACGAGCATCTGGCGAAAGAGCACGCGAAACTCCACGTGCCGCTGCGCATGGTGCTCGTGCACGCCGACATCGGCAAGGCGATGGGACACGTCATTGCTGGTGAAACGGACCTGCTCGCGGAGTATCTGTCCGGTTTGATTCGGCAACTCGCCGGCGGCGGCGCAGACGTTGCCGTCATACCCGCAGTTACTCCACATATTTGCATCGGCGCGGTAGAGCACGCCTCTTCACTCCCCATCGTGAACATTCTGCAGGCGCTTTCAACGGATCTTCAAAAGCGCGGCGTGAAGCGCATCGCATTGTTCGGCACACGTTTCGTCATCGAGAGCGATTTGTACGGTGCCTTACCCGCTACAATACATGTCGTCCGCCCGGCATCGGGTGAAATTGCTCGCATCGACCATTTGTACCGTTCCTACGCCGTAAGCGGACAGGGTGGTGAGGACGAACGTGCGGAGTTCACGAATATTGCAAACACGCTATGCCGGCGCGAACGTTTGGATGCCGTTATACTCGCCGGCACCGATCTGTCCGCGCTCTTTGCGTACGACCCGCCGGACTTTCCGTACGTCGACGCTTCACAGGTTCACATCGCTGCGATTATGGAGCGGCTTTTGCGCGACAGTGCGCGCAACGACACCAAAAGCTGAACACCCAAGACAATCGCGGCGCAAACGAGCATGTAGAGCGCGGACGTGTTTGCCCAGCCTACCGGTTTGATCCACGGACCGGCTTGGAGTGTATTCCCGCCATCAGTACGAGGCTTGACGCGCCGCGCACCGCTTCGTGCACTGCCCCCAACCTGGGTTGTACGAATACTGCAATTGCGGACGCGGCAAGCAACGCGGTACTCGCAATTGCAGCAAGATATGCGGCGTGCCACGCCGGTGTAAACGTGAGGTGCAAACTCTGAAGCACGGTTGCGATGGCGGTGTCGAGAGGAATCCGATGCGGCCCTGGAGCGTCGAGGACGACCAGCAGTGCGAGAAAATTCGCGATGAACTCCGCGATGGAAGACGTCCGTGGTACGGGCGCTAGCGCGCCCGGTGCGGGCAGCCGGCGCGGATCCCAACGCGCTGAAAAACCGATAGAGCGACGGCCGGCCGTCGTGCGTTCGGCGAGTGCGAAGCTGAGCGTGACGATCGCGAAGATACAGAAGAGTGAGTTCCACGCAGCGCCGATCCCCTCGAAGAAATGCATGCCGTTATGCGTGGCGATTGCGGCGATGCCGCCGGCGACGAGTTCGAGCGCAACGACGATCGTGACGATGAGTGTGAGCGTCGACCAATAAAACGGCAGAAATTCAGGGCCGACGAGATACTGTACCGCGCTATATCGACCCGCCACGATGCGCGGGTGGCCATACGCTTTCAGCAGTGCCGCTTCTTCGTCGTCAGTGAGCGTACGGCCAAGTTCGCTTTCGGGTTCGTCGATTTGCGAGCGCAACTCGTCTCGAATCTCTGCGATGATGTCGCTGCCGAGAGCGTCCTTCGGAAGACCGATCTGAATTGCGTACAAATAGCGATCGAGCATCGTCATGAGTCGCCTCCGTGATGATGGGTAGAGAGCCTGGCTGCGCTTCGAAAACTCGTGGAAGCGTAAAACGCGAGTACGGCGATTGCCGCAACCAGCGTGACGACAACCGCGATGCTGCTTGTCGGCCATACGTTGTGCAGCGTGATGGCACATCCGATAATGAGGAGGGCGCTGACGGCAACGCCCGTCCAGTCTCGTACACGTATCAGGCTAGGCATGGCAAGGGTCAGCAAACCGGCGAGGGCGATCGTGCCCGTCCCGGCGATCGCGAAGACGTAGAGCGGATACCACGGCGGCGTCATTACGAACGCGAGCCAGGAAACTCCGAACGACGGAATCCGAAGGAGCAACAAGAGCGCGATTGCGTTGAAGAAGAAGTCGGCAAAGCCGCTAGACCGAACGTTGGACGGCTGTGACGGATATGATGCCGGCAGGCGGCGCGGGTCCCAATTGCATCCTAGCATCCCGAGGCGGTGCTCGTAATCCGAAAGGCGCTCGAGAACCGCGAAGATGATCGTCACTGTCGCGGTGACCAGCAGCAGCGATTGCCATGCCGTCGCGAGTCCGTCCCAAAACCACGACATGTTGCGCGTGGCGACCGCGATGGCGGTGAAAACCAGAAGTTCGGCCGGAATTGCGAACGACAGTACGGCGGTCAATGTATCGACATAGAACGGAAAGATTTCAGGATCGATCAATCCGTGTTGCTTCGAGTAACGTGCCGCGACTGAGCGTGGATGACCGAAGCCCTTGATGAATTGCGAGACTTCATTGTCGCTCAGAGCTCGCCCGAGAAGCGCTTGACGGTCCTCCAGGTCTGACTGAATCGCGTCGGCGAGTTCATCCACGACGCCCTGTCGATCCTTGAGCGATTCGGGAAGATGCTGCTGCACTGCGGCGAGATAGCGGTCAATCGTGGTCACGGCACTCAAGCCTCCTGAGTGATGCGTGCAAGTGCGGTATTGAGGCGCACGAATTCGTCGATGAGCATGGTGAGCACGCGTTCACCGCTCACCGAAAGCTTGTAGAAGCGCTTGCGCCGTTTGTCGGTCTCGCGCCACTCGCTCTCAAGTAGGCCCTGGGATTCGAGTCGACGCAGGAGCGGATAGAGGGTGCCCTCGTCGATCTCTAGCCCGAGATCATCGAGCGCCTTGCGCAGCGTGTAGCCGTAGTGTTCTCGCCGCAGCTGAGCCAGTACGGCCAGCGCCAAGCACCCGCGCCGCAGTTCCTGCCGTAGCCCCTCGAAGCGTTCCGATTCCTCCAGTGCCGTAGTAGTGGTTGCCATATAGTGTGTGATGCACAGTGTACGCTGCATAGTATCTGCTTGTCAAGCCCAAGTCCGCGATTCGCGATTGCTATCTTGGTCAATAGCCCAACCGTTCGAACAGGCCGAGCAAAGCGATGCGGTCGGTTCGCGTGATCGTTGACGCGAGCGTTTCGCCGACGATGCGGTCGACGTCGTCCAGGGCTTCCTCGAGGCGCTCGCGGCCGGCTTGCGAGATGGTGACGTAGCTGGCGCGCGCGTCGCGTTCGTGAGCGGTTCGCTCGACTAGGCCGACTTTCGCGAGCGGCAAAATCGCGCGGGTCACGCCGGAGGGCGTGAGCTGCAAACGGTTGGCCAAGTCCACCGGGCGAAGCCGGCCGCCGACCACCGACGCCAGCTCGTTGAGAATCACAAAGTCCGTGAAACCAATGCCCGGTAAGACGGACTCTACCCGCTTGCGCAGCCAGGCGTCGATGCGAGCCACGCCTAAAGCGATGGCGACGTTCTCGGTAAGCATGGAAGCCATAATACTTAGCTACTCAAATACTTGTCAAGTTCATGTCCGCACAGAACCGCTTGACGCGGCGGAAAAAATCCCGTAGACTGGCCTCTGTTATGCGGACCTACCAACAGAAGACCGCCGAGACTCAGCATGATTGGTACATCGTCGATGCGGCGGGGCAGCGCCTGGGAACGCTCGCCGTGCGTATCGCACGTGCCCTCTCCGGCAAGCACAAACCCACCTGGACGCCGCACATCGATGACGGCGACCACGTCGTGGTCATCAACGCGGATAAAATCGAACTCGGCGGCAAGAAGTGGGACAACAAGGTCTACTACCGCCACAGCGGTTATCCGGGCGGCCTGAAAATCGAAACGGCTCGCCAAGTCAAAGATAAACATCCCGAGCGCCTCATCGAGCGCGCGGTCCGCGGCATGCTCCCGACCAACCGCATGCGCAACGTCCAACTGAATCGTCTCAAAGTCTATACCGGAACGGCGCATCCGCATGACGGGCAGCAGCCGAAGCCGTTGGCGTAGGAGTTTACGTGAACGAAAATTTTCAAGGCACCGGCCGTCGTAAACGCTCCATCGCGCGAGTTCGCATCTCGCTCGGTCAGGGCGTGATCACCATCAACAAGAAGTCGATCGACGAGTACTTCCCGCGCCCGACGCTTCAGCAGATCGTTCGTCAGCCGCTCGAGGCCACGCAGAGTGTCTCGCGCTTCGACATCGACGTCAAAGCCGAAGGCGGCGGTCCCACGGGTCAGGCCGGCGCAGTGCGCCACGGCATCGCTCGCGCGCTCATTTCGATGGATGAATCGTTGCGCGAAGTACTGCGAAAGCAAGGACTGCTCACCCGCGACCCGCGCGAAAAAGAATCGAAGAAGTACGGACGCAAGCGCGCCCGCAAACGCTTCCAGTTCTCGAAGCGCTAATCCGGAGATTGTCGCCCTGAGCCTGTCGAAGGGGCCGCGCAAGCGTAAGCGCGGCTCCTTTATGTCTTACACGTTGCCGTTCGATATTGCGCTGATCATTTTGGGCGCCGTCGCCGCATTGTCGCGCCCCTCGCCCGAATGGGTCGAAACGCATTTCGCCAACGGCTACTACCCGGCGTGGCAGCATCTTTGGTCGTCGATTACTCCCGACGTGCCGTTCACGTTGGGCGATGCGGTAATCGCCGCCGGCGTCGTGGTGATTCTTGCGGCATTGATTTACGCGCGTCCATGGTGGCGCATGCTCGTCGGCATCGGCGCGGTTGCCGGGTTTTACTCGCTCTGGTTTTATGCCGGATGGGGATTCGGTTACGATCGCGCGCCGCTCGAAACGCGCGCAACCTATGACGCCTCGCGCGTAAACGCCGCGCAGATCATCGCACTCCGAACGCGCGCGATCGCGGAGATGAATCGCCTGGCGCCGCTTGCGCACGCAGAACGCCGCGACGACGACGTCGATCTCATGGTGTTACGCGCGGCATGGCTCCCGGTGGTGCGGCGCCTTGGTGATGCGTGGACGCCGAACGTGCACCCGTCGAAGCCGCCGATTGCCGGTTGGTTCATGGAAAAGAGCGGCACGAGCGGGTTTACCAACCCCTTCACGCTCGAAACGCAGCTCGCGCCGGATCTGCTCTGGTTCGAGTTGCCGTTCAGTCAGGCGCACGAATGGAGCCACGTCGCCGGCTTTAATAGGGAGGACGAAGCGAACTACATTGCGGTCCTGACGTGCTTGCGCGACAAGGACACAGTTGCGCAATACTCGGGATGGTTCGAATTGTTCTTGTATCTGCCGCAGAAAACGAAATACGCACGCCGGGAATTCGTTCCGCAAGTGTGGGCGGACTTTGACGCGATCCGTAAACGCAACGCCCAATTTGTAAACCTGCGTCTCTCGCGGTTCTCGTGGCGCGTCTACAACGGTTATTTGAAGAGTAATCACATCGCTTCGGGTGTCCAAAACTACGACGAAGTCACGCGCTTGGTTGCAGGTATTCCACTGGATCGGCAAGGCTTACCCGTTTCAAAGGCACAATAATTTGGATTCTTGGGTGGGTTTAATGGTGGGATTTAGGGTGGTATACTTGGTGCGGTGGAAGAAAAGCAGCCGAGTTATCCCCTGACGGACGTCAGTGCCCATGAATGGGCAATGACGCTGCCCATTGGTGAGGTCGTGAGCGAACTCATCGCCATTCTCGGCGCAACGACCGTGGCCTTGATTGGCGGCGTCACAGAGACGCGTGCCGTTCATCAGTGGACGCTCGGACGAGAACCGCAACGGCAGCACGTGCTTCGGTTCACGCTGCAGCTCGCACGGATGATCGCCGCGGCCGACGGCCGGCATGAATCAGTTCGCGCTTGGTTTCAAGGGAGCAACCCATGGCTCGATGACGGAATCCCGGCGCTGATGCTGCGGGACAACCGGCTCGAAGAGGTTCAGGGTGGGCTGATGCACGCGGCTCGATCGTTTGCCGCTCGCTGATCCGCATCCCACGTCCAATTCCATCTTGTAGTACGAACGGTTCATCTGAGAAAATAGAAACGTGAGTTACGTTCGAGAGCCTCGCGTGAGGTACGGCTCGGAACCGATGGAGCCATTTGCGCTGACGATTGATCTCGCGGGCGAATGGGATCTCTCGCGCGGTAACGAGTTGCGGCCGCACCTTCAGCGTGCCGCAAGTCATCCGCGGGTCGTCTTCGATCTTACGAAAGTCACGTACATCGATTCCAATTGCATCGGAATGCTCATGCGCATGCGCACCCAGCGTATGGCCAAGGGTTATCCGCCCGCGAGGCTCGTCGTGACGAACGTAAATTTGCTTCGGGTTCTCCTGGTCGCCGCGGCCGACGTTCAATGGCCGGTTTTCGAAACCGTGGACGAGGCGCTGCGCGATTGGAAGGAAACAGCGCGGCAACAATTCCGCCGTTGATCTGACATAGTTCGCGCGTAGGCTAGCGGCATGTTCGATGTCGCAGCACCGTTGATGAATGCCCTTGCGCAATCGCGCGACGCCTTGGCGAGCGCCGCTTCCGCGACGTCACGCGCGCAAACGCCGTATGGTTCGCAGCGCAGTGACGCCGCGATGGCCGGCGTTGCGGAAAAGGCCGTTTTCCAAGAGGCCCTCATGAATGCGATGCACGCGCGCCTCGCCGAAATCAAGAGCGTGACGCATGGATAGCCTGGGTTTACTCCAAACCGCCGCATCCGGTATGGATGCGCAGCGCGCCGTGCTCGACGTCGAAGCGCGCAACGTCGCTGCTGCGGAAGCTGCCGGACCGAAAGGGTCGTACGCGCGCCTGGTTCCGGATTTTCGTCTCTTGCAAACGGAGAACGGGACGCCTGAAATCACGGTGAGCGGATCGCACGTGCAGCGCGGTTCGAGCGTCGACGTGATCACCGAAATGGTTTCCGTCCTCAATGCGTCGCGCGCCTACGAGGCAAACGCGTCGATCTTCGACATCGGCAAGCGCCTTGCCGAACGCACCATCGACATGGGCAAAGTCTGATGAGAGTGGAAGCGCTCATTCCCGACTCCGCACCACGGGCATCTGCGCAAAACGTCGCGCAGCCGAACGCGTTCGCAAAAATGCTGGACGATCTCGGCGTGGTGCTCGGCAAAGCCGAAGGCGCAGAAGATGCTTTTGCAGCGGGTGCCGGCGATTTGCAGACGGCAGTTTACGAACGAGCGCGCGCGGACGTTGCGCTTTCCGTCGCGACCGCTGCGGCGCAGCGCACGGCACAGGCGCTGCAATCGATTTTGAACATGCAGGTGTAGCGGCATGAACGTTGCCGCGCAGCTCGCTCGATGGAACACCCTGCCTGCCAACATTCGCGCGACTGCCGCGGCGGGCGCGCTAGGAGTGCTGATCGTTGTCGTACTTTTCGGCGTCATAGCGCATCCGCAGCGCGCTGCGCTGTTTGCCAGTGCGCTTCATCCCGAACAACTCACCGAGGTTGAAACGCGTTTGGCGAGTTGGAACGTACCCTTCACTCCTACGAGCGACAACGTTCTTGTGGATGCGCGGCGGCGCAATGACGTGCTGCTCCGGTTGTCGATGGCGGGCGTTCCGCACGCTCACGTCGACGGCTCGAGCGACGTGCTGGGCAAACTCGGCGCGCTCACACCGCAGGCCGTGATCGACGCGCAGACGCGCGACGGTCTGGCGGGGGATATCGAGCTAGGCTTGCGAGGCATCGACGGTGTGCAGGACGCGCGAGTCATTATCGCGCCCGCCAAAGAGAGCTATTTTGCCGATGAAAGTTCGCACGATGCGAGCGCGAGCGTGCGCCTGCGCCTAGAACCCGGCGCGCATCTTTCCGCCGATGCGGTGAGCGGGATCCGTTCATTCGTGGCGGCTAGCGTTCCGGGTTTGGACGAGCGGCACGTGACGCTTGTCGACGATCGCGGCGTCGCACTCGGCAACGGTGCCGGCGACGACGACTCGGCGGATCTGCAGCGCTCGCTGCAAAGTGCCCTCGACTCGGCGATCGGCGCAGGTGCGGCAATCGTGCGCGTTCACGTCGACTACGATCGCCGCACGATTACGAGCAAGGTCGTGCGTCGCTCTCCGCTCGCGTCGCTGCCGATTACGTCGAGCACGCAAGACGAGCGCTACGACGGTGAAGGCAAACACTACGATCGTTCCGACCAGCAGCTCGACCGCGGCAGTGAAACGCGCGAAGTCTCATCGAGCGCAGCACCGGGTCGCGTTGTTCGGATTTCCGCTGCCGTGTTCGTCGACGCCGCGCGCAATGTGGACGTCGCGCAAGTTCGCGAACTGGCGGCTGCAACGCTGGGCATCGATCCGCAGCGCGGCGATACCATCGACGTCGCGGCAATCTCCTTCACGCACACGCCGATTGCCAAGAAAGACGGTTGGTGGCTGGCGTACGGCGCGATTGTGCCGCTGCTCCCGACGCTTGTCGTGGCTATTGCTGCGCTGATCGCGCTGCGGTGGGCCCGCGCGCCGGTTGCGGCGCTCGTTCGAACCGCCGCCGAGCGCGCATCGATTGCTCGCACAACAACCGCCGTTCATGGAATTCCTCCCGCAAGCGTCCGAGGCGCACTCGAAAACGAACCGCCGCATGCCGCCGCCGCAATCATCAGCGCGCTGCCCGCCGCAACAGCCGCAGCGGTTCTCGATATGTATCCCGAACACGAACGTGCCCTGATCATCCGGCGTATGCAGCGTCCCCCTTCGCCGCTGCTCGCCGATGTGGAGAGCTTCATTGCAAACGCCTAACCAGTTTCGAAGCCTTGCCGCAACGCTGCTCGCCGCACGTACACCCGCACCTGACGAACCTGCATTGGAATTTGAGACGATGCAGGACACGGCGGTTGGCATGCAAGCCGACGTTGCGGATGACGACCAGGTGGCGCTTTCACGCGACGTGCGGTTGTTCCATGCGCGGATCATCGAGGCCGTCGAAGGTGCAATCGAAACGGTGGTCACCGACATTGCAGTCGACGTGCTCGGCCGTGAACTGTTGCTCGAACCGGTCGACGTCGAAGCGATCGTCGATCGCGCGCTGCAGCGATTTGCGGCGGAGGAACCGCTGCGCGTGCGCGTGCATGCGCAAGACGTGGATCGTTTGAAATGCGGCGTGCCCGTCGTTGCCGATATGCAACTGCGTCCCGGCGATGCAATCATCGACCTTCACACCGGGAGCGTTGATGCATCGCTTGGCGTGCGGCTGGCAGCGCTCGTGCATGCGGTGACGCCTTGATCGCGCGCGGCACCGTGCTTTCCGCGGGGAACGGATTGCTTGCGGCGCGGTTGCCGGCCGCCGCCGTCGGTGATGCCGTGCGCATCTGCAGTCCGCGCGGCGAGGTCGCGGGCGTCATCGCGGCGCTCAAACACGAACACGCGCTCATTGCAGTCCACGACGTTCTCGACGGCATTTCTGAGGGAGATACGGTTTGGTGCGATCCCGCGGCACTGACCATGCCGCTCGGCACGGTGATGCTTGGGCGCGCAATCGACGCGCGCGGCACCCCGCTCGATGAAGGACCGCGGCTACGCGGGCGCGCGAAAAGCTTGGGCGTCCAGGCGCCGCCGCCTTCGCAGCGGCGCGCGATCGAAACACCGTTCTGGACCGGCATTCGCGCAATCGACGCTCTCCTGACTATCGGACGCGGCGCGCGCATTGGTCTTTTCGGTCCGCCGGGCTGCGGAAAATCGACGCTGCTGCATTGGCTGATGAAGGGTGCATATGCCGACGCGGTCGTCGTCGGTCTGGTCGGCGAGCGCGGCCGAGAGGCGGAAGAGTGGATGCGTCTTTGTCCGCGCCATGCGTCGATCGTGTGCGCAACCAGCGATCGCAGCGCCGCGCAACGCGTGCACGCGGCGCGCGTGGCGGTGGCTCAGGCTGACGAACTGCGTTCGCGTGGATTGCACGTGCTGCTCATCCTGGATAGTTTGGCGCGCTTTGCAGCCGCGCTGCGCGAGGTGGCGCTCGCATCGGGCGAAAGTGTCGGCCGCGGCGGCTATCCGCCGAGCGTCTTTGCGGATCTCGCGCGCTTGGTGGAAGTCCCGGGCAATGCCCTGCGCGGATCGATCACGCTGGTGGCGACCGTTCTTTGGGACGGCGACGATCGCGATCCGGTCAGTGAAGCGGCGCGCGCGCTTCTCGACGGCCATATCGCGCTTTCCCCGAAGCTGGCGAATGCCGGCAGGTTTCCCGCAATCGATCTGCTCGGCAGTACAAGCCGCACGATGAGCCAGGTCGTCGATGAATCGCATGAAGGTGACGCGCGCCTGGTGCGGCGCGCAATTGCATCGCTCGCTCAGACCGAAGACGCGCGCAGCCTGGGCATCACGCCGGGTGACCCCTTTACGTTGCGTGCAACGAGCGCGGAAGACCGGATCGAAGCGCTGGTTCGCCAGCACAAGCCGGCGGTTCGGCCCGCGGAAAGCCTATCGGCACTGGCCGTCCTTGCCGATACTTTAGGAGACTCATGAGCATTGCCAGCGACCTTGCCGCCGTCACGCAACGTATTGCCGAAATCACCGGCCAGAACTGCGTGTCCCCGCCGCCGCAGATTGGCGCCGCAGGGCCGTCTTTTGCGTCGATGGTTTCCGCCGCTATGAATGGCAGCGGGGGTCCGGCTCCCGTCGCACCCGTCCAAATCGAACAGCTCGTCAACGCCAATGCAAGCGCGTGGGGCGTCGATCCGGCACTCGTCAAAGCAATTATCGCAAATGAGTCGGGGTTCGATGCCAATGCCACGTCGAAAACCGGCGCTCAAGGGTTGATGCAGCTCGAACCCGGCACGGCCTCGCAGCTCGGCGTCGCCGATGCATATGATCCGTCGCAGAACGTGTGGGGCGGAACCAGATACATCAAGGGCTTGCTCGACCGATTTCACGGTGATTTACGTTTAGCAGTTGCAGCGTACAATGCTGGACCGGGCGCAGTGGAGAAGTATGGCGGCGTTCCACCCTATGCCGAAACCCAGGCGTACGTCGAGAACGTCCTCGACAGCTATCAAAAATATAAAACGCAGTAGCCTCTCGCTGCTGCTTGCCGCTGTTTTTGCGTTGCCCGCGCCATACGCGCACAGCGCGTCACTCACACTCGATCAAGTCTTGAGCGCGCGCAAGGCGGCACTCGCAGCGCTTCACGTACACGGCGCGAAAACGCTCGAAGTTCGCGGAGCACTCGTCGGCGCAGGGCTGACCGGAACGTTTCATACGTGGCAAACCGCCGATCGCGCGCGCAACGACGAGCACATCGGGGGCCGCGCCGAGGAATCGCTGCGCTTGGGAGACGACGAATACCTCGTCAACGAGAGCGGCAACGTGCGCCAGTTGCAAGGGCTTTTGCTTCTGCGCCAGCACACCGAAGACTTCATCGACGACGGCGGATTCGTTCGCGAACCTCAATACGACAAACTCGACGGCGAAAAGCAGCTGCCCGACGGACGTTCCGTGTACGAGCTGACCGTCTCGCCGCCGGACGGTCAGTCCGAAACGCTCGATCTCGACACGAAGTCTCTGATGATCGATCGCATCAGTTACGATGAAGAAGACGGCACGTCTACGGAAGATTTCTCGGATTATAAGACGTTCGCCGGTGAGCTGCTCGCCCAGAAAGAAATCGACTCGAACGGCGATCATTCGTACGACATCACGCGGTATGCGGAAATTATCGACGTCGATCGGCCGCTCAAGGACGGGGTCTTTGCCATACCGCAAAACTCGGAGATTCAGACGGACAAACCCGTCACGGTCCCGCTCGAGGAGCATCAGGGGCACTATTACGTGCACGTCACGATCGGCGGACACCGTTACCTCTTCTTACTGGACACCGGCGCGCAATCGGTGGTTTTGGATCTGCGCGTTGCGTCCGCGGAAGGTTTGAAGCCGGAGGGACACCTGGAAGTCGCCGGCGCCCAGCGAACCGGAGGCATGGCTATCGCCGCGCTCGACTCGATACAAATCGGCGGTGCAGTGCTGCCCGTTCACGTGGTGACGGTGCTCAGCTTGCAAGGTGCAACCGGCTCGTACGATGCCGACGGCGTGCTGGGCTATCCGTTCTTCGCCTCCGCGGAAGTCAGCATCGATCCCGCCGCTCAGACGCTCACGTTCGGCAAACCGGGAACGCTGCACGTGAAAGGGGATGCCATCGCGGTCGACGACGATCGCCAGCTGATCGAAATTCAAGCCAAGGTCAACAACACACCCGGACGATTCGTCGTCGACACCGGAAACAGCACTGAGCTCTTGCTGTTCGCGCCGTTCATGCGCGCGCACCCGAATTTGGTGGAGTTTCAGCAGCGGCAGTTCGCCACCGACTACGGCGTAGGCGGAAGCGTTCCCGCCATGTCGGCCATCATCGACGAACTCGACATCGGCAGCTACCGGCTTTTCAACCGCTACACCAACTTGATGCTCGCTCAGCGCGGCGCATTCGCCGATCGCTTCGACGCCGGTAACATCGGCATGGCGATTCTCAAGAACTTCATCGTGACGTTCGATCTTGCCAACGCCAAGATGTACGTGCAGCGCGGCCCCGCGTTTGACGACGGGCGATACCGCGAGCGACTCGAACATTTCCAGCCGTAACAGGAAGGCAACAACTCCGCAGCCCGCACGTCATGCCGCAGCGTTAGGCTTGCGCCATGACGATTACCGAGCAATTGCAATTCAGCGTTCTCACGGCGCCGGTCGCCATGCTCGACCGCAGATCGCTTTCGCAGGCGTGGTACTCCGCGCTGTACGGCGCGGGCGGCTGCGCCAAATCCGCAACTGTGAAGGCGCCCAATGCAAAAACGCTTGGCGGCGAATTGAACGGCGCGCACACGGGTACGCACGAAACCGCATCGCGGCTGTCGCGCGCCGGCACAACGGTTGAAGCAGCGAGCAAGACGGCAGACCGTTCGCAGGGCATTCCGGCGGAACGCCGCGCGCCGCGATCCGCGCTCGCACGAAAAATCGAGCGCGCGTTCTTACGCCCTCGCTGTGCGTCGAAGAAATCATCGTTCACTGCCGAGGGCGAGCACGGCCGCGTGCATGTGCTGCTCCAATCACGCGGAACACAGCTGAAGCTCGTGGCCATTTGCCCCGAGGCCGCACGCCGCCAAGTTGCGGACGCGCTCGCGCAAGCGCGATATTCGCTTGCCAAGCGCGGTATCGACCTCGACACCGACACGCGGAGCGCAGCGGCGTGCTGATTTCGAACGCAACGATGCGCGCGCTCGACGACATCGCCGTACGCGAGCGTGACGTGCTTCAAGCCTACTCGCCAGGTGCGACGCCGGAGCGCAGCGACGTTGCCAAACCGCAAGCCGCTCAGCACGTGCTCGATCCGCTTTCCGTTGCACCGCCGCCCGATGCGTATTTCGTCACCAGCGACGAACGTGGACGGATGCTTTTTACGCGCGACGGCAGTTTCGCGCTTCGAGACGGAGCGCTTGTCGATGCGCAAGGCCGGCCGATGCTCGGCTACGCCGGCGAGGACGCAACACTTGTGCCGCTGCATGCCGATCGCGTCGACGCTGCGCTGGGATACGCGAAAACCGCGCGCATCGAAGCGGACGGCAGCGTTACCTACGAACGCGCAACGATCGATCCGCGTACCGGGCGGCGTGAGTTGCAGCGAACCGTCATGGGGCGTCTCGCGCTTGCGCGTTTCGCGCCGGGAACCAAACTGCAAATGGTCGACCCGCAGCACGTCGCGGCGCCGCTCGGCATTGCGCCGCATATCGGCAGAGCCGGTGAGGACAACTTCGGTCCGGTTACGCCGTTCGCGCGTGAGAGCAGCGGTATCGACATCGAAGCGGGATTGCAGCGTTTGCAGGAAGCCTATCTTGCGCTCGACGCGATTCGCGCGGCAGGCAAAGCGCAAGGTAGCGCTGCGAAAACCGTGATGGATCTGCTGAAGTGAGTGCGCTCACGGTGCTGGCGTTCGACAGCCAAAGCGAAAACTGTAACGGGCGGCGCGTACGGCGCGCCTGTTTCGAACGGCGATCGTCGCTGCCCGTGAGCGCCGCGTGCGTCGTTGCGAACGGCGTGCGTGAGACGCTCGCCGCGCTTCTGGCGACACCGGTTTCGCTGCGTCTGCTCGAGCCCGTGATTCCCGCCCCCGAAGCCTGGGGTTCCATTTGCGCGGATGCGCAGCTTTTTGCCGTGCGCGGACCAC